>NZ_CP013631.1 GCF_001664485.1 Rhizobium sp. N324 | reverse complement strand
TTATCCAGCTTTTCGGCTAGCCGGCGCATTTGCCCGCAAGAGCGCCATGAGCATCGGGCCGATCGCGAATTCTCCCTTTTCGCTTCGCCGCGTCAGGTCGCGGAGGTAACCACCGGCCGAATTGATATGGCCGCCGCGCTCCAGGATGCATGCCATCACCGTCGCGGCATTTTCCGGCCCCATCGCGTTTGCGGCCTCCTCGTAGGCTGACGGACTGACGCCCAGCATCGACCGCACAGTTACGGCTGCACTCATCAAATCACGCCAGTTGCGGATTTCACCATTCGGCCCGTAGGCGAGGATTTCGGGGCAGGCCTGCAGAACCAAGCCCAGCGGGAAGGATTTCAACCCGCCGCCATCCTCTCGACCGCCGGGCCGTCGACCCCGCTGTTCTGGCTGACTATCCGAACGGATCGCCTCACTCCTTCCCTCTCCCAGCGTCCCGGTCCCTCGCCCGTTGTCTTGCTCCGGCATCGCGCCCTGCTTCATTTCGAAGCTTGGTTCAAGTTCAGAAATGGATTCGGGGTTTGAATTCTGTATGTGACGCTCGATATAAGCGGCATTGCCGCGCGCTTTTGTCGATTTAACTCGAATTTCCAGCCGGTTAAGAACGTCCGCCCTGAGCATCATCAATTCGTCCAGCAATTGTTCGAGCTGTGCCGTCGTCGGCGACCGTGGCAGGCCTTCGATCAGATCCCGAAACTCCTGGTACAGGCCCTGCCAATCCGCTTGGACATCTTCTTCTATAGCCGCTTCGATCAGCTTGGCTATATCGCGGCGGCAAAGCGTGATGCGTTCGCGCAGACGCTGGACGTGCAGCCGCTCGGCCATCACCTCGGCGGCTAGCTGCTCGATCTCCTCGGCACGGGCAAGCAGCGGCGCCAGCGAGAAGCCGAAGGCCTCGTTGACCTCCCCTGCCCTGTCCCTGCGGACATAACGTTTGCCGTTGGGACTATCCTTGCGCAGCAGAAGTCCGGCCTCGACGAGTGCTGCAAGATGGCGCCGCACCGTCTGTTCGGCCATGCCATGCGTTCTCAGCGAAAGCTGGATATTCGACGGGAATACGATCAGTCCGTTTTCCTGTGCCAGCTCATTCTTGGGATAAAAGCTTAAGAGCGCATTAAGCACCGCAAGCGCCCGATCGCTGATGCCGAGCAGCGGCTTTGCTTCGCACAGCGCACGAAACAATTTCCATTTGTCGACCGACTGATCAGGCTTGATTTCGCCTGCCATCACCTGGCTCGCGAGCATGCCAAGCGTCATCGGCCGCCGCCCGAAGGGCGTCGTTACATTTCCGGTTTCCATCTCTTCCACCTCGACAAGGCAAAAGAAGTCCGCTCGCCAAAACGGCGCCAAAAACTCTTGACAGCGATTCTCGGAAGTGCGATTCTCGGAGGTGTTCAAGACTACGAGGAAAGCTTCCGCGACGGTGACGTTCGGGGGCTTTTTTCTTTTGCGCGTTATCTCCTATCCGAATTGTCAGCTGACAATCGGTCTAATTGGTTCATTTTCCCTCATTTTCCTCTTCGAACTCGGCGGCGAGACCAACCAACCGCCGGGCCAGGAATTCCGAAAACGCCGCCGATTTGACGGTGATGCGAAAGGTCTTTCCGGAGTGGCTCACCGAAGCAAGCGTCCCCCCGCTTTGGGTCCGAAGCGTCTGCTCGGCCCGCTGCGGCGCGCTCTTTTCCTCAAGCGCCTTCCAGATGAGATCGAAGCGACTATTGCTCTCCAGGGCCTGAAAAGCTGTGGCAGCAATTGCGGCCTGCGCCTTCTTCTGCCCGCCTGCCTCTCTGAATTTCTCGGCGAAGGCCAGCCAGCGCGGCCGTCCGACCTTGGGCGCCGGTCCGATGGCGAGAATGATCTCGGGGTCGATCGTCTGCGCCACCTGCAGCAGCCTCGACGTTTCCGGCTTATCCGTCGCCAGCGCCTGGGCAATCATGTCGCGGCTGAAGCCGTGTTCATCCATGCGTCGTGCAAACAGCGCCCGCTCAATGAAGCTCAGATCGACACGCGGGCCGTTTTCCTGACCCTGCGCAAGGATCAATTCCTCATCCGTAAGCTTGCGAACGACGGCCTTGACAGGAACGCCGATCTCCGCAACCGCACGCAGACGCCTGTGGCCGTAGGCGGCCTGATAATGCCCGGCCTTGACGGGATCCGGCCGCACCAGGATCGGAACCTGCTGCCCGCTTTCCTGGATCGACTGCTTCAACCGCTCGAACTCAGGATCCTGATCGACGGGAATACGGTCGCGGATGAAGGACATTTCGACGGCAGCCGGATCTAACTCCAGCACCTTGTCGCCGGAGGCGAGCGATTCACGCAGCGCCTTGGCGGCCGCCGCTTCCTCCCCCAGCCGTCCCAGCGACAAGTTCATCGCCTTGACCGCGCCCGATGGGCGATGCGGGGGCGGCGCGCTCGGCGCATCCGGCCGTGCCGGCTCGACGGCGCCCACCATGCTCTTCAGGATATCGCGACCTTTTGGGCTCATGTCCTGCTCCATGCACTGCGAATGAGTTGCTCGACCTCGGCATTGACGTTGTCGACCGATTCGACGCCGCGGTCATAGGTTTGGCGATGCATTGTCTCGCGTCCCGCCTCGTAGATCGTCTGCTTGGACAGGCCCGCATCCGAAACCGCCGTCGACTTGACCATCATCGAGGTCAGCACCCGCTCACCGAACAGGCTGCGCAGGAAAGCGACTATCTGCGCCTGCGGGCCATCATTGGCCTCATAGCGGGTAACGAGATAGCGCATCCAGTCGTAATCGAGATTGCCGCCGGCCTCCTTGACCACGGACAGAAGGTCGGAGGTCATCGTCAGGAACTGGTTCATCGACGCGACGTCGAGCATCTGCGGATGAACGGTGATCAGCACGGCAGTGGCGGCGCAGAGAGCAGACAGCGTCAGGAAGCCGAGGGTAGGGGGGCAATCGATGATGACGACGTCGTAGCTCTCTTCCAGCGAATGCAGCGCGTTGCCGACCCGCATGAAGAACATGTCCTTGTCGTCGCGGTTGGTGTCGGCCAGGGCCTTTGGAGTATCGTGTTCGAACTCGTGCAGTTCGAGATTGCCGGGGATGAGATCGAGACCGGGGAAATAAGTCTGGCGCACGATGTCGGCGACGTCGCGGCGGGTCTCGTCATATTTGATGGCGCCGTAAAGCGTCTCGTTTTCCCCGACGTCGAATTCGGGCTGATAGCCGAGCATCGCCGACATCGAGGCCTGCGGATCGAGGTCCACGGCCAGCACGCGATAACCGCGTAGCGCCAGGAACTGCGCCAGATGGATGGATGTCGTCGTCTTGCCGGAGCCGCCCTTGAAGTTGGTGACGGCGATCACCTGGAGATGGTCGCCCGGCCGGCGCATCGGCAGATAGGAGGGTTTGGTGCGCCCGAGATGCTGGCGCATCGCATGGATTTCCTCGAGCGAGAACACCCGCCGGCCAGACGCCGTCTTTTCTGGATTGATGCTTTCCACCTGGGCGGCGAGGTGGCGAACATAGCTGTCGGTGACACCGAGCAGCTTGGCGGTCTCGGTGCTGCTGAAGCGCCGCAGCGATTTGCGGGCATCGGGCGAAAACAACCGCTCGAACAGCACCTGGAGCTGGCTGCTGAGCATCGTCGAGTCCTGCGCAATCGTCTCGTCGATCGAGACTTGACTCGCTCTCTTGGCTTTCTCAACAATCGCGGCCTTGGTCGGCATTCACGCAAATCCTGATAAATC
The DNA here is from genome assembly GCF_001664485.1 of Rhizobium sp. N324. Taxonomy (NCBI): domain Bacteria; kingdom Pseudomonadati; phylum Pseudomonadota; class Alphaproteobacteria; order Hyphomicrobiales; family Rhizobiaceae; genus Rhizobium; species Rhizobium sp. N324. The sequence continues at coordinate 302,110 of NZ_CP013631.1, read as the reverse complement.
GGGTAATTTTGCGCAAATGATCGTGAGTCTGGCAATGACGTCAAGCGATTTCTTGGTTAGCGAATGGATAACAAACCGGTTTCGCCGAAAAAATCATGTGTAATTCCGGAATCTTAGCGCTGTTGTCAGCTGACAACGGCGGTCGTCTCCAGCTTTGCCGACGCTAGCCTTCACACATTGGATGCGACTCAGCATGGGCGCCGACTCGGCGAAGTGTTTCTGATCGCAGACCGGATGGAGCAATCCACCTGTCATTTATAGACGGACGAATGGTACAGGTTTTCGGCTTCCGGCCCGCGGACGGGGCCATTGCCTGAGGACTTGCCGTTTGCGTCATGGGTTTCAGGATCGCGACGTGACGGGGCAAGGCCGAGCATTTGTTCGAGACGACCGGCATTGAGCGGAGCGCTTATTCCCTTGAAGTTCATAATCCATCTTTCGTCTACGCATGGTGTACGCCGCAGAGATAAGCGCAATTTGAACCCGCCGAGAACAACCCGCCGGCGTTATCACCATCTTTTCCGACGCAAAGGAGAAAAGGGGAGGGGCCTCCAACTTTCTGCCGACGCCCCGCATGCGGCATCAAGGCGACGCTGAAGATCCCGGATCATGTTTCAACGCCATATGCCGATCGTTGAGCGCGAGGCGACGTCGGGCCGGTCGTGATCACATGCAGATCATAACGGGCACAGGCTAGGCGAATCAGGTCTCGGTGGGTATCCTCGGCAGCGTTAGCACGATTGCGATGTCGCAGAACTGCCGCCAGCCCGACCCGATTCTCATTTCCATCTGGAAAAGCCAACCGTTCCTAACGGAACTTATGGATTGATTTGCTTCCGCCTGCGGAAATCCTTGTTGTTTACCTGTTATTTACCATAACGCGCCGCAACGCCGGCCGAGCCTATGGTTGGCGGCGTAGCAGGAGGTGGCGCCGAGCCTTATCGCGCCTTCGTTGTCTCGCGATTGGTAAAATGCGCATTGCCTAAACCCGTACCGATCGTCAGCACTGCCCATCGCGACACGTCGGTCACGAAAGGGATCTGCGACAATCCCTGCACGACGGCATCGTTGTGCATCATCACGAATGTGCTGTCGTCGCCGATTTCAGGAATGGCCTTCATCAGCGCGGCGGGAAGGTTGAAGCTGTCGCTCTCCCAGTTCCCCCCCGGCAAGTTCTGCCCGCCGCGTTCGATGGAACCATCGGCTTTGATGATGCCGGGGCAGGCGATGCCGATGATCGGCGCGGGCTTGAGATTGGCCTTCTCGGCTTTGCCGATCAGATCCTGCAACATCGCGGCCAGCCTCTCGATGGTTGCGGTGCGGCTTGGCTCGTCGTCTGCATGACGCCAGATCGCTGATTCCCAGACGCTCGCATCCGCGAAGTTCGGCACGTCGTCCTTGCCGAATTTGACGACGCCGGCGCGAACATTGGTGCCGCCGATATCGACGGCCAGGATCGCCTCGTGGCCTTTAAACATCCAGCGCGGCATCAAATGGACCGAGCCGATCAGCCCGGCCTCATCAGGGTGGTGAACGATCGGCACGACCTCGACGTCGATGCCGGTGGCCTTGAGAACAACCATGGTCCTGGCGATCGTCAGCTCGCCAAAGCGGCTATGCCGGAAGCCACCGCCGACGACGATGCGTTCCGTCTTCACCCAGCGCTTGTCCTTCAGAAACTTTCCAATCACATCCGCGAAGTCCTGAGCGAAGTCCTCCACCGCCCCCATGACCAATGCCGCTGCCTCCATATCGTCGCCTTTCAGAAAGGCGTCGATCTTTTTCTTGGAAAGCTTCGCCGTCGCGGTCTTGCCGATCGGGTCGTCTCCGACTTTGCGGATGCGCTTTCTCCAATCGTCGAGCTTCGTTTGAAAAGTCTTCTTGTTGGCGTTGTCGCCAACGAAGCCATCCTTGTCACGCAGTTCATTGTTGTAATCGTCGATGGTCACCAGGGGCAGGTTTAACGCGCCATGTGCCAACGGGGCATTGACCTCATCACGGGGCTCGGAACTGCTTTTGGCCATCAAACTACCTTCTGTGACGCGAGGGCTCGAACGGGCGGCGAGATACAACGCGGACTGGCCCCGGATGTTCCGGCGCCTGAAAGGTCACCTTGCCCTCGCCGGCCGGTGACCTAGCTTCAATGATTGCAGAGGTTGGAGAATGCCGTGCAGGACGACGCCGCTACCCAGGAAATGCTTTCACTGGTCTTGGAAGAGCCGGAGCGCTGGGCGATGTTTCTTGACATCGACGGGACGCTGCTAAATCTCGCGCCGACGCCGGATGCGATCGAAGTCCCCGAGGCTCTTCCCGGACAGCTTCACCGCCTGTCGAACAAGCTCGGCGGCGCCTTGGCGCTGGTCACCGGGCGATCGCTTGCCTATGCGGACGCACTGTTCAAACCCTTTGCATTTCCGACGGCAGGCCTTCACGGGGCGGAAATCAGGAGCGCTGCCGGAATGCACACGCTCGAGGCCAGTCCAGAATTTCAGGCGCTGAAGCACGCCTTGACCGAGGAAGCCGAGCACTATCCGGGCGTGCTGATCGAGGATAAGGGCGCGGCCGTTGCCGCCCATTACCGGCTCGCGCCCGAATATGAAAAGGTGCTCGAAGAGCGCATGCATCACTATGCCAAGGTTGCCGGGCCGAACTGGGCGCTGCAGCTCGGCAAGATGGTCTTCGAGCTGCGGCCGGCACGCTCAAGCAAGGGCGATGCGCTGGAGCGGTTTTTTCAATCCGACCCTTTCAAGGACCGCTGCCCGATCACCATCGGCGATGATCTGACCGACGAGTCGATGTTTGCGATCGCCAATGCGCGCGGCGGCGTTTCGGTGCGTGTCGGGGCGATCGGCGCCCCGAGCTGCGCCACGAGCCGGCTGTCCTCGGCTGCGTTGGTCCGGAACGTCATTGCCGCTCTGGCCGCCTGAGATCCGTTCCTGGATGATGCCGGATGCGGATTGCGGGTGTCTTTTGCATCGCCTGCGCAGCGTCAATCATCAAAAAAGTATCAGTTTTGACCGGGAATCGTGGTGGCGGGCGTGAAACGAGCCCACTACACTCCCCTTCAACAATAAAGCCAAAAAGGGAATTTGGCGTGCGGGATTAGAACCCGTCCTCGGAGGAGGAAACAATGGAACCGGACTTGGAAGTCATTCAGATCAGGCCGGGCGAATCCTTCGCAGCGAAGGCGCATGGCTATCCCTATCATACGGTTCGCTGGCATTTTCATCCGGAATACGAACTGCATCTCGTCGTGGCGACGACCGGGCGCTATTTCGTCGGCGATTTCATCGGCGAGTTCGAACCGGGCAATCTCGTGCTTGCCGGCCCCAATCTTCCCCACAACTGGATCAGCGACGTTCCGAAGGGGTCGAGCATTCCACTGCGATGCCAGCTCATCCAGTTCAGCGAGAATTTCATCAGCGACACGATGAAGGTGCTGGCCGAACTCGCCCCCTTCGAGCCGGTACTCGAAGCCTCCCGCCGCGGCGTGCTCTTCGGCACGGATACCAGCCGGCAGGTCGCGCCGTTGATGGACGAGGTGCAACAGGCACAGGGTGTGCGCCGCATCGAGCTCTTCATGATGATTGTCGGCCTGCTCAGCCGGGCGCAGGATGCCCAGCTTCTCGCCAGCCCGAGCTATTTGCCCGACCCGTCGGGTTACATGTCGGCCGGCATCAACAAGGCGCTCGCCTATATCAGGGAGAACCTGACGAAATCCTTCGACGAAGCCGATCTCGCCAGGATTGCCGAACAGTCCACCGGCGCCTTTTCGCGCGCCTTCCGCCGCCATACCGGCATGTCGCTCGTGCAATATGTGAAACGCCTGCGTATCAATCTCGCCTGTCAGATCCTGATGAGCGACGACCACGCATCGATCACCGACATCTGCTTCGAAGTCGGCTTCAACAATCTGTCCAACTTCAACCGACAATTTCTCGCGGAAAAGGGCATGACGCCGTCGCGATTCCGGCGGCTGTTGGGCGACAATATCAACGTGGCGAAGGCGGCTTAAGCAAACCGGACGAGCACCGTTGTCGGCAATATGACGAAGGTCCGCCGAAGATGACGATAGGGAGGACGAGGAGGAGGAGCCAAAAACGGACATCGATTTGGACGCGAGCGCGCAACGGGCGGTTCGCGAGAGGAGACGCTTGCCCTCAGAAAACTGCAAACCGCCGGGACAGGCGTGGCTGTTCGCCAACCGCACGGCCGCAGCAGACCACTGCAATGACGAAGTTACACAATTTTTCCGATGGGAGGAGATGGAAATGACGAAATTCTCGACAAAAGCGGCAGGCGCGGCACTTGTCCTGTCCTTGCTCGGCGGTACTTCCGCCTTTGCGCAAACCGCCGTTGCGGATGCGACGGTCGCATTCCTCATGCCCGATCAGGGCTCGACCCGCTATGAAGAGCACGATCATCCGGGCTTCGTCGCGGAAATGAAGAAGCTTTGCGCCTCGTGCAAGGTGCTCTATCAGAATGCCGACGCCGATATCGCCAAACAGCAGCAGCAGTTCAACTCCGCCATCACCCAGGGCGCCAAGGTCATCGTGCTCGACCCGGTGGATTCGGCAGCCGCCGCCTTCCTCGTCCAGCTGGCCCAGAGCCAGGGCGTCAAGGTCATCGCCTATGACCGGCCGATCCCGAAGGGCAAGGCCGATTTCTACGTCTCCTTCGACAATAAGGCGATCGGCAAGGCAATCGCGGAATCGCTCGTCCAGCATCTGAAGGCGAAGAATGTGCCGACCGATGGCGGCGGCATTCTACAGATCAACGGTTCGCCGACAGACGCGGCCGCCGGGCTGATCAAGGACGGCATTCACGAGGGTCTCGCCAGCGGCGGCTACAAGACGCTTGCCGAATTCGACACGCCGAACTGGCAGCCGGCTAATGCCCAGCAATGGGCGGCCGGCCAGATCACCCGTTTCAGTAAACAGATCGTCGGCGTCGTCGCCGCCAATGACGGCACCGGCGGTGGCGCCATCGCCGCCTTCAAGGCAGCCGGTGTCGATCCCGTGCCGCCGGTGACCGGCAATGATGCGACAATCGCCGCGCTGCAGCTGATCATATCGGGGGATCAATACAACACGATCTCCAAGCCGAGCGAAATCGTCGCCGCGGCCGCGGCCGACGTCGCCGTGAAGCTCCTGGCAGGAGAGACGATCAAGGCGGAAATGACGCTTTACGACACGCCGGCGCAGCTCTTCGTGCCAGCCGTCGTTACCGCCGAAAACCTTAAGGCCGAGATCATCGACAAGAAGATCAACACCGCCGAGGAACTGTGCACCGGCCGTTATGCCGACGGCTGCAAGAAGCTCGGCATCACCAAGTAATCGAGCCAAGGGAGAGCGCGGCCGGATCGCCGGTCGCGCTTCCGGTTTCGCTTCGGAAAGGCCAGGCGATGTCTGACACCTCTCACATTCTTGACGGCGCCCGCCAGCCCGTCCTAAGCCTGCGCGGAATATCGAAGAACTTTGGGGCCGTGTCGGCGCTCACCGATATCGAACTCGACGTGCATGCAGGCGAGGTTGTGGCGCTCGTCGGCGATAACGGCGCCGGCAAATCGACGCTGGTCAAGATCCTGGCCGGCGTGCATCAGCCGAGCTCGGGAACGACCCTGTTCGAAGGCAAACAGGCAGACCTGTCGAGCCCGAGTGCCGCACTCGATCTTGGCATCGCAACCGTGTTTCAGGATCTGGCGCTTTGCGAAAATCTCGACGTCGTCGCCAATATCTTTCTCGGCAAGGAGCTCAACCCTTTCCAGCTCGACGAGGTCGCCATGGAGATTCGCGCCTGGAAGCTGCTGAACGAGCTTTCGGCCCGAATCCCAAGCGTGCGTGAGCCCGTTGCCTCGCTTTCCGGCGGCCAGCGCCAAACCGTGGCAATCGCCCGGTCACTGCTGCTCGAGCCGAAGCTGATCATGCTCGACGAACCCACAGCCGCGCTTGGTGTCGCCCAGACGGCGGAAGTGCTGGACCTGATCGAGCGGGTGCGCGAACGCGGCCTCGCCGTTATCATGATCAGCCACAATATGGAGGATGTGCGTGCCGTCGCCGACCGCATTGTCGTCCTTCGGCTTGGACGCAACAACGGCACCTTCATGCCCGATGCCTCCAATGAAGAGCTGGTCAGCGCAATCACCGGCGCGTCCAACAATTCCGTCTCCCGCCGCGCCATGCGCCGCCAGGCGCAAAGCCGAGAGAATGAGGAGGGCAGGGCATGATGAAGACCTTGCAGAATGAACCGGCGGCACCCGCACTTCTCGACCGGCGTGACGAAAGAGTGCGCCATGACGACAGCCTTACCGGCTCGATCCGCGCCTTTTGGGATCGCATCCGCTCCGGCGACCTCGGCTCGCTGCCTGTTATTGTCGGCCTGGCGATCATCTGGACGGTGTTCCAGGCGCTCAATCCGGTGTTTCTCTCCAGCGCCAATCTCGTCAACATGCTGTTCGACTGCTCGACGGTCGGCGTCATCTCGCTCGGCATAGTCTGCATCCTGATGGTGGGCGAGATTGATCTTTCCGTCGGCTCGGTCAGCGGTTTCGCCTCGGCGCTGGTCGGCGTCTTCTGGGTCAATCAGGGCTGGCCGGTGGTGCTCGCAGTCCTCGCCGCGATGATCGTCGGCGCCCTGATCGGCTCGCTCTACGCCTTCCTGTTCAACCGCTTCGGCATGCCGAGCTTCGTCTCCACGCTGTCGGGCCTGCTCGCGGTTCTCGGCCTGCAGCTCTATATTCTGGGAGCGACCGGCTCGATCAATCTCCCCTATGGCTCCTGGCTGGTGAATTTCGGGCAGATCATGGTCATGCCGGATCCGGTCGCCTATCTGCTGGTGGCGCTGGCCGGCATCGCCTTCTTCTTCGCAAGCTACCGCACATCGGCGCGCCGGCGGGCAGCCGGCCTGTCGTCGAAATCGACCGGCGGACTGTTACTGCGCGCCGTCGTCATCACGGTCGCCCTGGAAGCGGTTGCTTTCTATCTTAACCAGTCGCGCGGCATCCCCTGGATGTTCGGCCTCTTCGTCGGCCTCGTCGCCGCCATGAACTACGCGCTGACGCGCACCAAATGGGGACGCTCCATGCATGCCGTCGGCGGCAACAGAGAGGCCGCACGCCGCTCGGGCATCAATGTGTCGCGCATCTACGCGAGCGCCTTTGTCGCCTGTGCCCTGCTTGCGGCGACCGGCGGCGTGCTCTCGGCTGCGCGGCTGGCGACCGCAAGCCAGCAGGCGGGCACCGGCGACGTCAATCTCAACGCCATCGCCGCGGCGGTCATCGGCGGCACGAGCCTGTTCGGCGGGCGCGGCAGCGCCTATTCGGCCCTTCTCGGCATCATCGTCATCCAGTCGATCGCCAGCGGGCTGACGCTCCTCGATCTCTCGTCATCGCTTCGATACATGATCACCGGTGCCGTCCTTGCCGTCGCCGTCATCGTCGACTCGCTGGCACGCCGATCGCGGATCTCGCACGGCCGGGCCTAAATCACTCAAGATAACAGAGGAAGAAAATGGGACAGGATCTGTCTGGAAAGGTCGCGGCCGTCACCGGAGCGGCATCGGGTATCGGTCTGGAATGCGCCAAGGCCTTGCATGCCGCGGGCACCCGGGTGGTGCTGGTTGACCGGAACGAGGAAGCATTGAAGGAGATCTGCTCGACGCTCGGCGCCAATGCCATTGCGCTGGTCATCGATCTCACCGATCCGGAAAGCGTCGCGGGGATGATGCCGCAGATTCTGGCGAAGGCAGGCCAGCTGGATATTTTCCACGCCAATGCCGGCTCCTATATCGGCGGCGAAGTGCTGGGCGGCGATCCCGACGCCTGGGACCGCATGCTCAACCTGAACATCAATGCCGCATTCCGTTCGGTGCATGCCGTGCTGCCGCATATGGTCGAGCGCAAGACCGGGGATATCATCCTGACGAGTTCCGTCGCCGGCCTGGTTCCGGTCGTCTGGGAGCCGATCTATACCGCCTCGAAGCATGCGGTCCAGGCCTTCGTCCACACGCTGCGGCGGCAGGTGGCCAAACATGGCTTGCGGGTCGGGGCGGTCGCGCCGGGCCCCGTCGTGACCGCTCTTTTGAGCGATTGGCCACAGGAAAAGCTGGACGAGGCGCTCGCCGCCGGCGGCCTGATGGAGCCGAAGGAAGTGGCCGAGGCGGTGCTCTTCATGCTGACGCGCCCGCGCAACATCACCATCCGCGATCTCGTCATCCTGCCGCAGAGCACCGACATCTGATCAGCCGCTTGCCGCCTCTCAAAACCAGGAAGGAACTGCCATGATCTTCGATAGATTTCGCCTAGACGGGCAGGTGGCGCTGGTGACCGGCGGCACGCGCGGCATCGGGCTTGCGATCGCCGAGGCGCTCGGCGAGGCGGGCGCCAAAGTTGTCATCTCGGGAAGGACCCGCCATGCGGCGGCGGAAGACCGGCTCGCTAAGGCCGGCGTCGATTGCGATTTCATCGCCGCCGACCTGACGAAAGACGATGCCGCCGACGCGCTCGTCACCGAGGCCCTCTCACGGACAGGCCGGATCGACATCCTCGTCAACAATGCCGGCATCGCCATTCATGGCGACAGCGGCGAATTCTCCGATGCCATCTGGCGCGAGATCATGACCGTCAATGTCGACGCCGTCTTCCGCGCCTGCCGCGCGGCACTCGCTCCCATGCGCCGCCAGGGCGGCGGCGCCATTCTCAATATCGGCTCGATTTCGGGTATCGTCTCCAACATTCCGCAGAACCAGGTCGCCTACAACGCCTCCAAGGCGGCGGTTCATATGATGACCAAGAGCCTGGCGAGCGAAGTCGCCGCCGAGAATATCCGCGTCAATGCCATCGCGCCCGGCTATATCGAGACCGATCTGTCGCGCGGCGGCATCGATAATCCCGATTGGTTCCCGATCTGGCGCAGCATGACCCCGATGGGACGCGTCGGGCAGCCGGAGGAGGTGGCCAGCGCTGCCCTGTTTCTCTGCTCGGCGGCGGCAAGCTACGTGACCGGCGAAGTGCTTGTCATCGATGGCGGCTATACCACGCGGTGACGAACGGACCCTGAGCGGGGAGGGGAGGGCGTCCCCGCTGCACAGGCTCACGCGAGACAATCGAGCATCCACTGGACGCCAAAACGATCGGTGAGCTTGCCGTAATAGCTCCCCCATGGCTGGACAGCCAGCGGCGTCGTTATCCTGCCGCCGTCGGCAAGCCGGGCGAAAAGGCCCTCGGTCCTGTCGCGATCATCCATGATCAGCATATGGGCGGAGCCTCGCATCGGCTCGGCATCGTGATTGTCGGAGGCGAAGAACATCATGCCTGGTCCTTCGAAACGCGCATGCATCACCTTGCCCCACGTGGCTTCGCTGGCAACGGGCATTCCATCTGCGCCATGGCGCTTCAATAGCGTGACCCGGCCAAGCCCGCATTCGGAATAAAAGGCGAGCGCCTCCTCGCAGCCTTGGGAAAAGAACAGATAGTTGGCAAGCTGCATGGGCTGGCTCCGTCGCGCCGCCGGACGGCGGCGCTTTGCTGTGTCAGGTCTGAGGTTTCGCAGATGCGCCGCAATCGTTACAACGCGGCGGCCGCGCCCTGGATGGCGCCGACGAAGTCGGCATTGCTGTAACTGTCGCCGGCAATTCCCCAGGCACCCTCGGGGGCATAGACGATGTTCGACCATATATGCTCTCGCTTGAGCCCGCCTTCGGCGGCTTGCTCGACGACATCGGCCGCTTTTTCGATGAAGGCCTGCTTCGCTTGCGCGCTCGCCAGCGCGACCTCCGGCAATTTAAGTTCGACGAACGCCGCAGCGATAGGCTTTCCCGCCGCCAGCACGTGCTCGCGCGGCAGCACGTTGATGGTGCCGATGACATTGGCGGTCATGAAGGCATTGCCGGTCAAACCGGCGACATCAAGCAAGGCGTCCGTCAATCCGGCAAAGGCTCGCGCCTGGGCCTCCGGCGAGAGCAGGCCTTCGGGCACGGTAAGTGTGATAGGCATCGGATATCTCCCTCTTTGAATCGTGACCGCTTCTGATATACCGATCACTCTTTATGGATACACACCGGTCACTCTCTTAGCAAGCAATAAAGAGAGAGATCACTCTCTAAATGAGGTTTTCATGCGTTACAGCGTCGAACACAAACTGGAGACCCGGGCCCGCGTCATCACAGCCGCGGGCCAGGTGTTCCGCAAGGACGGTTATGGCGGCGCCGGAATCGACGCGCTGACGAAGGCTGCCGGCGTGACGAACGGCGCCTTCTACGGACACTTCAAATCGAAGGCCGAAGCCTTTCGTATAGCCGTGCTGGAGGGGCTCGAAGAGCTGCGGCAGGGAATCGCCGCACTGAAGACCAATCAGCCGAAAGACTGGCTGCCGACGTTCGTCAGCTACTATCTCGGCTATAAAAGAACCTGTGATTTAGGCGAAAGCTGTGCTCTGCCGAGCCTTTCGCCCGACGTGATGCGCGCGGATGATGAAACGCGAAACGCCTACACGGCTGAGATCAAACGCCTCGTCGAAGAAGTCGCCGCCGGCTTGCCGGAGCACAAGATCGAGGGCCGATCCGAAACAAGCCAGGAAGATCAGGCGATCCTGCTTCTCGCCATGCTGAGCGGCGGTGTCACCCTTGCGCGCGCTGTGTCCGACCCGGCGCTGTCCGAACGCATTGCAGATATCATCGCGCAGGCGGCGTTGACGGCAATAAAACCGCACAACTGAACCGCTTGCTTGCGAGCAAGCGGTCGGCACCAGGTCCAGAAGGTCAACTGGGAAAACCTTCGGACACAACGGAATCTCTTCCCCATCATATGAGAATTACACCGGTATGGTGATTTCGAACTCGGCTCCTGCGCCGGCCGTCTGCAGCAGGCGGATCGTACCGCCATGGGCGCTCAGCATGGCGCGGACGATGCCGAGACCCATGCCGGTGCCGCCTTGTTCGCGGCGGGTTGAAAAGAACGGCTGAAAGATACGTTGGCGATTTGCCTCGGAAATACCGCCGCCGTCGTCACGGACGAGAATAACTGTTGTGCGGGCATCGGCTGACACGCTGAGCTCCAATAGCGTGGCGCCATGCTGAAGGGCATTCTCGGCGAGGTTGGCAAAGATGATGCCGGCTGCTTCCCGGGGAAGAGCAACCCATATATCCGGCCCACCTTTGCCTGAGATATCAAGGGCCGGAAATTGCCCGCGCAGCGAGGACAGAATGTCGGTGATGCTGCTTCTACCATCGGCGACAGGGATTTCCGCCTGCGCAAGTTCCCTCAGCCGCTGCAGCAATGCATCGAGCCGGGCTGCATCGGCGACGATATTGTCGAGAAAGTGCAACCGCTGCGCCTTTGTCATCGCCTTTTCGGCATCGTCGTCGCGCAAAAGCTCTGCAGCGCCGCGGATGGCCGTCAGCGGCGATTTCAGTTCGTGGGAGACATGGGCGGCAAAGGAGCGAACATATTCGGTGCGATCGACCAGTTTTCCGGCGAGATCGAGGAAGCTTTGCGACAGGACGGCGATCTCGCGCGTTCCATGGCTTTCAAGCGGCCGGATTGCCCTCTTGCCGCCGCGGGCGATCTCGTCCGTGCGGGCGATCAAGGCGTCGATCGGGCCGGTGATCGTGCGCGTCAGCACGTAGGCAATGCCGAGCGTCAGTACGGCGACGAAGGCAAGCGCCCCGATTTCCGCCGGCGCCATCCGGTTCGAACTCACCTCGACGGCGCGAAACCAGACGAGGATCAGGATCGGCAGCGCCATGACGGCGAGAAGCACGACATAGACGATCAGCGCCAGTGTCGGGCGCCATTTCGTCCGGACTTTCGGTGCCGGCATCAGGCCTTCCTTCCGATTTCACCGCCGAGTTTGAAGCCGATGCCGTGAACGGTCGCGATGATCCCTCGGCCGCCGGCCGCCAGGAATTTGGCCCTGATGTTGCGGATATGGCTGTCGATCGTCCGGTCGGCGACATAGGTCCCGGCGCCATAGGCCGCCTCCATCAGTCGTTCGCGGCTGAAGACCATGTCGGGGCGCGACAATAATGCGTCCAGGATGGCGAATTCGAGCACCGTCATCGTGATGGCGCTCTCGCCGAACGTGACCATCCTGCCGTGGCGATCCAGGCTGAGCTCGCCCTCGACAAAGGTGGCGCGGCGCCTGTCAGGCACCGCGTCATTGCCGCTGCGCTTCAGGATCGCCTTGACCCTGGCGACGAGTTCGCGCGGGCTGAATGGTTTGGTGACGTAGTCGTCCCCACCGATTTCGAGCCCCAAGACCCTGTCGATCTCCTCGTCGCGCGCCGAAAGAAACAGGATCGGCAAAGCCGAAGTTTTGCGGATCTGGCGGCAGACCTCCAGACCATCCATATCGGGCATGCCGATATCGAGAGTGATGAGATCGATGTTGCCGCGGCGGAAGGCCATCATCGCCTCGGTGCCGTTGCTGGCTGCCATCGGCATCATGCCGGCGCGCTGGAGGGCAAAGCAGATCACATCGCGGATATGAGGTTCGTCATCGACGACGAGAATGCGTGGTGCCATCACCGATCCTGCGTTGTTTGTCGTGCCTGTTGTTATCGTTCTCGTTCTATCTTGCAATGGCTGCAGGAGACAGAAGATAGGTCTCAAGCCGCGCAGATCGGAAGGTCCAGCTCCGCCAGTCGCGCCGGCGCATCTCGAAATTCCTGGCGAGGTAATCCCGAACGGTTACCGCTTCACTCCTTTGGCCGATCAGGTGGTCCGGCAATTTAAGGAGGTAGAGATCGAGCGCCGGAATGACGGACGGGCCGAGCGACGAGAGGTAAGAAAGGTCGAGCGGCGGGCCTTCCTGGCTGATCTCCTGGCTGTGGGCGACATTGAAGCGGGCGATGAAAGCCGGGAAATCGATGAAGGAGCTGATGTAGAAAACCATAAGCAGGGAGGCGAGATTCGTCGCGACCAGCCACGCGTTGGATCGGTTGAGCAGAATGCGCAGCAGGATCAAGACAAGGCCGATGGCGACAATACCCATCCAGAGACCCGCGGCGACGCGCAGTTCGGTCAGCGAATAGACCTCGACATAGAGAGCAAGCCGCAGCATCGACGACAGACAGAGCAGGACGTTCTGAGCGATCCAGGCGTGAACGAGACCGCGGATCAGCGGGCTGTGATCGCCGGGGCCGCCGCGCCGCATCGCGACGAGAACGAAAGCTGCGGCAAGAAGCGCTGTGGCAATCAGGGGATAGGCGCCGCGATGGGCATACTCGGCATGGCTCATGTGCTCTGGCAGATCTGCGCCACCCCAGAGATAGACGAGATCGAGAAGCGTCTGCACGGCAAAGAGCGCATTGAACAGGACGAGCGACCGCAACAGCGAAGCATGGCCGAACGGCGCATTTTTGACGGGCACGATCATGAACGCCCTGGCGGCCTGCGACCTCTTGGTCCAACGCTTCAGGCGCGGCCGCAGCATCGCCCAGACCACAACGGCAATCATCATCCAGAAGCCGATCCGCCAAAGATCGAGGAACTGAAGCAGAGCGGCAAAATTAATGCTGCGCAGCGCAATTTCGATAAGCGGGTTTGCAGCGGCAAAGAGAGATACGAAGACCGCTGCAAGGATGAGCGGCATGATCCAGAGGCCGATGCCCTGTCGCACCGCGGTGAAAGAGACACGTTTTCCCGGTGTCGCAAGAGACTTCCTGATATCTTCGGCAAGCGCCAGGGGCATAACGAGAGCGAAACGGAAGAATACCAGAGGCAGGGCGGGCAGGCGGCGGGGCAGGAGCCTGGCGCTGATGAGCGCCACCGACATCAGCGCCCCGATGCAAAGGACAACGCCCGTCAGAGAAGGCGATTCCACCAGGGGCGCCGACGCCAGAACCGAAAAGCCGAGCAGGAAAGCGGCGGCCGAAAACCGAGTTCTCCTCCTGGCCGAAAGCAGAATGCCGGCGCAGACGGCAAGCGCAAAAAGGAAAAGGTTTATCCCGAACTCCTGGCCAAAGATCAGAAAATCCGCAAGTGCCACGAGCGCAAGCAACGCGACGGTCCGGCCGCTGCCGCGTCTGATCGGCATCGGTTCTGTCAAAGTATCGGCTGTATCCATTGCTGCTCCTCTCGCAATTGCTGCGTTTCGATCACGATGAGCCTGCTTCCCAACCTCGCCGCGGCGGGGGCGTCTTCAGGCCCCTCCGCAAGCCACCACCCGTCATTGCGAAGGCGTTCCGGCAAAACGGAGGGTGCGGGACGGTGCTGGATGTCGTTTTTGCTCATGGCGGCAACATGCCGCGCCGGATTGCAGATTTTGTGCAGAAGGTGAGGAGCTATTCAGGAATCGTCCGCGGCTCGAAAGGTACGGAAGAGGTTTGCGAAAGGCGCGCAGGCAGGTGCGACCCGATCAAGGGATATCTGGTGCAGCCTCGTTCACCGGCCGACTAATGGCATTTATGAGAAGATCAACGCGGGAATAGAGACGGACTCATCTGAATCGTGGGGCGCGCTTGGCATTGTGGAGCAGTTCGCAGGCTGTCGCGAATGGCCCGAAAAGTTTGAGCAACAGTGCCTGTTCCTCTGCGTCTATCCGATGGCGCGCGCAGAACTCGGTCACCGACCAGACTTTCGTCAGATCATCGGTCTCAATTTGCTTGGGTTCGATGTGTTCGGTCAAGGGCGTGTCCTCCGAACTTCGAGACTACCCTTCCCCGGCATATATAAGAACTAGCTAAAAATAATTATTTTGCCGGTCCAGCCGGACTTTGCCTAAAGGCAGGCGGATAGACGAAGACGCCCGCCGATTGCGCGGCGGGCGTCGTATTCCCTGATCTATCGTTGTCGATCAAACGATATGGGACGAGTCAAAATCCGTGCCGGTGATGTTGAGCGTCACCTTGGCAGTGTCCGTGTGGCCTTCGCCGTCGGAGATCTTGTAGTAACGGAGAACTTCCGTGTAGGTCTGACCCGCAACCAGATCAGTATTCAGGTCGTAGGTGAATGTGCCATCCGACTTGACATGGAAAGTGCCGTAGGTGCCGGCAACGTCGGTAACGGCGTCAGTCTTGGCGTCGACCTGCGTGCTCAGGAACTGGCGGAGGAACATCTTGCCGTTGTCGCCGGCAATGTCGTTGTCCAGCACGTTGCCGCCGATGGCATGCCCTTCGGTGAAGCTGAAGACATCGTCGACAGCGACCGGCTTGATCTGGGTTACGCCCTGAATGTTCAGGGTGAACAGGCCGACATCGGTGTGACCGCTGCCGTCGGAGATCTTGTAGGAAACCTTTTCCTGGTACGATTCGCCGTTGGCGAAGCCGATCTTGGCGGCATCGCTCAGGACATAGGTGTAGCTGCCGTCCGGCTTGACGAAGAACGTGCCGTAGTCGCCCTGGATCTCGGTGATCTGGCTGTTGCCGCCCTTGGCGTTAACCGTCGCGCCGTCGAAGGCGCGCAGGAACAGGTGGCCGTTGTCGGATGAATCGTTGGAAAGCAGATTTCCTGAAATAACGTCGGTTTCTAGAAATGTTGCACTATCATCGGTTGCGTGTATCGGCGAAGCCATCGCTCTCTCCTTAAATTATTATGGCGGGTCAGTTTTGACCTCTGCAAGCGGCCCCTTTAACAACCTATTAATACTGCAAGTCAATAGGTTATTTAATGAAAGGTTAATGCCGTCCCCGATATTGTCATTGCTTCATTCGCGACGGAATATTTTCAATTTCAAGCCAAATTGAAGAAAATCCGACTAAATCTATACCCGGCTAACTTGAAGATCGGCAATGAATATATCTAAGGGCGATTCCCGGCGCCGAACCCGGCCATGCCGGGCTATACGTTGCAATCGCGTTCGCCGACGACTATTTTAGGGCTGAAGCGGAACTCGAAGCCGTCACGGCTTGGGAACGAGACGCTTGTACATCGGCTGAATCGACGCGCCCTTGCGGCAACGCGATGGTCAAACCCACAACGATCGATGATGCCGGCAATCGCCGGTAAAGGATTTTTTTTGAACGATACAAATACAGCCACCGCGGTTGCGGTGGCCAACCCGCGGGAGCGTGACGAAGCCGTCAACCGCAAAAGGACTTGGAAGCCGTCTCCCTGCCTTCTTACCCGCCGCGAATTGCAGGCGCTGATCGCCGAGCAGCTCGGCTGATCGCTCGCCATATCTTACGAAAAGGAGAATTCGAAATGCAGGTACTCGTCAGAGACAACAACGTCGATCAAGCCCTCAGGGTTTTGAAAAAGAAAATGCAGCGCGAAGGCCTGTTCCGCGAAATGAAGGAACGGCGCGCCTATGAGAAACCCTCCGAACGGCGCGTCAGGGAAAAGGCGCAGGCGATCAGCCGGCAGCGCAAGGCGGCACGCAAGCAGTTGCAGCGTGAAGGCCTGATCGCCAGACCGAAGCGGGCGGCCGCCCGTTAGAGCAATTCCAGCCAAAGAGCGTACGACCAGCTTGCCAAGCTTCGACGGTTGCATTCCTGGAAAGGACAGACAATGGACGAATTGAATAGCCTCACTGTTTCAGAAGAACGCCTCGAGGATTGCCGCGATGTCGTGGAGCCGGATCTGCAGGATCTCATCCATCGCGCATTGACCTCAGGCTTTTCCCGCGAGGAAATCCTCATCGCCGTCAGCGAACTGGTCGCTGAAGACTTCGCAATGGTCATGGAAACCCCAAGCGTACATTAAGGCACCAGCGCAGCAGATGTGTCCGTGGTCGAATATGCGGAACATTGGCCCGGGCAAATGGTTACGTCGTCTCCCTCTGGCACAAATGGAGACGACGATGGCCGAGCATGACGATGCGACACGGGTATGGGAACTGATCGACAGAATAGGGTTCTGCATGCTGACGACCCGCAGTGGTGACGATCTGCGCGCGCGCCCGATGTCCGCCTATAGTGCCCAGCTCGAGAATGCGGTCTATTTTCTGACCGATGTGGCCAGCCACAAGGACGATCAGATCGCCCGCTGGCCAAATGTGTGCCTTGCCTTTGCCGACACCAAGGGACAGAAATATGTTTCCGTGTCAGGCACTGCCGAGGTCCAGAACGATCGCGGGAAGATCCGCGAGTTATGGGCGACGCCGGCCAAGGCCTGGTGGGACAATCCCGACGATCCCTCCATCCGCGTGCTGAAGATGACCCCGTCTTCGGCCGAATATTGGGACAGCCCGGGCACCATCATCAGCTATATCAAAATGGCGGCCGCAGCGGTTTCCAACAGCAAGCCTGATATGGGCGACAATGCCGAGGTCGAGCTTTGACACATGCAAGCGCTGTTCAGGCCTGCTTGGTCGAGGCTTTGACGAAATCGATGAATGCCCTGAGCGGCGCTGGCACCAACCGCCGTCCGGGATAATAGAGGAACGGCCCGGAAAAGCGCTGCCACCACGGCTCAAGGATCGGCTCGAGGGCGCCGCTCTCGAAATGCGGGCGCAGCCAGTCTTCGAAAACGCAGACGACCCCTGTGCCCGCTATCGCTGCGTCGACGGTCAGATCGGTCGCCCCGCCGACCCGGACGATCAACGGTCCTGAAGGGTCGACCCGCACCATTTCGCCTTCTCGCTCGAACTCCCATGGCGTCGTCAGCGCGCCGCTGGCAAAACGGCCGAGCAGACAGGCGTGGCGAAGAAGTTCGCTCGGATGCTGCGGCCGGCCATGGCGGTCGAGATAGTCAGGGGAGGCGGCGGTGGCAAAACGCTGGACGCGCGGCCCGATCGGCACGGCGATCATATCCTGCTCCAGCCGTTCGTCATAACGGATGCCGGCATCGCACCCGGCAGCAAGCACATCGACGAAGCTCTCCTCGGTGATCACCTCAAGACGAATGTCGGGATAGGCGGCGAGAAACGGCGGAACGATGGCGGGCAGCACCAGCCGCGCGGCGCTGACCGGCACATTGAGCCGCAGCGATCCAGCCGGCCTGTCGCGGAATCCATTGACCACGTCGAGCGCAGACTCCACCTCTGTCAGAGCCGGGCCGAGCCGCTCCAGCAAACCCTTGCCTGCTTCGGTCGGAACGACGCTGCGTGTCGTGCGGTTGAAGAGCCTGACGCCGAGGTCGGCCTCCAGGCGGCGCACCGCCTCACTGAGGAAGGAGGCGCTGCTGCCGCTGGCCCGCGCGCCCTCGCGAAAACCGCCGGCCCGCGCCACCGCAACAAAGGCGTTGAGATCCCCCAAATCGACTTTCACTGTTCGCCACTCCGCACGGCCTGTGCGGATTGTAGCGAATTATCACGCGCGCCGACAACGCCTATCTTGGGGTCACCTCTTGAAAGGAGTGAGATCATGTCCATCATCGATCAGTCCGGAACCTTCAAACTCGGTGACCGCAGCGTGAAGCGGCTCGGCTACGGCGCCATGCAGCTTGCCGGGCCCGGCGTGTTTGGCCCGCCCAGGGATCATGGCGCGGCCTTGGCCGTGCTGCGCGAGGCAGTCGCGAGCGGCGTCAACCACATCGACACCAGCGATTTCTACGGCCCGCACGTCACCAACCAGATCATCCGGGAAGCGCTTCATCCCTATCGCGACGATCTCGTCATCGTCACCAAGATCGGCGCACGGCGCGGCGCGGACGGATCCTGGATTCCGGCTTTCTCGCGCGAAGAGCTGACCGCGGCCGTGCACGACAACCTTCGTAATCTCGGCCTTGACGTGCTCGATGTCGTCAACTTCAGGATCGCCTTCGATCTGCATGGCCCCGCCGAAGGATCGATCGAAGCACCCCTGACGGCGCTGGCCGATCTCCAGCGGCAAGGCCTCGTTCGTCACGTGGGCTTAAGCAACGCCACGTCGAAGCAGATTGGCGAAGGGCGCGGAATCACCGAGATCGTCTGCGTGCAGAACCAGTACAATCTTGCCCATCGGGCCGACGATCGCCTGATCGACGAACTCGCGCGCGAAGGCACCGCCTATGTGCCCTTCTTCCCGCTCGGCGGCTTCAGCCCGCTGCAGTCCTCCACCCTGTCCGATGTCGCCACGCGTCTTCATGCGACGCCCATGCAGGTCGCGCTCGCCTGGCTGCTGCGGCGCGCTCCGAATATTCTGCTGATCCCCGGCACCTCGTCCGTCGCCCATCTGAGGGAGAATCTTTCCGCTGCCGCGCTGGTGCTGCCGGATGATGCCGTCGCGGAACTGGACCTTATGGCTGATATCGCTGCCTGACGACGCTCCAAGCCCAGGGGCATCGCTACACCACACTGATGCGTGGTGTAGCGATGCCAGAAACGTCAGACAACCGGTATGATTATGCGCTCAATAGCGCTCCGGCACATGCATTTCAGGCGGAACCGGCGCCCTGTTATAGTCGGCGTGGCGGATGCGGTCCGGCAGTTCGATGTCCGGCTTGGGAACATCCTCATAAGGGATCTGCTCAAGAAGATGGGCGATGCAGTTCAACCGCGCCCGTTTCTTGTCCACGGCCTGTACCACCCACCAGGGTGCATCCTTGCTGTGCGTGCGCACCAGCATTTCTTCCTTGGCCTTGGTATATTCCTCCCAATGGACACGGCTTTCCATATCCATCGGTGAGAGCTTCCACTGCTTCAGCGGATCGTGAATACGCATCTTGAAGCGGAATTCCTGTTCCTCGTCGGTGATCGAAAACCAGTATTTGATCAGCACGATGCCGGAACGGACCAGCATGCGTTCGAATTCCGGCACCGAGCGGAAGAATTCCTCGAGTTCGTCAGGGGTGCAGAACCCCATCACGCGCTCGACGCCGGCGCGGTTGTACCAGCTGCGGTCGAAGAGCACGATTTCGCCGGCTGTGGGAAGGTGTGGGACATAGCGCTGGAAATACCATTGATGGCGCTCCCGCTCGGTCGGGGCAGGCAGCGCGACGGTCCGGCAGACGCGCGGGTTGAGCCTCTGGGTGACGCGCTTGATCGCGCCGCCCTTGCCGGCCGAATCGCGGCCTTCGAAAAGCACGACCACCTTCAACTTCTTGTGCTGAACCCAATCCTGCAGCCGCACCAGCTCGTGCTGCAGCCGGAAGAGTTCCCGGAAGTAGATCTTTCGCTCGAGCGTCTGCTCGGCAGGTTCCGACATTCCCTCGGCGACCAGATCGTCCAGCCGATCCTCCTCCATCTGCATTTCCAGCTCCTCATCGAAGCTGTCGGCGATTTCGGCCTTTATCCGGTTAAGCTGGTCCTGATGTGATTGCGACATGGGTTTTTCCTTCCTGCTTTTCTTGACAGGAGCATGTCAGTGCGAAGGTTATATGACGACCACTGATCGAGCTGAAACGGTTACCCCAGTCTCTCGTTCCAAGCGCGCCTTAAAACTGCCCCGCCCGGTACCGGTCGACCAGGTTTCGGCAGGCGCGGAGCGTCAGGGCCATGACGGTGAGCGTCGTGCCGGCGATACCGCTGCCGGGAAAGGCGCTGGCGTCGGTGACGATGAGGTTCGGGGCATCCCAGACCTGATTATAGGGATTGAGCACCGAAGCCTCCGGGCCCTCGCCCATGCGCGCGCCGCCGGTTTCATGGATCGCCGCACCCATGCACATGGTCTTGCGGAACCATGTGCGGAACATGAAGCGGCTGAAGGCATCGGCATCCGGGAAGGCGCCCTTGCCCATCTCCTTGAGGCCGGTGGGCGAGCCGATGAATTCGAGCTCGCCGCCGACTTCGCTGATCATGGCGATCAGCGTCTCCTCCTGTCGGCGAAGCAGCGCCTGCTCCTCCGCCTGCATGACGCAGCGGATATGCGGCACGGGAATGTTCCAGGCGTCCTTGCGCCTGACATCGAGCGTGATGCGATTGTCGGCATAGGGCAGCATGCGACCGAAGCCGAAGAAGGCGAGGCGCGCATCGGTGGCGCCTGAGACCGGCGCGCGGCCGACGCTGCCTTGGTAGTCGAAATCGCCGCGGGCGGCATCGCCCTCACCGAAGCGGGGGATGAAGATCCCACCCGACGGATTGTAGAACGGGTCGGTCGGAGCGGAATCGTCGGGCGCCCAGCCCTTCGCCTTCGAGAAGGAGCCGAAGGCGAGGCAGGGAAGCTGATCCATGAAATAGCGGCCGAGGACGCCGGAGCTGTTGCCGAGCCCGTCAGGATGTCTTGCCGAAGCCGAATTCAGGAGCAGCCGCACGCTCTCTATCGGCGAGGCGGAAAGAACCACCGTCGCGGCACGCGCCGTCGATACTTCTCCCGTATTGCGGTCGATGAATTCGGCGCCGGTGGCGCGGCCGGTTTTCTCGTCCGTGGTGATGCGGCGAACGACGGCGTCGTAGCGGACCGTCAGCCGGCCGGTGGTCTTGGCATCCTTAAGCGGCCGCGGCATGCGTTCGACGTCCGGCGCAATGTAGCGCCAGGAAACGACGCGCCTCTCCGGCCAACGGCTTTCGACCGCCTGCTTGAAGATCTGTTCGGCCGGCGTCAGGCTGGCCGGTTTGGCATAGATGCCGTCGGGCAGGGTCGGCACATCATCCTTGTTGCCGTAAAGCCCGAGATAGGCCTCCACTTCCTCATAAAATGGCACCAGCTCGTCATAGGAGACCGGCCAGTCCACGCCCTTGCCCGTGCGCGACCGGATCTTGAAATCATCGTCGGTCCAGCGCAGCAGCACCCGGCCGAAACTGTGGAGACGCCCGCCGCCCTGGCGGCCGCGGATCCAGAGAAAGGGCTCGCCCTTTGGCGTCGTATAGGGATTTTTGCGGTCGTTGACGAAGAAGTGGCTGAAGCGCTCGGTAAAAAACGCCGCCCGCGCCTGGATCGGCTGGCCCTTGATTGTGGCCCGCGCCCGCTCCCAGATATTGATGCTGCTGGCGGGTGCCTTCTTGCGCGCCGGGTCGAAATCCCTGGGACCCACGGCCGGACCAGCTTCGAGCAGCAGTACGGACAGCCCCTGGGCCGTCAGTTCTTTGACCGCGAAGGAACCCGCCGCGCCGGAGCCGATCACCAGCGCATCGTAGACGATCTCAGACATGTCTTTCCAAATCCTGTCCTGGAGCGATTGCTCAAAACGGCGCGCAGCGCGCCGGAAATTGCGAGAAAACCAAGGGGCGCATCAGAGCCGCGCCCCGTCGGCGCCGAAGAGCGACGCCTTGGCGATATCGAGCCCGGGAGCCACGGCGTCGCCCGACTGCAGGGCCACGTCGCCCATCAGCCTCAGCGAGAGGCTTTGATCGGCCCAGTCGAACCAGACAACGGCATCGGACCCCATCGGCTCGACGACGGAAACGCGGCCGGGAATGGTGGGCAGGCTACCTGCCCCCTCGAGCACCAGATGCTCAGGGCGAAAGCCGAGGGTCGCCGGTCCTTCCGCCGCCGCTGTTTGAAAGGAATAATCGGAGAGTTCGACGGCAAGTCCCTTGCTCCGAAAGACCAGCGCGCTGTCGCCGCGCTCGATCCGGCCCTCGACGAAGTTCATCGCCGGCGCGCCGATGAAACCGGCAACGAAGAGGTTGGCCGGGCGGCGATAGATCTCGGCGGGCGAGGCAAGCTGCTGGATGACGCCGTCGCGCATGATGGCGATGCGGTCGGCAAGGGTCAGGGCCTCGACCTGATCATGGGTCACATAGATCATGGTGTTGCCGAGGCGCTGATGCAGCTTCTTGATCTCGACGCGCAATTCGTTGCGCAGCTTGGCGTCGAGGTTCGACAGCGGTTCGTCGAAGAGAAAGACATCGACTTCGCGCACCAGCGCCCGGCCGATGGCGACACGCTGGCGCTGGCCGCCGGAAAGTTCGGCCGGGCGCCGGTCGAGCAGCATATCGAGGCGAAGGAGAGCGGCCGTGCGGGCGACACGTTCCTCGATCTCGGCCTTCGGCAGACCGGCGACGCGAAGGCCGAAGGAGAGGTTCTTGCGAACCGACATGCGCGGGTAGAGCGCGTAGGACTGGAAGACCATGCCGATGCCGCGGTCTTTCGGCTCCTCCCAGCTGACGTTCTTGCCTGAGATCCAGATCTCGCCCCCAGCGATGTCCTGCAGTCCGGCAATGGCGTTCAGCAAAGTCGACTTGCCGCAGCCGGAAGGGCCGAGCAGCACCAGGAACTCCTGCGGGGCAATATCGATCGACATTTTTTCGATCACCGTATGGTGGCCATAGGCGATCTTCAGATCCTTGACGGAGACGGCGGATTGCATGGAAGCGTTTACCCCTTGACTGCGCCGGCGGCGATGCCGCGCACGAACCAGCGGCCGGACAGGAAATAGATGGCAAGCGGAACGACGGCGGTCAGGATCGTCGCCGCCATGTTCACATTGTAGGTGCGCTCACCCATCGTGGTGTTGACGATATTGTTGAGCTGGACCGTCATCGGCAGATTGTCGCGCCCGGCGAAGACGAGGCCGAGCAGGAAGTCGTTCCAGATGCCGGTGAACTGCAGCATCGAGACCACGACCACCATCGGCACGGCGATCGGCAGCATGATCTCGAAAAAGATCCGCCAGAAGCCGGCGCCGTCGACGCGTGCCGCCTTGCAGAGCTCTTCCGGCACGCTGACGAAATAATTGCGAAAGAGCAGCGTCACCAGCGGCAGGCCGAAGATGACATGCACGAGAATGATGCCGGCAAGCGAATTGTAGAGTTCGACATTCGCCATCACCCGGACCATCGGATAGAGGAAGATCTGGTAGGGGATGAGACCGCCGGCCATCAGCAGGCCGAAGAGCAGGTTGGCCCCGCGCGGCCGCCAGAGCGACAGCGCATAGCCGTTAACGGCGCCGATAAAGACCGAGAGTGCGACCGCGGGAAGGGTGATCGCCACCGAATTCCAGAAGCCGCTGCGAATGCCGACACAGACGGTCCCCATGCAGGCGCCCGACCAGGCAGTCACCCAGGCGGAGAAATCGAGCGTTGCCGGCAAGGCGAAGATCTGCCCGAGCCGGATTTCGTCCATCGACTTCAGCGAGGTGACGACCATGGTGTAGAGCGGCAGAAGAAAGAAAAGTGCGGCGACGACCAGGAAGGCATAAAGGCCGATGCGCCCGGCGGTGATCTGCGCCGGCTTGGGGCCATTCGGATGAGGACCAGCCATCATGCGGGTCCCTTCGCTCTGTCGCGCATGTGCATCGCGTAGCGAAACGGGGCGACTGCGATGATCACGCCGAGGACAAGCACCGTCGCGCCGGCGGTGGCGAGGCCGAGGTTCTGGCGCCCGAACAGGTTATCCATGATGAATTTCGCCGGCACCTCCGTCGCATTGCCGGGGCCGCCATTGGTCATGGCGACGACGATGTCGTAGGTCTTGATCACCCCCATGGCGAGCAGCATGCCGGCTGCAGCCAGCGCCGGCCCGAGCTGCGGCAGGACGATCGAGACATAGATCCGCCAGACGGGAATGCCGTCTATCCGCGCCGCCTTCCATTGCTCGGCCTCGATCCCGCGCATGCCGGCCAGCGCGATGACCATGACCAGGCCCGCGCCTTGCCATACGCCGGCAAGCACCAGCGCATAGATCGCCATGTCGCGATTGACCACCCAGTCGAGGACGAAGCTTTCCCAGCCGAGCGAACCCACGCTCGCCTGGATGCCGAGGGTCGGATTGAGCATCCATTGCCAGATCAGCCCGGTCACCACGAAGGACATGGCGTAGGGATAAAGAAATATGGTCCGGAAGGCGCTTTCGAAGCGGATCTTGCGATCCAGCGCCGCAGCCAGCAAGAAGCCAAGCAAAAGGCAGCCCGCGACGTAGAGCACGCCGAAGATCAACACGTTTTGCAGCGATGCCAGCCATTTGGCGGAAGAGAACAGTTTCGAGTACTGCGCAAATCCGACATAGGTCGAGGATGGAAAAAGCGTCGAGTTGGTGAAGGACAGGCGGATCGACCAGCCCATGGTGCCGATGAAGACCACGACCGCGACGAACCAAGTCGGCAACAGGGCGATGGTGGCGGAAAGATTGGGTTTGCGTTTGATGGGCATCGGCCAGCTCGTTGACGGAAAAGCGGGGCACGCCGCCGCGCACTCCAGTCGGCATGCGGCGTCGGGATCAGGCCGACGCCGCAGGCACTATTCTACTCGAACACGGCGAAGAAATTCTCGGCCGCAGAGGTCGCATCGTTCGAGCTACCGCTCCAGTACTCGTCGACGAAATCGTCGAGCGCCCCGACTTGCTGGGGAGTAAGCACGATCGCCTGATCCGGGACGATCGCACCGGCGGCCATCAGCTCGGCACCCTTCTGGGCGCAGACATCAAGCTTCGACTTGTCGACGTCGGTGCGCATCGGAACCGAGCCTTTCTTCAAGGCGAATTCGACCTGCACTGCCGGATCCATGACGACTTCGGCGAGAAGTTTCTGCGCCTTGTCGGTCGCGGCATTGCCGGTCTTCGGGAACCAGAGGGAATCGGCGATATAGACCATGCCCTTGGACTCCGGCACGATCATGCAGCCATAATCCTTGCCCGGCTCTTTGCCGGCGACAGTGAATTCGCCCTTTGCCCAATCGCCCATGAACTGCACCCCGGCCTTGGCGGTGATCAGCATCGCCGTCGCGTCGTTCCAGTTGCGGCCAGCGGCACCCGCATCGACATAGCCGCGCAGCTTGCCGAGAATTTCGAGGGTCTTCTTCACGCCGTCAATGGAGGCCTGGCTCTTGTCCTTGTCGACATAGATCTTCAGGAAGCCGTCGATCCCGACCTGCGAGAGCAGGATCATGTTGAAGACCTTGGTCTGCTGCCAGGGCTGGCCGCCCCAGGCAACGGGAACGATGCCGGCAGCCTTCAGCTTGTCGAAGTCGGCGAAGAACTCGTCCCAGCTCTTGGGCTCCTCGGCGATGCCGGCCTTGCCGAAGGCCTCCTTGGAATAGAAGACCCAGCTTTCGCCATGGGCGCCGGTCGGCGCGAGATAGACCTTGCCGTCATAGGAGATGAGATTATGGATCGATTTAGGCAGGACGTCGGCCCATTTGCCGGCACCGGCTACGTCATCGATCGGGTTGAACAGGCCTTGGTTGACAAAATCCGCAGCCGCGAGGCCGATGACGCCCTGCTTGGCGCCGGGCGCGTCACCGGCGACGATACGGTTCTGGAAGGCGGCATCGGCGGCGCCGAAGCCGGCGATCGAGGAATCCTTCCAGACGCCGCCGCGCTTTTCAAACTCGGTCTTGATGACGTTGAGGGCTGCCGCTTCGCCGCCCGACGTCCAGGACGACATGATCTCGATTGTCGGTTTGTCCTCGGCATGCGCCGAAGCGAAGAGACCGGCGAATGCCACACCGGCAAGAAAAAGCTTCATCATTGTCTTCATTGTTCCACCTCGTGAAAATGCCCTCTTTGCGGGGCGTTCGTTGTCTTGGGAATCATTGTCAGCGATAGATCGGCAGGAGCGCCTGCCGGACGAGCGTGAGCCCGTTGGCGATGTCGCGGACGGGATCCGGCGCGGCATCGAGTTCGAGAATTGCCCAACCTTCATAGGCCCGGTCGCGCAGCAGCCGGATCCAGGCCGGCCAGTCGACCCGCCCAAGGCCGAAGCCGCAGAAATAGGGGCGGTGGCGATCGTGGATGTGCTTGTCGATCGGCGTGTCGGCGGGCATGGGCCCGATCGCATCCTTCCAATGGGTGATGATCATGCGCTCGTGGTGGCGATCGACGAGTTGGACGGGATCGGAGCCGGCAACGATGATATGGGCCGTGTCCGGGCACATGTGCACATAGGCCGGGTCGGTCAGAAGCATCAGCAGATCGACGTCACGCGCGGCGGCAAAAATCGAGTGCGCCTCGGTGTGCAGCGCCAGCCGCACGCCCCTGGCATAGAGGGTCGCGCCGAGCCGGTTCAGAAAATCGGCAATCACCTTGGCGCGGTCGAAATCATAAAACTGCGCCGGCTGGGCGCCGAGCGTCTGGCGAAGCGGGGCGCCGATCACCATGATGTCGCTGCCGCAGGCTTTCAGGAAGTCGGCATAGCGTTCCGCCTTGTCGATCAGCGCGCGCTGGGCCTCGGGCTCGGCGAAATCGCCGGCCGCCTCCAGTTCCGCGAAGAAGCCGCTGCAGAGCGTTAGGCCGCGTTTTGCCAGCTCGGCGGCGAAAGCGTCGACGGAACCATAGGTCTTGATGGCATCCTGCCAGTTGAAGGGAGAGAAGGTCAGTTCGACGCCTGTGACGCCGGAGGCCTGGACGCTGTCGAGAATCTTGTCCCAGAAGGCGCGCGGTTCGGCGCGCGCATAGTCGATGATTGCGTCATGGCTATCGACACCCCAGAAGCCGGGATCGAAGAACGTCACGAGATCGACGCCGAAGCGGAGCCTGTCGCCAGTAGCCATAATCCATCCATTTCTAAAGGCATGACCTACCCGTCTGCGGAAGAGCGGTTCCACATTCAATAAATCATGAATTTTCAACGCATTAAGGAATGGCAATCGTTTGCCATGACCCAGATGATAATCAAGCTGGTTTTTTACGCAAGCGATTTTTGGCAAACGTTTGCTATAGATCGCCGGCTGTCTTAGAGTTGCAAATCGAAGCATCCGGGAGAATGAAACAAACGTGAATAAAAACAAGGATGTGGCCGTCGAGGAGCAGTCGGGAGCGCTGATGGCCGATGTTGCGCGGCTCGCCGGTGTCGCCATCTCAACGGTCAGCCGTGCGCTCGCCAATCCCGGACGGGTCAACGAGAAGACGCGCGCCAAGATCAACGCGGCGGCCAAGCAGCTCGGCTATACTCCCAATGCGATGGCGCGCGGTCTCAGGGTCGGCAAATCCAACATCATCATGATCATCCTGCCCGGATCGCTCTATTACGGCGTCTCACAGATCATTCCTCAGGTTCTGCAGAGCATCAACAAGTCGCTGATCCAGGGCGGCTACAATCTGATGATCGCCAACCTCGATCGCGACGAGATTTCCGAGCGGCACATTCTCGACCTCGCCTTCGGAGGCAGCGTGCGCGGAGCCATCATCCTGTCGTCGAAACTTCCGGAGGTCGATGGGCGGTCGATGGCAAACTCCGGCCTGCCGATCGTTTCGATGCTGCTCGACATGAGCGATGCGGGCCTGCAGAGCGTCGTCACCAACGACCGCGAGGCTGTGCGCGACGTCACGGCCGAACTGATCCGGCTGGGCCATCGCCGTTTCTTCTATCTTGCAGGACCTGAAGGCAATTACCATGACGTCGAGCGCTATGGCGGCGTGCTCGAGGCGCTTGAGGCAGCCGGCCTATCGAAGGAGGCCGTACGTCGCTCGGGCGGTCGTCTCGATTATCAGCACGGTTTCGACATCGGCGTGCAGGCGGCAGACGATTTCGCTGGATTGGACGAGAAACCAACGGCGGTCATCGCCACCAGCGATGACATGGCCATCTCATTTGTCAGCTGCATCAAGCGCGCAGGCTTGAGTATTCCCGATGATCTGTCCGTCGTCTCCTTCGACGGTTCGCCCGTCTGCGAATTCTCCTCGCCACCGCTCTCGACGATCGAACAGCCGGTGGAAGAAATGGGCCGCGCCGCGGTGAAACTGCTGCTCGACGCCATTGGCCAGAGGCAAAACCCAGTCTCGGTGCGCACCATCATCCGCAGCAAGCTTATCCTGCGGGAAAGCATCGCCCCTCCGAAGGGTTGACGATGGCATAACCGGTTCGCACATCCCGTACAGAAACGCCGGGCCGAAGCGTCATGTGCAACTTCTCGCTGCCGTAATCCGCGACATCGAAGCTCTCCAGGAGTTCTTACGGACGAGAGGGAGATTTTAGTTGTCAGTAATACGATCGTCCGGCAACATTACTGGCTAGTTTCTCGAATTGAATAGTATTGCCACCAGCACGTTGGGGAGACGGGCATGTGCGCAGAGCTTGTCGAGCGTCGATTGACGGCTATTCTGGCTGCCGATGTAGTGGGGTACAGCCGTCTCCTGGAGGCAAACGAAGAGGAGACGCTTAATGCCCTTCGCCAGCATCGCCGCGAGCTCTTCGAACCTGCTGTCGCGACCCACGACGGGCGTATAATCAAGGTCATGGGCGACGGTTTCCTGGTCGAGTTCGGTAGCGTGCTCAGTGCCGCACGATGCGCAGTCGAAATCCAGCGCGGCATGCTGGAGCGCAATATGGAGCTTCCAGCCGACAGGCACTTTGCGTTTCGAATAGGCTTGAATTTGGGCGACATCGTCTTCGATGCGGACGACTTTCATGGGGACGGCATTAATGTGGCGGTCCGGCTACAAGCCCTTGCAGCTCCGGGCGGCATTGCCTGTTCGGCGGCGGTGCGCCACGAAGTCGGAAACAAACTCGGCCTCGAGTTCGCAGACCAGGGCGAAAAGACCGTCAAGAACATCTCCCGTCCGGTGCATGTCTATTTTGCCGATTGGGGCAATGTCGCCTCCCGTGAAGGGGTGCCGTTTGCCGCAAACGGCCACACGCAGGCACCAGTCAACAAGCCATCCGTGGCAATCCTGCCATTTGCCAACATCAGCGACGATCCCGCCCAGGAGTTTTTCAGCGACGGCATCACCGAGGACATCATCACTGATCTATCGAATGTTTCAGGCCTGTTTGTACTGAGCCGCAATACTGTCTTTACATGGAAAGGCCGGAGCGAAAACCTGCAGCGCATCGCCAGGGAGCTCGGGGTTGCCTATGTCGTAGAGGGCAGCGTCCGCAAGGCCGGCAACCACGTCAGGATCAATGCCGAATTGATCGACGCAGCCAGCGACGGCCACGTCTGGGCCGCGCGTTACGACCGCGACCTCACCGATATCTTCGAAGTGCAGGACGAGATCACCAAGGCAATTGTCGAGCAGCTCAAGGTCAAGCTGCTCCCGGAGGAAAAGGAGGCAATCGAGCAAGCGCCGACAGAGAGCGTCGAAGCTTATACGCACTTCCTCAGAGGGCGCGAATACTACCATATTGCTTCGCGCTCGAACCATCTAATGGCCAGGCAGAGCTTCGCCAGAGCCATCGAATTGGATCCGAATTATGCCCGCGCCTATGCCGGCATCGCGGTTTGCGATGCGCGTCTGCGGTCTCAGTTCGGCGCCGAGATTCCGGTGGAGGACATTCTCGCGAATACGGCGACAGCGCTCGTTATCGATCCCAATCTGGCGGAGGCCCATGCGGCCAAGGGATTTGCGTTGGCGGTGGCCGGCGATCGCACTGACGCAGTTTCTGCCTTCGAACAGGCTTTGTCGCTTGACGCCAATTGTCATGAGGCAAATCGGTACTACGCCGAATTCTGCGTCACCGAAGGTCAATTCAAACTCGCGGCTACGCACTTTCAGCGTGCGATGGAAATCAAGCCCGCCGATTATGGTGCGCCGATCATGCTTGTGAACGTCCTTCGTTCGCTCGGACAAATAGACAAGGCCAGCAGCTATGCGCGGATCGCGTTGAAAAAGGCGGAGGAAGAACTGCGGCTGCATCCGGAGAATGCCAATGTTGCTTGCCTGGGAGCGACGGTGCTCGCCTTTCTCGGTGTTCGCGATCGGGCTCTGGAATGGTTGGCCCGCTCTCTGGCGACAGATCCCGACGATATAAACATTCAGTACAATGCCGCCTGCACCTATGCACTGCTTGGCGAGATTGAGCGGGCGATAGACTTGCTCGAGGTCTGGATGCCTCAAGTCGGCATCGAGATGCGGCTATGGTTCAAGAATGATTCCGACCTCGATCCCATTCGCAGTCACCCGCGTTATTCAAGCTTGGTTGAGCTGTCAGAATAACGCCCCGTACATTTTGGCGGACTAGTTCTAATTCTATTTTATTACTTGCTAAAATTCTTGCGAGCGCCGATCGTCAACTTAAACTGGCAATCATAAAAGTCTTTTGAGGGGGAGCGGATGGGCACCCGGTTCAGGCTTTTTGTACAGCCTCCATTTGAAGATGCTCGGTCCAAGCCCGAGATCGTCGAAGTATCGTCTCCGTTGGGTAGCCTGACAGCTGGCCCAGCCGACGATCGCATGTTTGTTGTGGAGCCAGTCGGCAAAACCGGTCCTTACGGTTTGAACCGCGGGCCGCTCGGAACGCCCTATATCTATCTGCCGCCCTGGACGGGGAAAATCCTCGAGCCCGCCACCCCCGACGCTTGCGGCAATTTCGACTATCTCCGGCCTTCGACGCCCGGCTTCCAAGCCGCACATGTCTTCGGCTGCGTGCGGTTCACACTGGATGTATGGGAGCGCTATCTCGGCCAGCCGCTCACATGGCATTTTCGCGATTATTATGACCGGCTGGAAATCTCGATCCTGCCGCAATGGGACAACGCACAGTACGGCTATGGTTTCCTCGAAGTCGGGAGCCAGTTCGAGAACGATGGGCGCGTCCTTCCCTTCAGCCTCGATTTCGACGTCATCGCGCATGAGGTGGGACACGCGATCATCTTCAGCGTCCTGGGCGTGCCGCGCCTGGGAGCCGAGTATCCCGAATATCTTGGCTTCCAGGAGGCCTTCTCCGATTGCGTGTCGCTGATCGCGGCCATGCATTTTCCGTCCGTGATCGACAACGTTCTCACGGAGACGCGCGGTAACCTTTACCGCGCAAACCGCCTGTCACGCTTTTCGGAATTTTCGCCGCATCGCCAGATACGGTCGGCAAACAACAAAAGGACGATGGCCGAGTTCGCGCATGGGTGGAAGGACGAGCATGAGCTCTCGCAGCCGCTTACTGGCGCCATATTCGACATCCTCGTCGACATCTTTCATGAGAGCCTGGTGGCGCGCGGCTTGATCTCCCATGCCGTTGAAGATCTCGCAGATATTGCCGAGTTCGATCCGGCCGCCGAGGCGCCGGTGCAGCATGCTTTCGACCGTGCTTTCGCGCGGAACTCCGATGGGTTTGTCGAAGCACTGCTCGACGCACGCGATATCGTCGGGACGTATCTGGCGGAAACCTTGTGGGCTCTCGCTCCCGACTTTCTCGACTACGGCGACGTCGCGAGAACGATGCTTGCGATCGATCAGAACGAAAGTGGCGGTCAGTTCGCACGGATCATCAGTAGAAACTTCAGGCGACGGGCGATCGGTGAAGTGCACGCTGGCCCGCACCTCAAAGGCGGCGAGCATCACAGTCATGTCCACTCTGCGCGGACGTTACTGCCGATAGATTATCTGGAGCTTCCGAAGATGACCTTTCGCGAGAAAGTTCTGTTGTCGAGATCAGGCATTGGTCAATAACCAGATGGATGGAGGCAGACGTGGCAGACAACGAAACCTTGTTAGGTGTATCAGCGGTGTATCTCTTCGGGCGCGAACTGAGTGACCTTCTTCTGAGAGGCGACGTTTATCAGCCTCTGATCGGAAATCCATTAGGCGCGAACAGTTTTCTGAGGGGCCAGCTCAGCACGAACGAAGCGACCCTCGCGCGAATCTATGCTTTCTCTTTCGAGGGGACGTTCGTTGAACTGAGCCCACCGGCTATTTTCGTTGTCCACGGCAGCGGCCTGAATCCCGACGATCCCCCTCCGCGGAACGTCGATGGCGACATCGAATACGACAGATTGTCTCGGTCCCCAGGTTCGAGTGCACGAACAGGCCTCGGCTCCCAAATTGGAGCTCTCGCCAGGGATATGAAGGTCTGGATCTATGACAAGGACGATATCTCGATGAGGCTTGATGCCCAAACGGGAACCCTTGAGCAAATCCTGCTCTCGGTCGAGGCCTCGGCTGATCCTCGAGGAATGGCGAGCGGCGGATTGTCCCGGTCGGGCGGTGCCTTGTCCCGCTCCGGCGGCGTGATGTCGAGATCAGGCGGATTCATCCCACGCAGATCGGGCGATGGTGATTAATTTTTACGGATAGGGATGGACCAGGGAGGCGATCATGGCCGCAAAAACTACTCTCGAAATTGTGCGCTTGGACCCCAAGCCTGTGCAAGCTCCGCTACGCACACGAACGCCGTTTACACTCATAGGCAACGGCTTTGGCGAGGGGATGGATGTCTATGTATCTACCAAGCAAGATGGCAGCGATAGAATTGACGTCGAAGTACTTGCAGATGATTCTGCTACGAGCACGGACAAGGTATGGCCCGTCGTCGCCAAACCGGCGCTTGGCGCCAAGCCTACCGATACCACCAAAAAGCCGCCCGACCCACCCTTGTGGGTTGTGATAAAACTGAATGGCCAGAAGAGCGCCATACAAGGATTTTTGATCGTCTGATCGTTGACGGGCCACGTCAATTCGAGCCGACGGTCTACGACTTGGCGAGCCACTGTCCCCATGGGCAGTCTGTCTGAGGGGGCGCCGCTTCCAAAAACGCCTTTCTCCTCGATGGACTCTATTTCGTCTCGCCGGCCCGGCTGCCGTCAGGGGCCGGCCGGCGATAGTTCCCGCAGGGCCAATTGCGCTCCATCAAAACTTCGTCTGACCCCATCAACCCATACGTCGTGCTACGAAAATCACAACGCCGGGCGATCTGAAACTTCAGCTATGCGCGGTGGAATTCTGAAATTCCGAGCACGCACATGGACCTCTCGAAGATCAAGACGCTGATCGACTTTGTCGGACGATCGAACATTACCGAGCTGACGGTGACGGAAAAGGACGTGACGGTTCGGATATTCCGCACATCACTGGCAGAGGCAGTTGTTGCCGAGCCGTCGCAAAAGCTGGAATCGACGAAAAGCCCTGTCTCCCATGCGCCTTCCAGCGTCGAGAAAACCTCCCATGCGGTGACGGCGCCCGTCTTCGGCGTGCTGCACCGGGCTCCGACGCCCGGCGAGCCGCCGTTCGTCGCGATCGGTGACGCGGTGGAGGAGGGGCAGACCCTTTTCATCATCGAGGCGATGAAGGTCTTCAACACGATCGCCGCGCCGCGGTCCGGGCGCATCACGCACCTTACCGATATCGACAATGGCGAGGTCGAGACCGGCGACCTCTTGGCGGAGATCGCCTGATGCCGGAAAAGTTGGAACAATCCGCTGCCTCAGGACGCCGTTTCGATACGGTCCTCATCGCCAATCGCGGCGAGATCGCCGCCCGGGTTCAGCGCGCCTGCCGCGAACTCGGCCTCAAGACGGTCGCGATCTGCTCCGAGGCGGACAGGCAAGCGTCCTACATCAAAACCGCTGACAGTTTTCTCTGCATCGGCCCGTCGGCTGCGGGCAGGAGCTATCTCAATCAGGATGCTATTCTTCTCGCCGCACGCCTGACCGGTGCGGGCGCCATCCATCCCGGTTACGGTTTCCTGTCTGAGAACACCGCATTCGCCGACGCCGTCGAAAGGGCCGGACTGACTTTCATCGGTCCGACCGCTTCATCGATCGCGACCATGGGCGACAAGATCGCGGCGAAGCGGGCGATGATGGCGGCCGGCGTCCCCTGCGTTCCCGGTCCCGACAGCGCGCTGCCCGACGACCCGGCCGCAATCGAGCGCATCGCGCTGGAGATCGGCTATCCCGTCATCGTCAAGGCGTCCGGCGGCGGCGGCGGGCGCGGCATGCGCGTCGTGCTGAAGGCCGATCAACTGCATGAAGCGATCGCGCTGACGCGCGAAGAGGCGCGCAAGGCCTTCGGCTCACCCTCGCTCTACATGGAGAAATTCCTCCAGCATCCGCGCCACATCGAGATCCAGGTTCTTTGCGACGACCACGGCAATGCCGTGTGGCTGGGTCACCGGGATTGCTCGATGCAGCGCCGCCATCAGAAAGTGGTGGAAGAAGCGCCGGCGCCCGGGATCGCGCCCGATATCATTCAACCAGTCGGCATGGCTTGCGTCCAGGCCTGCCGTCAGATCGGCTACCGCGGCGTCGGCACCTTTGAATTCCTCTATGAGGACGGCGCTTTCTATTTCATCGAGATGAACACGCGGCTTCAGGTCGAGCATCCCGTCACCGAACTGACGAGCGGGGTCGATATCGTCCAGGCGCAGATAAAGGCGGCCCAAGGCGACGTTCTAGAGCTCGCCCAAGGCGATGTGAGTTGCGAAGGCCACTCTTTCGAATGCCGCATCAATGCCGAGGATCCCGACACCTTCCTGCCATCGGCCGGTGTCGTCACCCATCTGGTTTTGCCCCGGGGGCCAGGCATCCGCGTCGATACGCATATTCATCCCGGCTACAGGGTCTCGCCCTATTACGACTCCCTGATCGCCAAGCTGATCGTTCACGCGCCGACGCGGGCGAAAGCGATGGCCAGAATGTGCGAGGCGCTTGCCGGCACCGAGATCGAGGGCATCGCCACCAATATTCCCTTTCTGCGCGCCCTGTTCGAGGACCACGCATTCGCGCGCGGTGAGACGGATATCCACTATCTCGAGCATTGGCTGAAGCTGCGGAGGGCGGCGGCATGAACGCCATCGATTTCAGCGATCCCGCAACCATTGCATTTCTCACCGACGCGCTGACGGCCGCCGGCGTGGCGGGCCTCGAAATCTCCCGGCCTGACGGGCAGATTCGCATCGTCATTTCGGGGGAGGGCGGCGCCCGCATCAGCGTGCCGGCAGCCCCACCCCGCGCTTCGAACTCTGCACCTTTCGTCGTGAAGGCGCCGCTGGCGGGGCATTTCTGCGCCGAACATCCGGCCGCCGCCGTCACGCCCCAAACTCTGCCGCGCTCCATATCCGATGCCGATGTCCTCGGCTTCGTCAGGGTAGCACATGTGCTGCTTCCCCTTCGCGCCGGCCATTCCGGTGTTTTGACCAGGCTGCTCGCCGAGCCCGGCGCCCTGGTCGGCTTCGGCGACCCTCTGTTCGAAATCGAGCTGCCATCATGATCGCCACGACGAACAGACATGCCTCGCAACGCGAAATCGTTCCGGCCACCCAAAGCCGGGCGCGGGTTTCCGCAATCGGGGCCAGATCCTTCCTGCTCGAGGCGCCAGGCGATTTCGATCTCGTCGCACAGCGGCGGATCTGGGCTCTGTCCCGAACGGTGAAGGGCTGGCCTGATATTGCCGAAGACATTCCCGGGATGACCAATCTGCTGGTGATATTCAGGGAAACGCCCGAATATCCCGATGCGGTGGTCGCGCGGCTGCTGGACGCATGGGAGAATGCGCAGAGCATCGACCTCAACGGCAAGACCATCGAAATCCCCGTCCATTACGGCGGCGAATATGCGAGCGATCTTCCGGCCCTTTGCGATCTCTCGGGGCTTCGCGACCGCGAAATCGTCCGCATCCACTATGAAGCCACCTATCGTGTCTTCGCCTTGGGCAGCGCACCTGGTTTCGGCTATCTGCATGGCCTCGATCCGCGCATCTACATGCCACGGAAGACCGTGCCGTCGCTGAAGATGCCGAAGGGCTGCGTCACCATCGGCGGCATGCAGACCGGCGTCGCCATGCTGACAGGTCCGAACGGCTGGAACTCCATCGGATTTGCGACGCTTGACATGTTCGACCCAACCGCGCCGACCCCCGCCATGATGGCGCCCGGAGATACGGTACGGTTCCTGCCGGCAAGGATCGAGCTATGATCGAGATTTGCGAAAGCGGCCCTTTCAACACGGTGCAGGATCTGGGACGCCCCGGCTATCGTGATATCGGCGTGTCGGCGAGCGGCGCGATGGATCCGCTGGCGGTCAGGATCGGCAATATTCTCGTCGGCAATGACGAGAATGCGGCTGTGATCGAGGTGCAGACCTTTCCGTTCAGCCTGCGTTTCGAGCGGCGCACCGTCTTTGCCGTGACCGGCACCGACGGTCATCCTCACCTCGACGGATCGGAACTCATTCCTTGGTGCGCCTACGTGGCAGAGCTCGGACAGGTTCTCGAACTGAAGCAGCCCCGGCTGGCGCGCGCCTATATTTCGGTCGGCGGCGGGCTGGATATTCCAGTTGTCATGGGGTCGCGCAGCACGTCGCTGCGCGGCGGTTTCGGCGGCAATGCCGGCCGGCCGCTGGCGAAGGGCGATCGGATCGCGGTCGGCGAGGACTTGGAGATTGCCATGCTGCCGGCCACGGGCCTCGCCGTCATCGAGCCGGCCGTGGCACTGCGTGAGGTCTTCCCGGCGCCCGTCGATGGCGTGCTGCCGATCCGCGCCCTGCCTGCCGGCGAGCATGGTCTTTTCGCCGGAGACGGCGAAGCCTTCTGGAGCCAGACCTGGCGGATTTCCTCGCGCAGCGACCGCACGGGCTACCGCCTGTCCGGCGAGCCGATCACGCCGACCGCCACCATCGAGATGCGCTCTCATGGCGTCGTGCCCGGCGTGATCCAGGTTCCGCCCGGCGGCGAACCGATCGTGCAGATGAGCGATGCGAATACTGCCGGCGGCTATCCGAAGATCGCCGGCGTGATCGAATGCGACCTCTGGCGGCTCGGTCAGGCCCGCATCGGCGCCCGCCTGAAATTCGTCCGCTCGACGCATGCGGAAGCACGCGCGGTCGAACAGGCCGTGGCCCGTTACGTCGAGGATGTCAGGCTGACATCCGGGATGGTCAAGCGTGCCCTGAAGGCGATGGCCTAAGGGAGGCAAAAGGAGGAACGGATGAAGATCGATCTGAATTCCGACATGGGCGAAGGATTTGGTCCCTATCGGCTTTGCGATGACGAAGCGATGATGAAGATCGTCTCCTCGGCTAATATCGCCTGCGGTTTCCACGGCGGCGACCCCGATACGATGGGGCGCATGGTGCGGCTGGCAAAGCAGAATGGCGTCGGCATCGGCGCCCATCCCGGCCTGCCCGACCGGCTGGGCTTCGGCCGGCGCGAAATGCCCTTTCAGGCGGACGAGCTTCGCCAGCAGATGCTCTACCAGCTCGGCGCGCTGATGGCGATTGCCAGAACCGAGCGGGTCGCCGTCTCCCATATCAGCTTCCATGCGGCCATGGGTAACATGGTCAACCGCGACCCGGTCCTTGCCGATATGATGATGGATGCGATCGCGGCCGTCGACGCCAATCTCGTCGTTTTCGTCACGTCAGGCAGCGAGATCGAGCAGGCGGCGAAACGCGCGCGCCTGAAAACGCTAGCGCTTTTCCTCGCGGATCGGGCCTATGACGCCGGCGGCAAGCTTGTCACGCGTGGGCTGCCCGGAGCCGTCATCAAGGACGAAGCCGCCGTACGCGCCCGTGTGCGGAAATTCCTCGTCGACGGCAGCGTCGAGTCGATCGACGGTGCGGTGATCGCCATGCCGGCACGCTCCATTCTCGTCCACAGCGACACACCGGGCGCCCTCGAGCTCGCCGGCATCGTGCGCGGTGAAATCGAAGCCATGGGCGCCACCCTCGCACCTGCCGCCGAACTCGCCGAATAACGCAATTCCGATCGCCTGCGGGCGGTCTCTCGTTTCAATCCCTCATCGAAGGACCATGTCAATGTCCGTCATCGCCGACCGACTGAAAAACGTCTCCATTTCAGCATCCGCCGCCATGACCCAGCGGGCCCGGGAATTGGCGGCCAAAGGGATCAAGGTGGTCAGCCTCTCCTCCGGCGAGCCGGATTTCCCCACCCCGGCGCATGCGATCGAGGCGGCCCATGCGGCTGCACTTGCAGGCGATACGAAATATCCGCCGATGGACGGCACGCCGGCGCTCAAATCCGCCATCATCAAAAAGTTCAAGCGCGACAACAATCTCGACTACGACGCCAGCCAGATCGTCGTCTCCGGCGGCGGCAAGCAGGTGATCTTCAATGCCATGCTGGCGACCTGCAATCCGGGCGACGAGGTCGTCATCCCGACGCCCTCCTGGGTCAGCTATGCCGACATCGTCAAATTCGCCGGCGGCGTGCCGGTCGCCGTCCCCTGCCACGAGCAGACCGGCTTCAAGCTGCGCCCGGAGGATCTGGAAGCGGCGATCACGCCGCGTACCAAATGGCTCTTCCTGAATTTCCCGAACAATCCCACCGGCGCCGCCTGCTCGCGGGCGGAGATGGCCGCTATCGCCGAGGTCATGCTGCGCCATCCCAACGTCTGGATCATGACCGACGATATCTACGAACATCTGGTCTACGACGACTTCCAGTTCTGCACGATTGCGGAAGTCGAGCCGAGACTATACGACCGCGTCCTGACGATGAACGGCGTCTCCAAGGCTTACGCCATGACCGGCTGGCGGCTCGGCTTCTGCGCCGGCCCGAAAGAATTGATCTCGGCCATCAGCAACGTCAACGGCCAGAATGGCGGCGGCATCGCAACGCTGACCCAGGCGGCGGCGACCGCGGCGCTGGACGGGCCCCAAGACCTGCTGAAGGAGCGGGCGGCGATCTACAAAACGCGACGCGACTTCGTCCTCGACAAATTGTCGGAGGTGGAAGGGCTGCGCTGCCATCGGCCCGAAGGCGCCTTTTATATCTATCCCAATATATCGGGGCTGATCGGCAAGACCAGCAAGGGCGGGCGAAAGATCGAGACCGACGTCGATTTTGTCATGGGCCTGGTTGAGGAGCATCATGTCGCGACTGTGCAAGGCGCGGCTTACGGAATGAGCCCCTTCTTTCGCATTTCCTACGCGACAAGCATGGAAAAACTCGGGGAAGGCTGCGCGCGTATCGCCCAGTTCTGCAAGGAGATGCGCTGACCGCTTTTAACCCTTCAGCCGCGCCGTCAATTCCAGAAGGATGTCGCGGACGGCAAGGGCCGGTTCCGACAGGGGATTCTGGTCGGAAACGCAAAGCGACAGGGTTTCTTCGATCCGCGGCGAGACCAGCCGGCAGATCAGCGGCTCGCTCGATTCCGAGACGATGCGATCGGCAATCGCCTTCGGCATGATCGTCGCGCCGAGGCCGCTGCCGACCGCGCGGGCGAGCGTGCGCACGATCTCGACCTCCGCCACGACCTTCAAATTGGTGCGTGTGCGGGTGAAGGCAGTGTCGACCGCGCGGCGGACGAAGTTATAGGCCGGCGGCAGGAGCAGCGGTATGCCGTCGAGAGCGTTGACCGCAACGGGTTTCGTATCCGTTTCGATGGCAAAGTCGCGATGGGCGACCAGAAAAAACTCTTCGCTGAGGATCGGTTCGAAGCGCACGCCTTTGATCGGTCCGGTTCCATGCAGAAGCGCCATCTCCAGCCGGCCGTTCATGATCATCTGGCTATAGGTCTGGCCGACGCTTTCTGTCAGGTGCAGCAGAATACCGGGATGCCGCTTCCGGGTTTCCGCCAGCAGATCGACGGAGAGCGTCGCCGCACTGCTGAACGGCACCAGGCCGACCGAGACGCGCCCGGCAAGCGAATTGCCTGCCGCCGATGCATCGGCCTGCGCCTGTTCCATCTGCCGAAGGATGATCTGCGCATGGCGATATACCGCGTGCCCGGCATCGGTCATGCTGACGCCCTGCTGGCTGCGGATCAGCAGCTTGTGGCCGAAATGCTCTTCCAGCGCCGCGAGCTGCTGGCTGAGAGCCGGCTGGGCGATATGCAAGAGATCCGCCGCTCGCGTGATGCTGCCGCTGTCGACGATCACGATGAAAGATTTGAGGCGTCTGATGTCCATGGGGATCGGGGTACCGTTCTGATCTGCGGATGGCATGTTTGCAGAGGCGCATTGCTTTTGCAACGCGGCGCGGCCTGAAGCGGGGCCGCGAGAGAATACCGGCATCGCCGCTTTCTCTTCTTCGGCAGACCGCGCCGGCTCCATAACCGTTGCTTATTGCTCCAGAGATAATCGGTCTTAGGCAAGGGGTTAAAGCTTCGCTACTGTCTCAATCAACCACAAGGGAACGACAATGCCATTCTCCGATTACAAGACCGCATTGGTGACCGGCGCATCCTCCGGGATCGGCGCAGCCGTGGTTGAGCGGCTTCGCCGGGAGAATATCGAGGTCCATGCCGTTGCCCGCAGCGCTGAAGCGCTGCAGCAGCTGGCCGAGCGTACGGGCTGTATTGCCCATGCCATCGATGTGACCGACCGTCCGGCGATCGCCGAGCTCGCCGGCCGGGTGGAGTTCGACATTCTCGTCAACAATGCCGGCGTCGACCGGCCGAAGAAGTTCCTGGAAGCCGACGAGGGCGATATCGACCTCCTCGTCGACGTCAATCTCCGCGCGGTTCTGCACATCTGCCGCCTGGTGGTGCCGGGCATGGTGGCGCGCGACCGCGGCCATGTCATCAATATCTCGTCGATCGCCGGCGCTTATAATTTCGGAGGCAACTCCTCCTATCACGCCACCAAGGCCGGCGTGAGCATGCTGTGCAACCAGCTGCGCATCGACGCGTTCGGCAAACGGGTGCGGGTCACCGAAATCTGCCCCGGCCGCGTCGCCACCGATATTTTCAATCACGTCCACGGCGATGATCCGAGCATTCGGGAAAAGTTCATCGACGGTTTCGAACTGCCTGAAGCGGCCGATATCGCCGACGCGATCGCCTTCGCCATATCGGCTCCCGTTGCCGTCAACATCGGACACATGGAGATCACGCCGACGCTACAGGTCATGGGCGGCCTGCAGACCGCAAGGCCGCAGCCGAAGACGGCTCCATCCGGGGAGCCAGGCTCGTGAGCGGCTTCGACCTTTCGGCAATCCTGGGGAATCCCGAATATGCCGCCATGCTGCTGCATGGCATCGAGATGACCTTCATCATTTATGCCGGGTCCTGGTCTCTGGCGATGGCGCTCGCACTGCTGCTGCTGTGTGTGCGCCTGTCGCCCTTCCGCTTTGGCGATCCGTTGGTCGCCGCTTACGTATCCTACCACCGTAACGTCCCCACCCTGGTTCAGCTGATGCTGTGGTATTTCGGGATTTTCACCCTGATGCCGAACGGGGTGGCGACTTGGCTCGCAAGCCACAATGCCGAGGCGATCTTCGCGGTGATCGGGCTCGGGCTCTGCCAGGCAGCCTATTTCAGCGAAGACCTTCGTTCGGGCGTGCGCTCGGTCGGTCCCGGCCAGATGGAGGCAGCCCGCGCTCTCGGCCACGGTTACGTCTCGGCGATGCGTTTCGTCATCATGCCGCAGGGCGTGCGCAACGCGCTGCCGCCGCTCATCAATCACAGTGTCTCCCTGTTCAAGAACAGCAGCCTCGCCGTCGTCATCGGCGCGTCGGAACTGACCCATGCGGTCAAGGAAATTGAAAACCTCAGCTTCCGCACCTTCGAGATCTACCTGATCGGCACGGTTCTCTACCTCTTCTTCTCGCTCGTGATCATGAGCATCGGCGCCTATCTGTCGATGCGCGCCGATCCTGCCAGGAGTGCGCGCGCATGATCCACGACATGATCGCCATCGTCCGCGACTACTGGCTGCTGCTCCTGATCGGCCAATATCCGAACGGACCGCTCGGCGGGCTCGCCAATACGCTGATCCTGTCGGCGCTCAGCATCGCTCTCGCCTTTCCGATCAGCATCCTGTTTGCAATGGCGCGGCTCTCCAAATCGCCGCTGCTGCGCTGGCCGGTCACCGCCCTTGTCTATTTCACCAGGGGCGTGCCGCTCTTGATGCTGATTCTGTGGAGCTATTTCCTGGTTCCGCTGCTGACCGGCGCCGACGTGCCGAGCTTCGTCACCATGCTGACGACGCTCGTGGTCTATCAGAGCGCGTTTTTGAGCGAAGTCGTCAGAGCCGGCATCGTCGCGCTCGGTCCCGGCCAGATGGATGCGGCGCGGGCGCTTGGCCACAGCTATATCGGCGCAATGCGCTACATCATCCTGCCGCAGGCGCTCTACAACATGATCCCGAGCATCCTCTCCACCTTCGTCTCGACGATCAAGGATACGACGCTCGGTTACGTGATCAACGTGCCGGACCTGACCTTTGCCGCAAGCCAGGTCAACAACCAGCTGCTGACGCAGCCCTTCCAGGTCTTCCTCATCCTGGCGATCGTCTACTTCGCCATCTGCTGGACGCTGACCTACTTCGCAAATCGCCTCGAGCGGCGCATCACGCGGCGGCGTGCGGGACTTCTCAACGTCCCCGCCGCCGTGGTCACGCCGTCGAAAATCGTATCGGAGCAGCTATGACCATGTCCGTTTCAATGCAGGAATCGCAGACGATCCGGCTTTCACGGGTCTGCAAGAGCTATGGCGACTATCCGGTTCTGAAGGATATCGACGCCGAGGTGGCGCGCGGCGAGGTCGTGGTCATCTGCGGACCGTCCGGTTCGGGAAAATCGACGCTGATCCGCACGATCAATCGTCTTGAGGAGATCAACAGCGGATCGATCACGCTGGACGGACAAGATATTCATGCCTCGATGCGGGCAAAGGCGCTCAATGCGATGCGCAGCCGGATCGGCTTCGTGTTTCAGAACTTCAACCTGTTTCCGCATCTTTCGGTCGCCGAGAACGTATCGATGTCGCCGATCCGGGTGAAGGGCGTGGCGCCCGGTATCGCGCATGAAAAGGCCCTCAAGCTGCTCGATCGGGTCGGCCTCGCCGACAAGGCCCGCGCCTATCCCGGGCAGCTGTCTGGCGGTCAGCAGCAGCGGGTGGCGATCGCCCGTGCGCTTGCCATGGAACCGCCGGTGATGCTGTTCGACGAACCGACGAGCGCACTCGATCCCGAAATGGTCGGCGAAGTGCTCGCGGTCATGAAGAGCCTGGCCGCCGAAGGCATGACCATGCTCTGCGTCACCCACGAAATGGGTTTTGCGCGCGATGTCGCCGACCGGATCTGGTTCATCGATGCCGGCCAGATCATCGAAACGGCAACTCCCGAGGACTTCTTCAAAAATCCGACCCATCCCCGGGCTCAGCGTTTCCTCGCTGATCTCAGGCATTGATACCAACCACCAAAAACAAAGGAGAACAGCAATGAACTGGAAATACCTAAGCCTCACCGTCGCATTTGCCGGCCTGGCAGCCGCCTTGCCCGCGAAAGCCGATCAGCTCGACACCATCATGTCGGCCAAGACCCTGCGCTGCGCGACGTTCGCCGACGTTCCTCCCTTCGCTTCGCCGGATCCGAAGACCCGCGAAATGGCCGGCTTCGACGTCGATCTCTGCGGCGCCATCGCCAAGGAATTGGGCGTCAAGGCCGAGATCAAGCCGGTTTCGGTCGAAGCCCGCGTGCCGGAGGTCAAGCTCGGCCGCGTCGACATCACCGTCGCCAACCTTGCCTATACGCTGAGCCGCGCCGAGCAGATCCAGTTCAGCGATCCCTATTATCTCGCCAAGGAGATGCTGATCGTGCCGGCCGACGATGCCGGCAAGTCGAAGGCCGATTACGCCGGCCAGCGCATCGCTTCGACCAAGGGCTCGACCTCGGAAATGTCGATCAAGCTCAACAAATCCGACCCGCTGACCTTCCAGGATACCGCTTCGGCCTACCTCGCCGTCCAGCAGGGCAAGGCGCGCGGCATGGTCGCCAACACCATGACGACGACCAAGTTCGTCAATGAATCGAAGAGCAAGGGCAAGGAAATGCGGATGATCGAGGAGCCGATGCTCTATCAGCCGATCGGCATCGGCATGGCCAAGGATCAGCCGGCGCTGACCGCCAAGATCAACGAGATCCTGCACAAGCTCGACGAGTCCGGTGAAATCAACAAGATCTGGGACAAGTGGCTCGGCCCGAACACCGAGTACAAGATGACCCGCACGGACAAAGTCGTGCCGCTCGCGCAGCTGAAATTCGACCCGATCCCGTAGACCGACCGGTCTCGGAACCTCCCGAAGACATTCAACCGAGATAAGACGGCGGGATTTGCCCGCCGTCTACCAACGATGTGAGGCACCCATGATTCATATAAAAGACATCGCTGAACGGCCCAGCAAAGCTGACATCGAGGCCGTTTCGAAATTTTCGCCGGCGACCATCCACGAAGCCCAGGGCCGCCGCGGCGCACTTTCCTCCCGCCTCAAGCCCGTCGACTACCGCATGAAACTGTGCGGCCCGGCATTCACGGTCAAATGCGCGCCGCGCGACAACATCATGCTGCAGCTCGCCATCAACTATGCAAAGCCCGGGGATATCATCGTCGTCTCGGCCGGCGAATACGAAGAGGCCGGCTCCTTCGGCGACGTGCTTGCCAATGCCTGCCTTGCCAAGGGCATCGGCGGTCTCGTGACCGATACCGGCGTGCGCGACACACTGCAGTTGCGGGAACTCGGTTTCCCCGTCTTCTCCCTCAGCGTCTGCATCAAGGGCACGGTGAAGGAAACCATTGCGGCGGTGAACGACCCGATCATCGTCGGCGGCGAAACCATCAATCCCGGCGACATCATCGTCGGAGATGCCGACGGCCTGGTGGTCGTGCGCAGGCAGGAAGCGCAG
Organism: Rhizobium sp. N324; assembly: GCF_001664485.1. Taxonomy (NCBI): domain Bacteria; kingdom Pseudomonadati; phylum Pseudomonadota; class Alphaproteobacteria; order Hyphomicrobiales; family Rhizobiaceae; genus Rhizobium; species Rhizobium sp. N324. The sequence continues at coordinate 257,204 of NZ_CP013631.1, read as the reverse complement.
GAGGCAGCGAGGCTTTCGCAGGCGCGCGAAGATGCCGAAGCCGGTTACATCGCTGCCTACAAGGCGGGAAAATCGGTCATCGAGGTCAGCAATCTGGAAGCGGTGCTGAAAGCCAAGGGCCTTGTCGTCGACATCTGACAAGGAACAGCAAAAGGCCTGAGCGCGCCAAAGTCACTCTGGACACTATTATGGACACATGTTCTATAAAGTGGACAGACTTGAGCGGAGCGCGCCATGCACCTTTCCATGTGGACTTACCCCTGGGATATCCAGGACCAAGGGCTCGATGCGATTGCCGCCGAGCTTCGCAACAGGGTAGGCCTCAACACGATCAGCATGGCGACCTCCTATCATGCCGGCCGCTTCCTGCAGCCGCGCAGCCCGCAGCAAAAGGCCTATTTTCCCGAGGACGGGACGGTCTACTTCCGGCCGGACGAGAGCCTGTGGCAGGACAAGCTGATCCGGCCGCTGATGGCGGAGAATGTCACCGAGCGCGGCGACATGCTGGAGGCGCTGACCAGGGGACGCGACGCGACCGGTCTGCGGGTCTCCTGCTGGACGGTCTGCCTTCACAACAGCCGCCTCGGCATGCTGTATCCCGACCACGTGACGCGCAACGCCTTCGGCAATCCCAACTATTATAATCTCTGCCCCTCCAGCCCGGCGGCGCGCGCCTATGCCGTCACCCTTGTCCGCGACATCACGGAGAATTACCGGCCGGATATGGTGGAGTTGGAAAGCCCGAACTTCATGGGCTTCGCGCATGAATACCATCATGAGAAAGACGGCGTCGGCCTCAATGCCGAGGATGATTTCCTGCTGTCGCTCTGCTTCTGCGACCATTGCACGGCGCGCGCGGCAAAGGCCGGTGTACCGGTCGAAGGCGCACGCCGAACGGCTGCGCGCTTCATCGCCGAATTCTGCGAGCGTGATGTCCCGGAACGCCAGTTCCCGGATTTTCCGGCGGCCGGCATCGACGCCTTCCGCGACCACCCCGATCTGCACGCCTATCTCGCCTGGCGCAGCGAACCGGTGACCAGCCTGATCGGTGAGATCAAGGCGGCGGCCGATCCGGCGAGCCGGATCGTGCTGATCGACCTGAAGGACGGCTGGCTCGGCGGCGTCGATCTCTCAGCTGTCGGCAAGCTCTGCGACGGGGCGATCCTCTGCTGCTACGACATGACGCCGGATGCTGTCGCCGATGTCATGCGCGCCGGCCGGGCGGCACTTGGATCGGAGAAATTCCTCGGTGTCGGCCTGCGCGTCTTCTATCCCGAGGTCGGTGAAGCCTCGGTGCTGGCGGCACGCGCCCAGGCGGCCGTCGATGCCGGCGCTGACGGCGTGAACTTCTACAATTACGGCCTGATCCCGGCCAAACGTCTCGACTGGGTCAGGGCGGCAGTCGACGGGCTTCGCTAAGCGGCAATCGGTTCGGCGACCTGGATCAGGCAATCGCCGGCCTGGCTGTCGCAATGCAGCCGGTGGGAAATGACGATACCGCCCTCGGCAAAGCACAGCTCTTCCTCCGGCTGCTCCAGGCGTTCCAGGTCATGATACCATCCGGCCAGGTCGCCGGCCGAAACCATGGCGCCAAGGGCTGCGGCCGGCTCGAACCAGCCTCTGCGATCGGCGTAGATGCCCTGGCTGTGCCGGGACAGCGAGAGGAGTTGCAGCGGCCCAAGCTCAGCCAGTGGCGTGCGGGAAAGGACCGGACGCCTAATAATGCCGAGCGCCAAAAGCAGCCGATCGATCGCTGCCGCCGTGAAGGCCATCGTCGCAGGCGTCACGCTTCCACCGCCGCCGAACTCGCCGGAAAGACCGACGATACCGGCCCTTGCCGCAGCCCCCATCGATGTCGGCGCCGCCGGGCCATTGTCAGCGATGAAGGCATGCGATGCGCCCATCGCCCGCGTCAGCGCGACCGACCGCTCGAAGCGGACGGCGTCGGCCTGCCGCTCGATCAGCGTGCAGGGCAGGTGCGCCATCGACGTGCCGCCCGAATGCAGGTCGAGCATGACGTCATGGCGCGGGAAGAGTTCGTGTTCGAGGAAATGCGCCAAGCGCGCCGTTGGGATCCCCGCGGGATCGCCGGGAAAAGCCCGGTTGAGGTTGCCGCCGTCGAAGGGCGAGCAGCGTTTGGCCGCCATCACCGCCGGCAGGTTCGCCATCGGCAGGATGGTGACGGCGCCACTTATATCAGCAACATCAAGCAGGCGCATCAGCCGGCCGAGCTGCAGTTCGCCCTCGTATTCGTCGCCGTGGTTGCCGGCCATCAGCAGCAAAGACGGCCCTTCGCCATTTTTGAGGCGAAGGATCGGAATGCGGATCTGATAGTAAGGCGAACGGTCGATCGAATAGGGAATGGCGAGATGGCCGGCCTGCCGGCCCTCACGCGAAAAGTCGATCGGATTGACGAGGCCGCTATGCATGGTCCCTCCAGTGCGGGGCGGTGCCGCGCAGTTACAGCGCCGCGACCGCGGTCATTTCGACGCGCAGGTCCGGGTCGGCCAGGCGCGCTTCGGTGCAGGCGCGGGCCGGCGGGTTTTCGATGTCGATCCAGCTGTCATAAACGCCGTTCATCGCCTCGAAATCGGTAATCGCCGGCAGGAAGACGTTAACGGCGAGGAGACGCGAGCGATCGGTGCCGGCTTCCTGCAAAAGGGCGTCGATCTTGCCGAGCACATCGCGGGTCTGCTCCTCGATATCAGCCTTGCGATTTTCCGCGACCTGGCCGGCAATATAGACGAGACCGCCATAGCTGACGGCCTGGCTCATACGCGAGCCCTTCTGATAACGCTGGATCATGCAGCTTTTCCTTTTCTTGGTTTTGCAGGGAGAATTCAGCCGAAGCTTGTGAAATAGGCTGCCGTCACCGAATGATCCGGATCGAGGCCGTAAAGGATCGCATGCCGGTCCAGGCAGGTGCAGGGATGCGAGATGCCGAACTCGATGACGTCGCCCACGGCGACGTCGCTGTCATCGGCAAGCGCCATGAAGGCGTGCTGGTCGTTGAGGCGGAAAACTCTGGCGCCGTCGAGATCGGCAAGGTGCACGCCATTGCGATAAAGCGCCAGCGGCCGCGGCAAGTCCTGGTCCATCGCCACGTCGCGCATGCCCATGCCTGCAATCGCAAGCCCTGGCTCCGGCCGCGACAGGACCTCGGCCCAGACCCTGAGCGTCGGACGGAAAGCCGCCGCCGCGGAAACGATCTCGCCGCCGATGCGAAAGCCGCCGCGCGCATCGAGACCGGCAAGGCCACGCTCATAGACGCCATGGTCGTGAAAGAAGATCGCGCCGCTGCGCAGCACGAGCCGGCAGGCGGGATCGGCCGCGACGACGGCCGAAAGCCGCGCGACGACGATGTCGAAAAACACCGAACCGCCTGATGTGACGAGAAGCGGCCGCTCTCTTCCGATGCGGACGCGGATCTTCGGCAGGAAATCTGATGTCATCGCCATCAGCGCGTCGATGCGAAGCATCGTTTCTTCCGGATCGGCGGTCGCGGCCGCACCCTCATAGGCGGCGATGCCGCTCAGCCGCAAGGCCGGCGTCTCCACGGCAAGGATTGCGTCGAGAATTCCCGCCGCGGCTTCGGCGCTACGAAGACCGGCGCGGCCGGCGCCGAATTCCACCAGCAGGCCAAGAGGCGGCAGATCGGCGCGCTCCTGCCAGGCGAAGGCAAGCGCCTCGACGAGCGCTGTCGAATCCACGAAGACATGGAGCTCCGCATCGGGATAATGGCCGAGCAGGGCCGCCAGCCGGCAGGCCGCGGCGACCCCGCCGATCTCGTTGGCGAGGATCAACCGGCGCTGTCCGGCCTTGAGCAGCACGGCGGTCTGACGAATGTCGGCAACCGTCGCGCCCCAGGCGCCCGCCGAAAGAAGCATGTCCGCCAGCGCCGTCGACATCGGCGTCTTGGCGTGCGGCGCGATTTCGGCCCTATTGCTCTTCACATAGGCCATCATCAGCTCGACATTACCGGCGAAGGCCTGCCGGTCGAGCGAGATCAGCGGCAGCGCCATCCGGCCATCATAGGGCCTCCATCCCCGGGTTCCGATGGCCACGAGCGGCAGCGGCGGGTGGCCGGGCGGAAAGCCCCGCACCCGCTCGTCGATCAGCACGTTTTCGGTCGCAGTTTGAAGATCAGACATGGGAACCTCTCCCGATCTCGGCCGGATCGGCCAAACCAAGGCGATAGGTGTCGTTGGCGGTGGCAAAGAACAAAGCGCGTTGCTCGTCCAGAGAGAACTCGGCGGCGACCGTGCGGAACACCTGATAGACCTGGTCGAAAGAGGCATGCAGGCCTGCGACCGGGAAGTCGCTGGCAAACATCGCACGTTCAGGGCCGAAACAAGCGAGGCAATGTTCGATCACCGGCCGCAGGCTTTCGAGCGTCCACGCATGGTCATAGGCGACGAGGTCGGAGATCTTCAGGCGCAGGTTCGGCTCTTTGCCGAGCGCCCGCAGGCCGCGGTGCCAGAGCGCCATGCCGTCCTCCGTCCGGTCGATCGGGCTGCCGCCGTGGTTGAGGACGAAAAGCGTGTCGGGAAAAGCCTGCACCAGATCGAGCGCCTCAGCCATCTGCCAGGGATAGAGCATCAGGTCGAAGACCAGCCCGAGCCGCATGGCATGGGCAAGCCCCGCGCGCCAGGCGGGATCGGCCATGCGATCCGGACGCGATGCAAAACGCTTCGCCACATCGGGATGCCAGCTCAGAATATCGCGGATGCCGACGACGTTGGGGTTTTCCGCTTCGGCTTCGAGCAGGCGCGCGGCATCCGGACCGTCGAGGGGAACGCGGGCGATATAGCGGCGGGCCACGCCGGAACTGCGGTCGAGACCCTCAAGCCAGCGGCTCTCCTCCAGCGGATAGGCAACCGACCAGCCGGCCTCCACATGCACCGTCGCAATGACGTTCTGTCGCGCGGCATCGGCGCGATAATCGTCGATGCCGTAATCACGCAGGATCGGTCCGAGGTTTCCGACCACCATCTCCTCGCCGGTCTCGCGCGCTTTCTGAAGCCAGGGATGGCGCTGCAGGCTGAGGTCCCAGAGATGATGATGCGGGTCGATCACCGGCCCGTCATAGCGCTTCGTCATCTGCGCGCCTCGCGGCCGGAAACGAGCAGCAGGGCAAGGATCAGCGTGCCGAACATGATCGAGCGCCAGCCGGGCGAGGCGTTGACGACGGTGATCAGCGCCGTCGTGGTGACGAGCAGGATCGCCCCCGGAATGGTGCCGGCATAGGTGCCGCGGCCGCCGAGGATGGAGGTGCCGCCGAGCACGACGGCGGCGATCGAGGTCAGCAAATAGGGGTCGCCGATGCCGACATAACCTTGCCGGTTCATGCCGAGCACGAGAATGCCGGCAAGCCCGGCGAAGAAGCCGGACAGGGTATGGGCGATCAGTGTGTTGCGGGTGATGCTGACGCCGGAAAGCCGGGCGGCGAGCGGGTTTGCCCCGAGCGCCACGAACCGGGCGCCGATCGGCATGCGGTGGACGAGCAGCAGCACGACGATCGAGACGGCGAGCCATAGCAGAATTCCCGAGGGAATGCCGAGCGGCCGCGCCTGCCCGAGCAGAATGACGGCCGGATTGCTGACGGTGACGGCGCTGCCGCCGGCGACGATGACCAGCAGCCCCTGCAGGAAGGTCGCCATGGCGAGCGTCATGATGATCGGCGGCACGCGAAGATAGGCAGCACCCGCACCGTTCATCAGGCCGATGCCGGTGGCGATGGCAAGCGCCGCCGCGATGCCGGCAAGGCCGGTCGGATCCCAGGCCGGCGAGATCAGCGGCAGCAGGATCGCCGTGACAGTGATGACAGCACCGACGGAAAGATCGATGCCGCCCATCAGGATGACGAGCGTCTGGCCGGCCGCGACGATGCCAATCACCGCGGCGAGTTCAAGCAGGTAGCGCAGATGGCCATAGGCGCCGAAACCGCGCAGCGTGACGCTTGCGACGATCCAGACGAGCGCGACCAGAAGGAAGGTGAGCAGCGGTGGATTGCGAAACGCGGATCTGACGATGTTCATCGCCTTGCCCTCCAACCCTTAAGAAGTTCCGGAATGGCGACCGCCCCGACGATGATCAACCCTTGAGCGACATATTGCGCAACCGGCGGGAAGCCGAGGAAAAACATGACGTTGATCATCACGGAGAGCAGCAAGCTGCCGCAGATCGCGCCGCGCATCGTGCCCTTGCCGCCGAGGAAGCCGACGCCGCCGAGCACGGCGGCGGCGATCGAGTTCAGCGTGAAGGGTGTGCCGATCACGGGATCGCCCGAGCCGGTCTGCGCCGCGACGAAAAGGCCGGTCAGCGCCGCAAGCAGACCGGAGAGCGCGAAGGCTGCGACCTTCACCTGCTCGACCGGGACCCCGGAGCGGAATGCGCCGACCGGGTTGTCGCCGGCCGCATAGATGCCGAGGCCGAGCGGCGTTGCGAGAAAGGCTTTCCAGAGCAGGAGGATAACGACCAGCAGCAGGAAGGCAACCGGCGTGTGGCCGGCAAGCGCCGTGGACAGCCAATCGGGAATGAACCCGCCCGGCCGCGGCAGCAGGATCAGCGCGACGCCGCTGATGATGAAGGAGCCGGCCAGCGTGACGATGATCGCCGGCAATCTCAGATGCGTCACGATGGCGCCGATGACGGCGCCGATCGAAAGGCCGGCGAGCGCGACAGCCAGAATGCCGCCCGGCACGCCGAGCACCCCTTGCATCGTCGTCGCCGCGATCACCGCGCCGAGACTGACGAGCGGGCCGATCGCCAGGGTGATGCCGCCGTTCAGCATCAGCAGCGCCTGCGCCATGGTAACGAGCGCGAGCGGGAACCAGTTCTGCGTGAATTTGGAGAAACCGCCGACGGACAGGATGCCGGGAAAGAGCACCGCATAGAGGATGAGAAAGGCGGCAACGACGAGATAGAGGCCGGCGAGGCCGCGGTTGCGGCGGAGCTGGATCGAACCGTAGAGCCGGGAGGATGAAATCATGCTCATGCCGCCTCTCCCTGCGTCGCAGCCGCGATACCCATGGCCGCACCGACGATCGCGCCTTCGCTGATCGCATCCTGCGACAGTGTTGCCGCGACGCTGCCTTCGCGCAGAACCACGACGCGGTCGCAGAGATGGACGAGCTCCGGCGTATCGGAACTGACGAGAATGACGAGCCGCCCCTCGGCGGCGAAGGCGCGCAGCATCAGGTAGATTTCCCGCTTGGTCTCGATGTCGACACCGCGCGTCGGATCGTTGAGAAGCAGAATGGACGGATCGAGCGGCAGCCATTTGGCGAGCGCCACCTTCTGCTGGTTGCCGCCGGAAAGCGCCTGCACCGGGCGGGCCGTATCGCCCTTGATCGTCAGCCGGCAGGCGAGATCGGCGACCAGGCCGGTTTCCGCCGTCAGGTCGCGCAGCCCCTTGCGGGCGAGCCGTCCGAGCGAGGGCAGGACGAGATTGGCGGCGATGGAGTGGGGCAGCACCAGTCCCTCATGTTTGCGGTCAGCCGGCACATAGACGATACCCGCCGCATTCGCCGCGCCGACATTTGCGGGCAGACCGGGATTTCCCGATACTTCCGCCCGGGCCGCGGACGCGGGAATCGCGCCATAGAGGCCGAGCAGCAGGTCTTCCTGCCCCTGTCCCACCAACCCGCCGATACCGACGATCTCGCCGGCCCGGGCGGAGAAGCCGATATGGCGCACCATGCCGGCGGAAAAATTCTCGACGCTGATGCGCATCGCGCCGGGCTTAGCGGCGACACGCGGCGGGAACAGGTCACCGGTCTCGCGGCCGACCATCAGGCGGACCAGCCCCTCGCCGTCGATGCCGGAGAGCGACTGATCGGCCGTGACCCCGCCGTCTTTCAGCACCGTGACATGCGAGCAGAGCGCCTGCACCTCGTTCAGGCGGTGGGAAATATAGAGAAGTGCGATGCCGCGGCCCTTGAGCGTTTCGATGAGGCGGGCAAGGATGCCGGCTTCATGCGCGGAGAGCGATGAGGTCGGCTCATCCAGGATCAGCACGCGCGGTTTGCGGAACAGCGCCTTGGCGATCTCCACCATCTGACGGCGGCCGAGCGCGAGATCGGCGACCGGCATGTCGAGCAGTTCAGTGAGCCCGACCATATCGCAGACCTCCTGCACGCCGCGATGCAGCGCTGCGTAATCGATCAGGCCGAACCGGCGCGGAAAGGCGCCGGTCCCGATGTTTTCGGCAATCGACAGGCTGGCCGTCAGGCTCAGCTCCTGCTGAACCACGGCGATACCGGCCGCGCGCGCCGCCGCCGGGCTGAAACGCCCGACAGGCTTGCCGTCGATGAGGATGGAGCCGCTGTCCGGCTGAAGGGCGCCGGACAGGAGATTGATCAGCGTCGACTTGCCGGCGCCGTTTTCGCCGAGCAGGGCGTGAACCCTGCCCGGCAGAAGGGCGATGTCGACGCCCTTCAAAACGGGGTTTCCGAAAAATCCCTTGAACACCTGCCGGGCTTCCAGCAGGGGCCGTTCTTCCGTCATGACGGTGTCCTCAGCTCAGGATTACTTGGCAAGCAGCTTGTCGAAGAGCGCCTGGTCGTAATCCGAGTAGATGTAGCCGTCGGCCGGGAACTTGTCGGCGCGGGCGAGGTAGCTGCCGATGGTGCTGTCGTCGATGACGGGCAGCGGCACCTTGACGAAGGAAGGCACGTCCTTGCCTTGTAGCGCCTGCACAGCGGTATAGACGGAAAGCGCGCCGAGCCAGTTTGGCTGCATCGTCGCCCAGCCCTTCAAGCCCTTCTCCTTCCAGAGTTCCAGGAACTGCCTGGCGTTTTCGCCCGTCGTCGGCACCTGGTCGCGGCCCTGGCGCTCGAAGGCGAGGACGGAGCCGGCCGACAGCGCGCCGCCGAGCGACAGCACGCCGTCGATCTCGGGATTGGCAAACAGCAGGCTGGTCATCGCTTCCTGTGCGGGCGCGACGTTATATTCGGTGTTGGTCTCGGTGATCACTTTGAGACCCGGATTGGCGTCGAGGACCGGCTGGGCGCCCTTGCGGCGATCATCGCTGACCGAAATGCCGGCCGGGCCGTTCATGATGATGATCTTGCCCTTGCCGCCGAGCTGGCTGACCATCCACTTGGCCGCCGTCGCACCCCATTCGTTGGAATCGGTGTTGATCTTCGCCGTCACCTTGTCGGTGTTCACAAGGCTGTCGAAATTGACGACGGCGATGCCCTTGTCACAGGCATCTGAAATGACGCGGTCGAGCGCGTTGGAGGAGCCGGCGATGACGACGATGGCGTCGACATTGGCGTCGATCATCGACTGGATATGCTGGATCTGCGTCTGGGCGTTGCCCTGCGCGTCGGTGATCATCAGGTCCTTGACGAGACCGGCTTTTTTCAGCTCCTCCACCTCGGCCGTGATGGTGCCTTCGGTCTGCTTCATCCAGGTCGGCACCGAATAGATGTTCGCCCAGCCGACCGTATAGGGCGCTTTCCTATCGCCCTTGATGCAATTGGCGGCGGCCAAGGCCGTGCCCGTGGAAAAGACGAGGAGGGCCGCGGCAGCGGCAGCACCGGCGAGAAGGCGGCGGCGCAGTGAAGCGGAAATGTTGTTTTCAAAATTCTTCATGTCGATCCCCTTTTTTGTGCGGCAGCCTTGACGGCCTGCCATCAATGTCCAATATATTGTACATATGATCTTTATACCGGACGAGGCGATCTTATGCCGATTTTTCCACCTCGCAAGAGGGGTGAAAAAAATTTTCGTCTGCTGTGAAATCACGGAGGCCGGTTGACAGATGCGGCGGAGGATTTGAAAAGCTTGGCCGAACAGAAATTGGGATCGACAGCAATGGATGCAGTTCAGGACGAAGCAGCCGGCAAACGCGCCCGCGGGCTCGACCGCGCCTTCGAAATCCTCGATTTCCTGCGCCAGAAACGGCAAGCGCTGAAGCCGAACGAAATCGCAGCGCAGATCGGCGCGCCGCGCTCCTCGGTCTACGAACTCGTCAACCTGCTGCTGAGCAACGGCATTCTGGAATTCACCGGCGGCGAGGGACGGGTCTATCTCGGCCGCAAACTCTATTTCCTCGGCGCCGCCTATGAAAATCATTTCGATTTCACCCGCGAATGCGAGGCGACGCTGGAACGGCTTGCCGACGAGACACGCGAGACGGCGCAGTTCTGCATGCTGGATGGCAACCGGTATACGGTGGTGCGCATGCGCGAAGGCGCGCGGCCGTTCCGCATTTCGACCGATGTCGGCCAGTCGGTGCCGATCCCGTGGACGGCGTCGGGACGGCTGCTGGTTGCGCATCTTTCGGATCAGGACATCCTGAATTTCATTCCGCCGCAGGATTTCCGCCTGCCGGGCGGCGAATGGCTCGAGCCCCAGACCTTCATCGCCGAGGTGCGCCAGGCCGAGCGCGAGGGCCTCTTCACCTTCAACAGCATCGTCGACAGCTTCACCCATTGTTTTGCCGTGCCGGTGCGCGGCGAGGAAGGCCATGCCGCCGCAACGGTCTGCCTCGTCACCCCGCGCGACGACGGCATCGCCAACCGGGACCGCTATCTCGACTGCCTGAAGAAGGCCGCCGCCGGCCTGGAGCATGCCCCAGCCCGGCCAAAACGAGGCTGACGCCCGGGCAGAAACATATGATCGATCGCCGGCGATACGGGAATCGTGCATAAACCGGTCACCAGCGGCATGCCCTTTTAGTCACGCGCCCCAGGCTCTTCGCCGGGCTCGCGGAATGCTGCGTATCGACCTATCCGGACCGAAGACGTGGAAGACCTCCCCGTTTAGCCCGATCGTTGATTTCCAGATTCAAGCCAATCCCGAAAATCTATTCACTCTTCTCCCGAAACTACGGAATGAAGTTTCTCTATAAAATCTATGGAGAACGTATTTTAGTACTCCGGCAGCCGACCTTTCATACCTTGGCTTGGGAAAGACCGGGCTGCGGACGGCAAACGGAGAGGACACGAAATGACACGGAAAATCAGGCTTGGAGCATTTCTCCCCGGTGGCGGTCAGCACGTCGCCTCGTGGCGCCATCCCGACCAGCCGGCCGACGGCGCCACCAGTTTCGAGTTTCACAAGCAACTCGCCCTGACGGCTGAGCGCGGCCTCTTCGATGCCTACTTCCTGGCCGATGGGCTGGCCGTCGGTTTTGGCGGCGCACGCGAAGGCGGCAATGCCCGTGTCGCCGGCTTCGAGCCCGTCACCTTGTTTTCCGCACTCGCGCCTCTGACCACCCATCTCGGCTTTATCGCCACCTCCTCGACCACCTATGAGGAGCCTTATACGACCGCCCGTAAATTCGCTTCGCTCGATCTGATCTCGGAGGGCCGCGCCGGCTGGAATGTCGTGACCACCACGGGTGATCTCACGGCGCAGAACTTCAATCGCGACACGCAGCTTCCGCATGCCGAGCGCTATCGCCGTGCCGCCGAACATGTCGACGTCGTCCGCAAACTCTGGGAGAGCTTCGAGGACGACGCGTTCATCCGCGACAAGGAGAGCGGCGTGTTCTTCGATCCGGCGAAGTTGCACGATACCGACCATCGCGGCGAGCATTTCAGCGTGCGCGGCCCGCTCAACGTCTCGCGCTCGCCGCAGGGACATCCCGTCATCGTCCAGGCCGGGCAGTCGGACGACGGGCGCGGGCTTGCCGCGGCAACGGCCGAAGTGATCTTCACCGCCCATCAGCACATCGAAACCGCCCAGGAATTCTACCGTGATATCAAGGCACGCGCCCGCGGTCTCGGTCGCAACCCCGATCACATCCTGGTCATGCCCGGCGTCTCCGCCTTCGTCGGCAGGACCGAAGCCGAGGCGCGGGAGAAGTATGATCGCCTGACCTCGCTCATCGTCGAAGAGGACGGGATCGGCCTCCTCAACGGCCTGACCGGCGGCACGCTCGACCTGCACGGTTATGATCTCGATGGTCCTCTGCCGCCGGCGCCGCCGACGGAAGGCATGAAGAGTCGCCAGGCCCTCATCCGCCAGATCGCCGATGAAAACAACTTCACCATCCGCCAGCTCTATCAGTGGATCGCATCGGCCCGCGGCCACTACACCATCGTCGGCACGGCCGAGCAGATCGCCGACACGCTGCAGACTTGGTTCGAGAACGAAGCGGCCGACGGCTTCAACATTCTGCCGCCCTGGCTGCCGACGGCCCTCGACGATTTCGTCGATCTGGTCATCCCGGAACTGCAGCGCCGCGGCCTGTTCCGCACCGCCTATGAGGGCAGGACGCTCCGGGAAAATCTCGGCCTGCCTTTCCCCGCCAATCGATGGGCTGCCGAACACGCAGCCCTTCAGGCAGCAGAGTGAGGAGCGACCCATGGCCTATGAAATCAACCAGGTCCTCCCGAGAAGCTTCGGCCGCCTGAAAAGCGGCGAAACAAGCACGATCTCGATCCTCGCATCCTATCTGCGCGGCGCGCTGGCATCGCTTTTGCCGCGTTATGGCCTGCTCCTCGCTTTCCTCGCGCTCTGGCAGGTATCGAGCACCGAAGGTTGGGTCAATCCCGCCGTCTTCCCGCCCTTGAACGCAATCCTCTCGGCTCTGTGGACCAACCTTGCCAACGGCGCGCTGCTCGATGACATCGCCATTAGTCTGCAGCGATCCGGAACCGCCTTCGTCTTTGCAGTCGTGATCGGCATTCCGCTCGGTCTGTTCATGGGCCAGGTTCGTGCGGTCGAGCAGGCGCTCGATCCCATCCTGCAACTCTTCCGCCAGACCTCGGCGCTGGCGCTCTATCCGGTCTTCATCCTGCTGCTCGGCCTCGGCGAAACATCCAAGATCTTCGTGATCTTCTGGGCGACGCTGTTTCCGGTGCTGCTTGCCACGATCGGCGGCGTCAAGGAGGTGGACCAGAAGCTCATCGAGATGGCGCGCACCTATGGCGCCGGATCGCTGACCGTCTTCCGCCGCGTCATCCTGCCGGCCTCCGTCCCCGCAATCTTCGTCGGGCTGCGCCTCTCGGCGACGACGGCGCTTCTCCTGCTGATCGCCGCCGAAATGATCGGCGCCAACAAGGGCATCGGCTTCCAGGTCATGAACGCCCAGTACAATTTCCAGATCCCGCTGATGTTTGCGGCGATCCTGCTGCTCGCCTTTCTCGGCCTTGCAGCCAATGCCTTGCTGGTTCTCCTGCAGCGCCGCCTCTGCCGCTGGTCTCAGCCGAACGCCTGACCGCTTTCTCCGATTTCCTCTTCCGAAAGGACACGTCATGACTTTCCATCCCCGCAACCTTCTCCTGCCGGCCGTGATCGCGCTCGGTCTCGCCACGCCGGCAGCCGCCGCCGATACCGTGAAGCTGCGCTATCTCGCGAGCCAGGGCGGCCTTGCCGCCCATGAACTCGCCGACGCACTCGGCTATTTCAAAGACACCGGCATCACGCTGGAGAATGTCGGCTATGCCCAGGGCGGCCCGGCCTCCCTCATCGCGCTCGCATCCGGTGACGTCGAGATCGGCAGCGCCGCCACGTCAGCCGTTTTGAACTCGATCATCGGCGGCAACGACTTTGTCGCCGCCTATCCGTCGAACGGCATCAATGACGAGGTGCAGTCGACATTCTACGTGCTGGAAGACAGCCCGATCAAAAGCATCAAGGACATCGCCGGCAAGAGCATCGCCGTCAACACGCTCGGCGCCCATCTCGACTACACGATCCGCGAAGCCCTGCACTCCGTCGGCCTGCCAAGCGACTCCGCCAATCAGGTCGTCGTTCCCGGGCCGCAGCTCGAACAGGTGCTGCGCTCCAAGCAAGTCGATATTGCCGCCTTCGGCTATTGGCAGACGACCTTCGAGGGTGCGGCGCTGAAGAATGGCGGCCTGCGGGCGGTCTTCGACGATACCGACGTGCTCGGCGACATTGCCGGCGGCTTCGTGGTTCTGCGCCGCGATTTCATTCAGAAGCATCCCGAAGCCTCGAAGATCTTCGTCGAGCAGTCGGCCCGCGCCCTCGATTATGCCCGCGAACATCCCGAGGAAACCAAGAAGATCCTGGCCAAGGCCCTGACCGAACGCGGCGAAAACCCTGATATTGCTCAATACTTCCGCGGCTACGGCGTGCGCGCCGGCGGCCTGCCTGTTGAACGCGATATCCAGTTCTGGATCGACGTCCTGGTTCGCGAGGGCAAACTGAAGCAAGGCCAGCTGGCGGCGAAGGACATCATCTTCGCGGCCGATGCCAAGCCGGCAAGCAACTGAGGAAGAGTGATGAGCCTCGCCCAAGACATTCGCCGCGGAGAGGTGACGATCCGTCACCTTTCCAAATCCTACAAGCTGAACGGCAGCCATCTGCAGGTTCTGAAAGATATCAATCTCCACATCCGCTCCGGCGAAAGCCTTGCAATCGTCGGCGCCAGCGGTTCGGGCAAGACGACCCTGCTCAGGGTTCTGGCCGGCCTCGAAGAGGCCGACACCGGTGACGTGCTTGTCGACGGCAAGGCGATCCGCGGCGTCGGCGCGGAACGCGCCGTCATCTTCCAGGAGCCGCGCCTTCTTCCCTGGCTCGATGTGCTCGGCAACGTCGCCTTCGGCCTGGAAACGAGAGGCCTCACCCGCGAGCAGGCGAGGGCGCGGGCGCGTCACTACGTCAAGCTCGTCGGTCTGCAGCAGTTCGAGGCGGCCTATCCCCGGCAACTCTCCGGCGGCATGGCACAGCGCGTCGGCATCGCCCGAGCGCTTGCCGTCCAGCCGGAAATCCTGCTGCTCGACGAACCGCTCGGCGCGCTCGATGCGATGACCAAGATCGGCATGCAGCAGGAACTCGCCCGGATCTGGCGCGATGAGGATGTGACGACCATTCTCGTCACCCACGATCTCGAGGAAGCGATCTATCTCGCCGACCGGATCCTGATCCTGCCGCGGGAAAAGGGGGCCGAACCGCGCCTGATCGACATCGATCTGCCGCGCCCGCGCGACCGCAGCGCACCGGAATTCGTCCGGCACCGCGAGGAGCTGCTCAACCTGTTCGGGCTGCATTGAAGGCTGCGGCCCCAGGCCTACCCGGATTACACGGTCTAGGGATCGACCCAGAGATCGAGAGGATCGAGCCAGGGATCAACGAGTTCGATCCCGAATCCCACGAAATCTCTGGTGTTACGTGTAGCCAGAGTGAGATCGTGAGCAACCGCGGTTGCTGCGATCAGGCCGTCCATCGAGGAGAGGCCGCGACCGCTCCGCTTCGCCTGGCCCATCAGGTCGCCCCAGGCCAAGGCAACCGGCTCCTCCACCGGGATGATGCGGCGCTGGAAGCGTTGCGGCAGGTCCCGGGCAAGCCATTCGGTCAGCGCGTCGCGTTTTCGTCCGCTGTCCATCAAGGCGACACCACGCCTGATCTCCGCGATCGACACGATGCTGATGAAGGTGCGATCCTCGTCGAGCTTATCCAGCCACGCCAAGACGCGCATGTCAGGGTTCGGCTTCGTCACCTCGGACAGGACGTTGGTGTCCAGCAGAAGCCTCACAGTTCAGGATCACGCGGTTCGTCGCGTTGACGCTCGAGATCCAGATCAGCGCCGCGCAGCGGCGAACTCATCAGAAATTCGACAAGCGTACCCTTGCGCGCAGTCTTGCGCTGCCATTCCTCAGCGGAGACGACGACGACGCTCGGCTTGCCGTTCCGGGTTATCGTCTGCGGCGCGGATTGCGCCCGTTCGATAACCTCGGAAAGCTTCGCCTTTGCGCTGGCAACGGTCCAGCTTTCATCGCCTTCCCGTGATGGCTGCATTGCTCAGCCTCATGACTAGAGTGACCATCATGACTATATAAGCCAAAACTGGAGGAGTGGCAAGCGGCGCGGCCATCACGGTTTGCTTCTCGCTCCTGCGGTCAGATAGGGCCGCCGGTCCAGTTCCGCGGACCTCAAGGAACTGCGCAGCCGCAGCAGATCTTTTCGGGCGATCAGGCCGCGCAGTCTGCCCGATGCCGGATCGACGATCGGAATACGGCCGTTATCCGTCGACAGCATCAGATCGGCAATGAATGCGACCGTATCGTCAGGATGCCCGACGGGAACGGAATCATCCGTGACGGTTTCGCCAAGCGTCTGGGCGGCGAGGTCGGGCTTGCCCTGCCAGAGCAGGGCATCAGCCCGCGAGACGATGCCGGCCAGTTTGCCCTGCGTATCGACCACCGGATAAATCCGGTGCGTCTTCTGCTCGGAGGCGAAGAAATCGCAGGCCTCGCCGATTGTCATGGTAACGGGAAGCGTGTCGACATCACCGATCATGATCTCCCTTGCCCGTGAGAGTTCGAAGGGATCGACGCCATATTCGCGGGTGATGTGCTGCCCGCGGCGGGCGATCTTCTCGGTGAGGATCGAGCGGCGCAAGAGAAGAACCGTGACGGCATAGGCCACCACCGTTGCGGCGAGCAGAGGAACGAGCGTGCTGATGTCGCCGGTGATCTCCATCGCAAAGAAGGTCCCCGTCAGCGGCGCGCGCATCGTTCCGCCCATCATCGCCGCCATGCCGAGCAGCGCCCAGAAGCCCGGATCATTGCCGGGCATGACAAGGCCGACCAGCCATCCGAGCGCGCCGCCGAAAATCAGAAGCGGCGCGAGCACGCCGCCGGAGGTGCCCGACGACAGGGCAAACAGCCAGATGGCGGTCTTCACCAGCAGGATCGACATCACCGCCGGTGCGAGCAGCCGGTTGTTGAGCAGGCCATCGATAATGTCGTAACCGACACCCATCGCCCGAGGTTCGATCAGGCCGCCGAGGCCGATGACGAGACCGCCGAGCATCGGCCACCACATCCAATGGATCGGCAGCGCCTCGAACAAGTCCTCGATCCGATAGAGCAGTGTCGTCAGCAATCCCGATTGCAGCCCCGATATGATGCCCATTGCCGCACAGGCGAAAATTCCCCACCAGGGCAAATCCACCTGGAAATGGGTCGGGAACAGCGGTCCGGTGCCAAAGAGCAGCGGACGCCAGCAGATCGACACGCAGGCAGCAACGGCGACGGGAATGAAGCTGCGCGGCTTCCATTCGAACAGCAGCAGTTCCACCGCCAGCATGACGGCGGCGATGGGTGAACCGAAGATCGCCGTCATGCCAGCGGCTGCACCCGCGACGAGCAGCGTCTTCCGCTCGGCCGCGCTCATATGGAAGAATTGCGCGAACAGCGATCCGATCGCCCCGCCGGTCATGATGATCGGCCCCTCGGCGCCGAACGGGCCGCCGGTACCGATCGAGATCGCCGACGACAGCGGCTTCAACACGGCGACCTTCGGCGACATCCGGCTGCCGCCGATCAGGATCGCTTCGATCGCCTCGGGAATGCCGTGGCCGCGGATTTTTTCCGACCCGAAGCGGGCCATCAGGCCGATGACCAGTCCGCCGAGCGGCGGCACCAGCACCACCCACAGCGAGCGCGGCACTGAAGCCAGAGAGTTAGGCTGAATGCCGATCTCTCCGAACCAGATGACATTGGTGACCAGCGCGATCAGGCTGACGAGACACCAGGCCGCAAAGGCGCCCGCCGTGCCGACGATGATGGACATCCCGACCAGCAGGAGAACCCGCCTGTCGGTGGTGAAATCGCCGGCCTCGCGCCGGGAAAGACCGCCGGTAAAATCATGCGGCCGGTTGCTGGGTTGATGCTGCGCCATGGAAGCCTCTGCTACGCGGAAATGGGTCTGCTTGAGTGGCGTCATTATATCGCGATACGATATAAATCAATGGACGAAAGCAAGAAGGCGAAAATCTCTCGGAAGATGCCACACTTGACCGGCCGGCGGCTGCCCATCTATTCGAGATCGGCAATAGCGCCCGCATGGATCGCCTCCTGCGAAGCAAGCGGCAGAGGAGAATGAGTGTGAAGAAAATCCCGCCGCCGCTGAGACAGGAGGATTACGAGGCGCTCGCCGACCTCAGATTCGCGCTTCGTCAGTTCATGGACTTCAGCGCGTCGGCCGCCCAGTCCGAAGGACTGCCCGTGCAGCAACATCAGGCGCTGCTGGCGATTAAGGGGCAACGCGGCGGCGAAACCATGACCATCGGCATGCTCGCCGAGCGGCTGATCATCGCGCCGCATACGGCGACCGAGCTCGTCGGGCGGCTGTCGGATGCCGGGCTGGTCGAACGCCATGCCGATCCCACAGACAGGCGCCGCCAGACGCTGCTGCTGACCGAGAAGGCGGACGAGCTTCTGACGAGGCTGAGCGCCGTCCACCTTTCGGAAATCAGGGTGATGGCGCCGAAGCTGATCGAGCTTCTGCTCGAGCTGCAGAAGACGGCGCCGAAAGCGCAGTGAACGCGGCTGCGGCTGGCGGCACTCACACAGTCTCGGCGACCAGCGGCTGAATGACGGGCTGGCCGCGGCGGTCGCGCAAAACTTCGACATCCACGCCATAGGTCTGCGCGATCAGCGAAGGCGTCACGATCGATTGCGGGTGACCGTTCGCTTTCATCGCGCCATCCGCGATCACCAGCAGGTTGTCGGCATATTGGCAGGCCAGATTGAGATCATGCAGCACGACCATGGTGACCCAGCCATTGGCGCGCGTTTCCCGGCGCACCAGGTCGAGCAGCGCGATCTGATGCTTCAGATCGAGCGCGCTGACGGGTTCGTCCAGCAGCATGACTTTCGGCGCGCGCATCAGCACCTGCGCAAACAGCGCCATCTGCCTTTGCCCGCCGCTCAGCGACGCGATGTCGCGGCCGGCAAGATGGGCGATGCCGGCCTGCGAAAGCCGCGTCATCGCCATGTCGAGCGTCTCGTCATCAATGTGCAGCGAGAGCCGGCCAAGCCGCCCGAGCACCACGACTTCGAGAACGGTGAGCGCAATATCGGCGGCGGTATCCTGCGGCATATAGGCGAAGCTTTCGCGCCAGGACTTCAGCGTCCGCGCGCTCGTGCGTCCGGCGGAGAGGCTGTTGCCGCCAAGCGTGAGCCTGCCCTCGGCGAGCGGCAAGTCGCCGAAGAGCGCCCGCAGAAGCGTGGTCTTGCCTGTGCCGTTGGGGCCGATGACAGCGTGGATCTTGCCAGCCTCCAGGCAGGTATCGATACCGGAGACAATTCTTTGCCCGCCGCGTTCGATGGCGATGTTTTCGAGGCGGATCATGCGCCGGACCTCTTCGGCGCAAAGATCAGCCACAGCAGGAACGGCACGCCGACGATGGCGGTGACGATACCGACCGGAAACAGCGCGCCTGGAATGATCGACTTCGACACGACGGAGGCGGCCGACAGCATCAGCGCGCCGCTGACGACCGACATCGGCAGAAAGAAGCGCTGATCTTCACCCACCGTCATGCGGGCGATGTGCGGGGCGACGAGGCCGATGAAGCCGATCACGCCGACGAAACTGGTGGCGGTCGCTGTCATGATGGCAACGATGACGAGGACCTTCATGCGTAAGAGCCGGACATTGACGCCGAGGCTTGCCGCCCGCATCTCGCCCATGCGCAGGGCCGCCAGCTTCCAGGAATCCGCCATGAGCATAGCGCAGCAGACGAACGTGACAGCCGCGGTCAGACCGAGTGTCGGCCAGGTCGCCTTCGTCAGACTGCCGAACAGCCAGAACAAGATCTGCTGCGACAGCTCCGGCGAGGAGAGGAACTGGATCAGCGACAGAAGCGACTGGAACAGGAACAGAAGGGCGATGCCGCCGAGAATGATGGTTTCCGCTGTCATGCGGCGCATCGATGCAAGCGTGAAGAGAAAGAGCGCCGCCAGCATGGAAAAGACAAATGCGCCGAGCGGCACGGCGATCATCGCATCGAGGCCGAAGCCGCCGAGCGCCAGAACCAGGGCTGCTCCGAACCCGGCCGCGGCCGCCATGCCGAGCGTATAGGGGCTGGCCATCGGATTGTTGGGAAGCGTCTGCATCTGCGCGCCTCCGGCCCCGAGCGCTGCACCGACGGCAAGCGCCATCAGCGCCATGGGCAGGCGCAAGCCGCGAACGATGGCATCAGTCATTCCTGCCCGCTCGCCGAGACCCGTGAGCGACCGCACCACTTCTGCCGGCGACAGCAGCGAGGGGCCTGTCGCGATATCGAGAACGAGACAGACCGCCATCAGCGCGACAAAAAGGAGCAGGCTGCGCCAGCGCCTGCGTTCACGCAGCCGGTGCGCGCCGATCGCTTCGGCATTGCGGGCGGTCACTGTCATGGGAAAACTCTCGATTGGAAGCGAGCGCCATCGAAGATGGCGCTCGCGGAGATGGGCCGGCCGGGATCAACCCTTGACGGCAATGGCGAAGGTGCCTTCGGGAACCACCGGCAGATACTTCTTGTAATAGCCGAGGTAGTCGGCAACCGGGTCGACGTGTTTGAACTGCTCGGGATAGAGCTGCTTGGCGATATACTGCACCATCGCAAAATCCGAGATCGTCCGGGACGCGCCTTGATAAACGCCGAAGAGCTGGCCGTTCTTGACGGCGGGAAGCTCGCTCCAGCCCTGGCGGGTTTCGAAGGCCTTCAGCTTGCCGCGGGCTTCGTCGGCCTTCACGCCCTCGCCCATCGGCAGGGCGGTCTCGCTCTTGTTGTTCTCGCGGCCGGAGATGAAGATGGCGTCTGGCTTGGACGCCAGGACCTGCTCGGGATTGATCGGCCCCCACCATTCGACGAAGGGTGCCGCGATATTGTCGCCGCCGGCTGCCGTGGACATGGCGCCCCACATGTTCTTGCCGTAGGTGAAGGAATATTCCGCCGGCCCCTTATTGCCGAATTCGACATAGACCTTCGGCTTCGGCTTGCCCGACGCGGCGATGCGGGTGGCGATGTCCTTCAGCGCGCCGGCATAAAAATCGGCGATTTCCTTGCCGCGCGAATCCTGACCGGTCAGTTGTCCGAACAGCACGGTCGAGGCGACATGGCGCTCGACCGTCTGGGCGTTGTAATCGACCACGACGACCGGAATGCCTTGTTCTTCCAAGCGATGGACGTCCTGGCCGAGCGCCTGGGACTGCGAGGATGACCAGGTCGGGGTTGAGGCTCAGTACCTTCTCGATGGAAAAGGTCTGTGCTTCCACTTCGCCGACATCGGCGATGTCGCCGAGCGAGGGGCGGTGGGTAATGTGCATCTTCCAGTTCGCAGGCACCCAGCCTTCCCATGCCTCGCGGGAAATGCCGACGACGGAGTCATAGGCCTTCTCGCCGCCGACGGCCATGTAATCTTCGAAATAGAAGCCGAGAACGACGCGCTTGGCCGGAAGCTCGACCTTCACGTGACGGCCGATCACATCGGCGATCGTCTTCTGCTCAGCCATCACAGACGGGGCAAAGAAAACAACGGAAACAGAAATAATCGAGGCAACCAGCCAGCCGGCTCCGGATCTAAAATTCATGACGACCTTCCATGAGTTAAATACGAGGCCGAGTTATAAAAGCTGATAAATCAAGTTATTTATCGACAGGCTCTTCCCCTGCAGAAACACAAGTGACGGCACCGAAAATAATGGTGCGCCATCATCTCCATCGATGCGTGGCGGCGGCGGTATGACAACCACCGCCGCCCTGCCGTGTCAGCGCAAAAGCACCTTGCCGAGGCGGTGAATATGAGCGGCACCGATGCCGCAGCAACCGCCGATGATCGTGGCGCCAGCCTCGGCCCAGGAGCAGGCAAAACGCGAATAGGCGTCGTCGTTCAGGTCGCCGCGAGTCTCGTGCAGACCTTCATTGGCGGCCGATTCGCCCTGTTCCCCTTCGAAGGCATTGGCGTAGACGCCGATTTCGATCTGGGCACCCGCCTTCCGGAACGTCCCGGCGGCCGTCTCGACGGCGGCTCGCATGACTTCGGGTTTGCTGCAATTGAACAGGAAGGCTTCGGCGCCTGACGGCACTGCCCAGGATGCCGCCGCCTCGACGCTTTCGCCGGAGCGAAGCCTCGGTTCGCCGCTTTCGATATCCGCCGCGTCATCCGCCAACGTGAAGGAGATCCAGAAGGGCTTGGCTGATGCCGCCACCGCCTGGCGGACGGCCTCGCCCTCGGCGATCAGGCTCAGCGTCTCGCCGAGCCATATGTCGACAAAGGGGGCGAGGTTTTCGACCAGCACCTTGAGGTAATCCTGCACTCGCGAAGGCTGAAAATTCTGTGGCTCGTAGGAGCCGAAGATCGGCGGCAACGAACCGGCGACCAGCACCTTGCGGTCGGCGATTGAATCGGCCGCCTCGCGCGCCAGGCGACCGGCGAGACGGATCAGTGCTGGCCCCTCCTTCTGGAATCGGTCCTCGCCGATATGGAAGGGCACGAGCGCATAGCTGTTGGTCGTGATGATCTCAGAGCCGGCGGCGATAAATTCCTTATGCACCTCGCGGACGATATCCGGCGAATTGATCAGCGCGAGCGCCGACCATTCCGGCTGTTTCAATTCGGCGCCGAGCCGCAGCAGCTCGCGGCTCATGCCGCCATCGAGGATTCGTGTCCTGTTCATGAAGGGTCTCCATTCGGGCCGCCGCGCCGTCACCGGCGGGCGTGCTTTTCATTTACAAAGGGGTGAGTGTGCGTTGTTCGCTCCGACAGGCGGCGGGATTCATAGCGAGCTCTTTCCGATCGGCTAACGACGAACCGGCACTTGCGCTTCGAGACCTCGAAAGACGCGGGCAATCACTGCGGTCAGGGCGAGATAGAAGAGAGTGACGACGAGCAGCGGCTCATAGACCAGCAGCGTATCCTGACGAACCTTGTTGGCCACGGCGTAGAGATCCATCACCGTCACCGTGAAGGCGAGCGGCGTCGCCTTCAGCTGCATGACGATCTCTCCGGCAATCGTCGGCAGGGCGATGCGGATGGCGCGCGGCAGCCAGATGCGGCGAGTCAGCTTCCAGGGCGACAGACCGAAAGCCCGCCCGGCTTCCAGCTCGCCCTTGGGAACGGCAAGCAGCGCGCCGCGCAAAACCTCCGCCTCATAGGCCGCATAATTCAGCGTGAAGCTGACGGCGGCAAAGAAGAAGCCCTCGCGCAGGATCGGCCAGAACAGGCTCTGGCGGATGCCGGGGATCATCGGCAGCAGCGAGCCGACTCCATAGTAGAGAAGCCAGAGCTGGATCAGCAGCGGCGTGCCGCGGAAGAAGGTGCAGTAGCCGCGGGCCAGCAGCCGCGTCAGCCTGCCGCCGCTGACCTGCGCGAAGGCGAGTCCGATGGCAATGATGAAACCGAACACCACTGAGATGACCAGCAGCGCCACGGTCTGCCAGGCGCCGGTCAGAAGCAGCGGCCAATAGGAGGAGATCCAGGTGAAACTCATGGGCGCGGCTTCCTCAGGCGAGACGCGGCTGTCCGCGCCGCACCCGCCCTTCGATCAGCTTGAAGGCGACGTTGGAAACGAGAGTGATGGCGAGGTAGAGAAAGGCGGAGGCGAGGAAAAACACGAAATAGTGTTTGGTGCTTGCCCCGGCCAGCCGGGTGGCGAGCGCCAGTTCCTGGTAGCCGACGACCGCGACGAGCGCGCTGTCCTTGGTGATCGACATCCAGAGATTGGCAAGCCCCGGCAGCGCGTTCGGCAACAGCGCCGGCAGCAGGACGCGGCGGAACCGCAGCATCGGCCCCATGCCGAAGGCCTTGGCCGCCTCGATCTGACCGGTGGGAATGGCGAGGATCGCGCCGCGCAGCACCTCGGTCATATAAGCGCCCTGCACGAAGCCGAGCACTGCGACGGCGGCGACGAAGCCGTTCACATTGACCGGCGGCAGGTCGAGTGCCGCCAGCAGCCGGTTGAGGCCGTCGGTGCCGGCATAATAGAGGCCGACGATGAGGATCAGTTCGGGAACGGCGCGGATGAGCGTGGTGTAGAGATCGAGCACCAGGCGCAGTGCTCGATTGCCGGAAAGCTTTCCGAGTGCGCCGCCGGTGCCGAGCAGCAGGCCGATGGCGAAGGCGCAAGCCGAGATGGCGACCGTGGAGACAGCACCTGTCAAAAGAACGCCGCCCCATCCCGGAGGATAGGGAGACAGCAGATCCAGAATGCCTTGTTGCGCGGTCGCCATTTTTTGCAGTGCTTACTTCGCGCCGTAGATGTCGAAGTCGAAGTATTTCTTGGTGATGGCGTCATACTGGCCGTTGGCGCGAACGGCAGCGATCGCCGCGTTCAGCTTGGCTTTCAGCTCCGTGTCTTCCTTGCGCAATCCGGCCGAAACGCCGGCTCCGAGAATTTCCTTGTCGTCGGCGACATCTCCCATCTTGGCGCAGCAATCCTTGCCGCCGTCGCTTTTGAGGAACGCGTCGAGCGCGAGCGAATCGCCGAAGACGTAGTCGATACGGCCGGAGGCCAGATCCTGGAAAGCCTCGTCGAGCGTCTGGTAGGTCTTTTCCTCGGCGGCGCCGGCAAAATACTTCTTGTAATATTCAGACTGGATCGTCGACACCTGGATGCCGATGGTCTTGCCCTTCACGTCCTCGGCGGTGGCGCCCGGCTTCTGGTCCTTGGGACCGATCAGGGTGCTCGGCGTGTTATAATATTTGTCGGTGAAATCGATCACCTTCGAGCGTTCCGCCGTGTTCGACATCGACGACCAGATCACGTCGAACTTCTTGCTCTGGAGAGCCGGAATGAGACCATCCCAGGAAATGTCGACGATCGAGCATTTTTCCTTCATCTCTGCGCAGACGGCGTTCATCAGATCGATCTCCCAGCCGTGCCACTCGCCGGAGGCGTCCTTGGCGAAGAAGGGCGGGTAGGATTCGTTCATGACGCCGAAGCGGACTTCGGCCTGTGCGGTGACGGCGGAAAGCGCAAGGGCCGCGCCGGCGAAAAGCATGGGAAGCAGTTTCATTCGCAGAATTCTCCAGGTTCGTGTGTTGTCGATGATGGCTGATGTGGATCAATGGGCGCCGAGACTGGTGAACTCCCGGCAGCGGGCGCTGACCGGCGCCCCGAAAACTTGCTCCGGCGGCCCTTCCTCCTCGATCCGCCCCTGATGCAGGAAGAGGACGCGGCTCGACACATCCCGGGCGAAGCGCATTTCATGCGTGACGATCAGCATGGTCCGGCCTTCCTCCGCGAGATCGCGGATGACCTTCAGCACCTCGCCGACCAATTCCGGATCGAGCGCCGATGTCGGCTCGTCGAACAGCATGACGGCAGGATCGACGCAGAGCGCCCTCGCGATCGCCGCGCGCTGCTGCTGACCGCCGGAGAGAAAGGCGGGATAGGCGTCACGCTTGTCGAAGAGCCCGACCTTGTGAAGCAGGGCCTCCGCCTTTTCGATTGCCTCGCGCCTGGAAATGCCCATGACATGGACCGGCGCCTCGATGACGTTTTCCAATAAGGTGCGATGAGCCCAGAGATTGAAACTCTGAAACACCATGCCGAGCCCCGTTCGCAGCCGTTCGATCTGCCGCCAGCTCTGCGGCTGCAGCTTCCCGTCGCGGCCGGACTTCATCCCGACTTCCTCGCCGTTCACCGCAATGCGGCCGCGATCCGGTGTTTCCAGGAAATTGATGCATCTGAGAAAAGTGCTCTTGCCGGAACCCGACGAGCCGATGATAGAGATCACATCTGACTTGTGGGCCTCGGTCGAGATACCCTTGAGAACCTGTTGCGAGCCGAAGCTTTTGTGGAGATCTTCGACGCGAAGAGCAGGAAAGGGTTGATCCGACATGCATGGGTCCGGCTGAACTTGAGATGCGAAGGATAATGATAAAATAACGCGGTTTTTTCGCGCAATTATCACCTATTTTGCATATTTTGTGCAAAATAATCTTCCTCGCGCATCGAATGCGGCAGAATGTATGATGTGCCGCAGCTGAAATGGGAATGGACAATGGAACAGCTGGATCGTTTTGACCGTGACATCCTCGATATCGTTCAGCGCGATTGCCAGCTGAAGGCCGAAACGATCGCCGAACGGATCGGCCTGTCGGTCTCGGCCGTGCAGCGGCGGTTGAAACGGCTGCGCGAGGAGGGGATCATCAAGGCCGAGGTCGCCGTCGTTGATCGGAAAGCGACGGGAACAGCGATGGTGTTCATCGTCGGCATGGAGATCGAGCGGGACAATTACGACGCTTTGGCGAAATTTCGCGTCTGGGCGGAGAAGCAGGATCATATCCAGCAGGTCTATTACGTCACCGGCGCCGTCGATCTGATTGCGATCGTCACCGCCCGCGACGTCGAGCATTATGACGACATCGCCGCCCTGATCATGGCTGACAATCCGCAGATCCGCCGCATGCACACCAATGTCGTGCTGCGCGACGTCAAGCTCGGCCTGTTCGTGCCGCTGGAATAGCGATCGCGCCCGGGCGGCTGGACTCATATCGGACAAAGGGCATAATTCCGGGCGCAGATCCTTGGGAGGAATGACCGTTGACGCTACGACACCAGATCATCGTATTGGCGATCGTCCCGCTGGTCATTTCGATCCTCGCGATCACCACCTTCATCACCTGGCAATCGGCAAACCTCGCCAAGAACAGCATCGACACGTTCGAGCAGAACATGCTGAAGACCAAGGAAGCCGAGATCCTCAATCTGACCAATCTTGCGCTATCGGCCATCCAGACAATCTATGACAAGGCCGGGGTAGACGACGAGGCCGCCAAGCAGCAGGTGGCTGAGATCCTGACCTCGCTCGACTACGGCAAGGACGGGTATTTCTTCGTCTATGATTACGACGGCAACAATATCGTCCATCCGCGCCAGAGTTTCCGCCATGGGCAAAATTGGCTCGACCTTACCGATCCCGATGGCGACAAGGTCATCGCCGAACTGATCGCCACGGCAAAGGCCGGCGGCGGCCTGCACCAGTACAAATGGCAGAAGCCATCGACCGGACAGATCGCCGACAAACTCTCCTTTGTCGTCAGCCTCGACAAATGGCACTGGGTCGTCGGCACCGGCGTCTACCTGGATGACGTCTTTGCCCAGAGTGCCGCCGCCAATGCGGTGACGCGCGCCAACATCAGACGGACCTTCGTCATCGTCGCGCTGATCGCCGTGCCTTCGGTGCTCGTCGTGTTCACCACCTGCATGCTGCTGACCTTCCATGAGCGCCGCATGGCCGACAGCCGGCTGAAGGAACTGACGCAGCGGGTCATCGACACCCAGGAAGAAGAGCGCACACGGCTGGCGCGCGAGCTGCATGACGGCATCTCCCAGACCCTTCTCGGCGTGCGCTATGCGATGGATCTCGCCGGCCGCAAAGTCAGGACCAATGTCGACGATGCGGCGCTGACCATCGAGCGCGGCGTCGAGGCGCTGAACGGCGCGATCAAGGAAATTCGGCTGCTCTCGCATGATCTGCGCCCCCGCGTGCTCGACGATCTCGGCCTGACGGCTGCGCTGGAGGCGCTCTGCCATCACTTTGCCGAACGCACGGGCATCGAGACGGAGATCGACGCCTCGGGCTTCACCGGCACGCTGAAGGCGGAAGCCAGTACCGCCCTTTATCGCGTCGCCCAGGAGGCCTTCAACAATGTCGAGCGGCATTCGGGCGCCTCGAAGCTCTCGGTCAAGCTCTGGAGCGACGGCGGCCGCGCCCGCATGACCATCTCCGACAACGGCAGCGGCTTCGATGGCGCGTCCGGCGGCTCGGGCCTCGGCCTGCGCAACATGCAGGAGCGGATGGCGCACTTCCGCGGCCTGCTGCTCATCGACAGCAGCGAAGCCGGCACGACTTTGACGGCGATGATGCCGAGATCGGCCAATCTGCCCACTGACAAGCAGGCGGAAGCCGCATGACGGAACGCCAGAAAATCAGGGTGCTCCTGATCGACAACCATCCGCTGGTGCTGGACGGATTGAAGGCGGTGCTCGAAACCTTCGATCATATCGAGGTTGCCGGCACTGCGGGCTTGGCGCAGACCGGGCTCGACATCGCCCGGCAGATCCAGCCGCAGGTGGTGCTGATGGACATCAACATGCCGAAGCTCAGCGGCATCGATGCGATCGAACTGTTCAGGAGCGAACTTCCGCAGACCCGCGTCGTGATGCTCTCCATGCATGACAGCCGCGAGTATATTTCCTCGTCGGTCATGCATGGCGCCGCCGGTTATGTGCTGAAAGACGTGTCCACCGACGAGATCGTCGCGGCCATCGAGACAGTGGCGGGCGGCGGCACCTATTTCTCCTCCGGCGTCTTCGACGCGCTGATGGGTGAGCGCGTAGAGGAGGGGAGCGATCCCCTGACGCCACGCGAGCGCGATACGCTCGGGCTGATCGTTGCCGGCAGGAGCAACCGCGAGATCGCCGAAGCGCTCGGGATAAGCGCCGCCACGGCGGAAACCCACCGCAAGAACCTCAAGAAAAAGCTCGGCATCGCTACCACGGCAGGCCTCATCCGCTATGCGCTCGACCATGGCATCGTCTCGAAAATCGAAGCAAATCCGCACCTACCCACTTCTGGGTAGGCCCCGGTATTTCGGCTCTGCGCCCATCTTGTGAGGATAAAACCAACGCCCTAGGACTCCATTCACGGCTGGCCAAGCGCCAAGCCGTTGGGAGGAACTCACATGCGTTACATCAGCTTCCGATTGGCCGGAAAAGCTCGAGCGACCCGAACCGGGCCTGCTGCCGCCGCCGGCTGACAGACCTGCCTTCCACGCCGACAACTGGAACATGGCGACCGCAATTACGGCGCCTGAAAGGTACTCCGACATGGAAAAACCACGTAGCAAGGCAGCGCTGTGGCTGCTGATCATTCCCTACATCGGCCTGCTCTGGCCGCCATTCTACAATCTCCGGGAGCCGTCGCTTTTCGGCTTTCCCTTCTTCTACTGGTATCAGCTTCTCTGGGTGCCGATCACGGCGACGCTGACCTGGATTGCCTATCGGAGCGTTCGCCATGACGACTGACATCAACGGCACGGCGCTTGCCGTCTTCATCTTCTTCTTCGCCCTCGTCACCGTCATGGGCTTCGTCGCCAGCCGCTGGCGCAAACCCGAGACGCTCGCCCATATCGATGAATGGGGCCTTGGCGGCCGCAACTTCGGCACCTGGATCACCTGGTTCCTCGTCGGCGGCGATTTCTATACCGCCTATACCGTCATCGCCGTCCCTGCCCTGGTCTACACGGTCGGCGCCTATGGCTTCTTCGCGCTGCCCTATACGATCGTCGTCTATCCCTTCGTCTTCATGGTCATGCCGATCCTGTGGAAACGCGCCAAGGATTTCGGTTATGTCACGGCCGCCGACGTCGTTCACGGCCAATATGGATCGCGCGGCCTCGAACTCGCCGTCGCGGCGACGGGCGTCATCGCCACCATGCCTTACATCGCCCTCCAGCTCGTCGGCATGACGGCGGTCCTGAAGGCGCTCGGGCTGCATGGCGAACTGCCGCTGGCGATCGCCTTCATCGTGCTGGCGCTCTATACCTACTCGGCGGGTCTGCGCGCCCCGGCCCTGATCGCCTTCGTCAAGGACATCATGATCTATATCGTGGTGATCGCAGCCGTCGCACTCATCCCCTCGAAGCTCGGCGGCTATGCCAATGTCTTCGCCTCGGCCGATGCGGCCTTCCAGGCCAAGGGCTCCGGCAACCTGCTGCTCGGCGGCAATCAGTATGTCGCCTATGCCACGCTTGCGCTCGGTTCGGCGCTCGCCGCCTTCATGTATCCGCATACGCTGACGGGCATCTTCGCCTCCAACAGCGGCAAGACGATCCGCAAGAACGCGATCATGCTGCCCGCCTATACGCTGCTGCTCGGGCTTCTGGCCCTGCTCGGCTACATGGGCCATGCCGCCAACCTGAAGCTCGACAGTGCCAATGACGTCGTTCCCACGCTGTTCAAGACGCTGTTTTCGGGCTGGTTCTCCGGCTTCGCCTTCGCTGCGATCGCGATCGGCGCACTGGTGCCGGCGGCGGTGATGAGCATCGGTGCGGCCAATCTCTTCACCCGCAATTTCTGGAAGGCCTATGTCGATCCGAAGGTCAGCGATGCGGGCGAGGCGAAGGTCGCGAAGGTGACGTCGCTGGTGGTGAAGGTCGGCGCGCTGCTCGTCATCATCTTCCTGCCGACGCAGTTCGCCCTCGACCTGCAGCTGCTCGGCGGCATCTGGATCCTGCAGACGCTTCCGGCCCTGGTTTTCGGTCTCTACACCAACTGGTTCCGCGCACCTGGTCTGCTTGCCGGCTGGTTCGTCGGCTTCTGCGGCGGCACCTTCCTCGTCTGGGATGCCGGCTGGAAGCCGCTGCATATGATCAGCCTCGGCGGCGAACCCTTCACCGTCTATACCGGACTGCTGGCGCTAGCGGCAAATATCGCGGTCGCGGTGGTGATCAACGCCCTGCTTCCGGCCAAGGTTCCGGCCCAGGCATAAGACAAAAAAGCGAAGGGCAGCAAACGCTGCCCTTCGTCCGTTTGATTTTCAGCAGAGGCTGGAGAGGCAGGCGACTTAGAACTCTTCCCAATCGCCGGCCAATGCCGCATTCCCCTGGGTCGCCGTCCCCTGGAACGACCTGCCCACCTTGGCGATCATCTGGCGCGCCGGCGATGCCACGGGTTGAGCATGGTGTGCCGCGGCAGCGGGCTGCGTTGTGCGCTTCGATGCCACCGCGCCCCCGATGCTGAACTGACCCAGGAGCTGGAACAATGCGTCGGCTTCCTTGGCGAGATTATGGGCGGCGGCTGTCGCTTCTTCCACCATCGCGGCGTTCTGCTGCGTGCCCTGATCCATCCTGTTGACAGCGGTGTTGATCTCCTTCAGCCCCGTTGCCTGCTCTTGCGAAGCGCCGACGATAGCGCCGACATTGCCGTCGACCTGTTGCACCTGTGCGACAATCTCTTCCAAGGCTTTTCCGGTCTCGCCGACCAAGGCGACCCCGTTTTTCACGTGGCCGTTCGAAGCATTGATCAGCTCCTTGATTTCCTTCGCCGCCTTGGCGGAACGTTGCGCCAATTCGCGCACCTCCTGGGCAACGACCGCAAAACCCTTGCCTGCTTCACCGGCTCGGGCGGCTTCGACACCGGCATTCAGCGCAAGTAAGTTGGTCTGGAAGGCGATTTCATCGATGACGCCGATGATGCTGCCGATTTCGGTGGCGGAGGATTCGATCTTGCCCATGGCGTCGACCGCGCCTCGGACGACGCTGCCCGAACGTTCCGCGCTGTCCTTCGTCTTGCGAACGAGCTGTCCTGCTTCCTGTGCCTTGTTGCTCGAGTCGGCGACGGTGGTGGTGATCTCCTCCAGCGCAGCGGCGGTTTCCTCAACGGATGCGGCCTGCTGTTCGGTGCGTTTGGCGAGATCGTCCGAGGAAGATCGGATCTCCTGTGCGCCGGCGGCGATGGCGCTGGCGTTCTGGGCAACTTTCTGCATGGCGGCGCGCAGCTTTTCGACCGCGGTATTGAAGTCTGCTCTGAGCTTTTCCAGAGACGGGATGAACGGCGTGTCGATCTGCTGTGTGAGGTCGCCGTCGGCCAATGCCTGCAGTGCAGTGCCGAGCTGACCGACAGCCCGGTCGGTCTGTTCGGCAAGAGTGCGGCGTTCGTCGGCATCCTGTTCGAGCCGATGCCGTTCCGCCACAGCCCGCTTGGCTTCCGTGTCTGCTTCCCGCTCGGCCTTTGCCGAAATGGCATCGCGCAAGCCGGCCACGGCCCGCGCAAGCTTGCCGATCTCATCGCCCCGCGCTTCGAGGCGACGATCGCCGTCGAGATTGCCTTCGGCCATCGCCTTCAGCGACAGCTGCAGTTTTGCCAGCGGGCCGACGATCGTGCGCGATGTAATGGCAGCGGCAACGATCGAAAGAAGAGCCGCGATGCCGAGCGCCGTCAGGACGATCGGTTTGAAGCCGCTTGCCGTACTGCGAACCTCGCCGCCAATCGATTTGTTCAGCGCTTCCTGATAGTCGATGAATTTGTTGATGGCGCCGAGCCAGGCAACGAAGGCCGGCCGCGCCTGTTCGAGCAGGATTTTGCGGGCCGCGTCGCCGTCGCCCTTCTCCTGCAACGCAATGATCTGCGCGACCAGCGGATTGGTTTTCGCCTGTATGTCGGCGATTTCGCTCAGAATGGTCTTTTCCTGATCCGTCGCCCCGGCCGGCGATGCAACCATCTCCGCCATGCGCTTTTCATTCTCGGCATAGGTGGCGGCCAGCTTTTCGATCAGTGCCTCGGCCGCCTTGCGTTCGTCGGCGGAGGTCACCAGGGTCACGTCGCGAACGGCAATCGCCCGATCGTGCACGCTGCCGCGATAGTTGATGGCAAACCGCTGCTTGACGCTGTTGACGTCGTTGATCGTTCCGAGATTGCTGTTGATGTGCTCGACCTGTACCGCTGAATAGATGCTCAGGCCGGCCATCAGCAGGATCAGGAAGCTGAAACCAAGGGCGAGACGCATCGCGATCCCGAAACTCTTAATACTGTTCATTCGCGCTCTCCATCGTGTCGGCGAGGTTTAAAGGTGTCTGTGACCAGGATCTGTCCCGCATGCCTCCGCCCGCCGCCACTGCGCGCGTCGCGTCTAAAGCGGGACGGGCGTCAGGGTGACAACGTCGATTTCATGCGGGATTTCGGGATACCTGGCCGGCCATCATGGCTTAGGTGACGATCCTCAGAACGTCGCTCCGATATGCTTAAAAATAGGAGGAGATATTTTAGAGAGTGTAAACGAGGCCGATAAGGCGCCATTATGATGCGGTTTTTGTATAATTTGACGCATTTTACGTCGTAAATGGCCCGAAGTCTGCGCCGGAAAGAGTACATCAAGTTGCCGATTTGAATTGACACACATCTCCTGTTGCAAAACGGACCGTTTGAATCCGCTTGCCAGCACCGATGTTCAGCGACGAAGTTCGCCGTTAAGCGCAACTCTTTGAGAATTGTTAGAAGTTCTCGCAGATTATGCGGTGCGGAAAGAATGGGGCAGAGGTGGCACGACGGGCGTCTTCCAAGTCAAGGCACGATCAGAACTTGGCAGCGAGCTGGCAGGAACTGCTCGACAGTGCCGTACGCCTGGACTGGGAATGCCGCACCGGCGAAGCGCTCGAGATGGCGGAAACCGCCTATGAGGCAGCACTCGAAGCGGGTGATGTTGCCGGAGCCCTGCGTGTTTCACATCGACTGGCGCTCATCCATTTCAACAAGGAGACCTTGGCGGAAGGCCTGAAGATCTGCCTTCGCGCCGAAACCTGGCTCAGATATTGCCAGGATCAGGCTGCCGTCATTTCCCTTCAATCGGTCCATGGCGGCATTCTCGTGGCGCTCGGCGATCTGGAAACCGGCTTCGGCCTGCTGACCGATTGCCAGAAACGCACCAAATCCTGCCCCGATCCCCTGGCCAATTGGCGGGCGCGCACCGCCTATGCGGTGGCCCTGTTCGATTCGAACGACTTCGATCGCGCCGCCGAGGCTGCGGCCGAAAGTCTGCACTATGCCGAAACGAGCGGCCTGGACAAAGGCTCCGTGCTGATTGCCCGCTCGATTGCCAGCCGCATGGCAGCACGCGCACTCGGCGAACATCGGCTAGCCGGGCGGGACATCGACGAGGCCCTGCATGCGCGAACACAAGCGCAGCTGCAGTCGATCCTGACCGAGGCTCAAACCGAAAACCTCAGCTATGAGATTGCCGAATGCCATTGCTATCTTGGGCTTCTGGCATGGACGCGCGGCGACGACGCTGTAGCGGCTGCCCGTTATATCGCGGCCATCGCCGCCGCCCGCGTCGCTGAGGACGCTGTGCTGCTGGCGGAGACCTCCTACTGGTACGCCTATCTTCTGGCAGGGCAGGGCGCTTTCGATGAAGCGCAGTCGCTGCTTGCCGGCATCGAGGCGTTGGAGCAGGTTCTGGCCGTGCCGCGCATAAAGCTGCGTCATTTCGACATGCGATTCCGGATTGCCGAAATGGCCGGCGACTGGCGGGCGGCCTTCGACCATCACAGGATCTATCACGAGCTGGTGGTCGAGGATTACCGTCGGCTTGCCTCGGCGCGCGCTTATACGATGAAGCTTTCGCTCGATCTGGAGACGATGCGCCGTAAGGAAGACAGTGCCCGTCTGGAGCGCGAGCGCCTGCTGGAGGAAAACCTGAGGCTTGCCGCCGAACAGCGCGAGGCGGTGCGGGCCTCGCGCACCGATCCGCTGACCGGTCTCGGCAACCGCCGCGAATTGCAGCTCAAGTGCCGGGAGTGGGCCCAATCCGGCGTCACCCATGCGGCCCTGATGCTCTGCGACATCGACCATTTCAAACGCATCAACGATGTCTTTTCCCATTCGATCGGCGATATCGTCCTCTCCCGCCTTGCCGGCTTGCTGGGTGATGCCGGCGCGGAAGGCGGTCTGGCGATCCGCATGGGCGGCGAGGAATTCCTGCTTCTGCTGCCCGATACGTGGGCCGTCGACGCCTTTGCCGCTGCCGAGCGGCTGCGCCTGCGGGTGCAGGACCACGATTGGTCCGAGGTGGCCCCGAATCTTGACGTCACCTGCTCCATCGGCCTGGCGGATTGGTCCTTGGCCGGGAGCCTGGAGGCGGCGCTGCCGGTCGCCGACGCCAATCTCTACGCCGCCAAGAATGCCGGCCGCAACCGATGCGTGGCGCCGGCGACCTGACGCTGTCGCACAGCCTCGCCGCCTCCGGCTTCAGCCGCGCAGCAGCGGCAGAAGCTGATCGCCCTGCCGCTTGATCTCCGAGAGATAGGGCGTGTCGGACAGCACGAAATGCGTGATCCCGAGATCCTGGTATTTGCGCAGCGAGCGGGCGACGTCTGCCGCCGAACCGACCAGCCAGGTGGTGCCGGCACCGCCGCCGCCGAACCTGCCCGGCGCGGTATAGAGATTGTCGTCGAGAACGTCGCCGCGCTCGTAAAGAGAGAGCAGCCGCTGCTGGCCGACGGCGAGCACGCGCTGGTGATCGTGCCAGCCGGCGCCCTTGCTTCTGGCCATCTCGGCGACCTTCGCCTCGGCGTCGGCCCAGGCCTCATCCGTTGTATCGCGAACCAGCGTCGTTATCCGCAGCCCGAATTCCAGCTGTGGGAGATCGCGGTCGAGGTCCCGGCTCAGTCCCTTGAGCCGGCCGATCCGCTCGCGGACGCCCTCGAGCGGTTCGCCCCAGAAAAGCTGGACATCGGCCTCAGTCGCCGCCACCCGCTCGGCCGCTTCCGAGGCGCCGCCGAAATAGAATTTGGGATGACGGCGGTCGCCGCGGGCCGCGATGCGCGGCACCACGGTGGAGCCGGCGACCCGGAAATGATCGCCTCCCGCCGTGACGTTTTCTTCCGTCCACAATCGGCGGACCAGCCGCATAAACTCTTTCGTACGGCCATAGCGATGCGCCTGGTCGCCTTCGCTGTCACCATAGGCGGCGAGATTATCCTTGCCCGAGACGATGTTGATCCGCACCCGGCCGCCCGTCAGATGGTCCAGCGTCGCCGCCGCGGCAGCAAAATTCGCCGGCCGCCAATAACCCGGCCGGATCGCAATCAGCGGCTCGAAGGTGGTGGTGCGCGCAGCAAGCGAGGCCGCGACGGTGAATGTGTCGGGCCGGCCCCAGCCGGTGCCGATCAGCGCGCCCTTCCAGCCATGCTCCTCCAGCGCCCGCGCATGGCTGGTCAGCGTATCCAGGCTGTTGTGGTTGTCGACGGCGGAATCCCCGCGATGACCGGGTCTGACGTCGTTCGGAATATACCAGAGAAATTCGGAATGATTGCTCATGCGATGCCGCGGTTCTGCCTGGTTGGAAGAAGGAGGCCAGGAAAGGCCTCCGGGAAGATCATACGGCTGCCTGTGCAGCCTGCGCCTGAAGCGCAAAACCGTTCGGCGGGCGCTGGAGGCCGAGATTCTCCCGCAGCGTCGTGCCTTCATATTCATGCCGGAACAGGCCGCGCTTGCGCAGGATCGGCACGACCTGATCGACGAAGTCGGTGAGCGCCGTGGGCAGGACCGGCGGCATGATGTTGAAGGCGTCGGCGGCGCCGTTCTCGAACCAGCTCTGCATCGCATCGGCGATCTGCTCGGGCGTTCCGACGACGGTACGATGGCCGCGCGCGGTGGCGACCGCCAGATAGAATTGGCGCAGCGTCAGATGATTGCGCGAGACCAGGTCGGAAACCAGCTTGAGGCGGCTTTTGTTGAGTTCGGTATCTCCCGGCAGGGGAGGGGCGGGATCATCAAGCGAATAGCCGGAAAGATCGACGCCCTTATAGTGGCGGGCAAGGATGTTCCAGGCGATGGAAGGGTGAACAAGGGACTGGATATAGTCGTAATTCGCCTGGGCTTCGGCCTCCGTCCCGCCGAGAACGGGAAATATGCCGGGGCTGATCAAAAGGTCGTCCGGCCGCCGCCCGTAGCGGGCAAGCCGCCCCTTGACATCGGAATAGAACTCCTGGGCATCGTCGAGCGTCTGATTGGCGGTAAAGATCATCTCGGCGGTGCGGGCGGCAAGTTCGCGTCCCGGTTCCGATGCGCCGGCCTGCACGATGACGGGATAGCCCTGAACGGGGCGGCCGACATTGAGCGGACCCGCCACCGAGAAGAACTTGCCCTTGTGATTGACGAGATGCACCTTGCCGGGATCGAGATAGACCCCGCTTTGCTTGTCGCGGATAAAGGCATCGTCCTCGTAGGAATCCCACAATCCCTTCACCAGGTCGACGAATTCCTCGGCCCGCTCATAACGATCGGCATGGGCGGGATGGCCTGCGATCGAAAAGTTCTTCGAAACGTCGGCGCCCGTCGTGACGACGTTCCATGCGGCGCGGCCCCTGGAGATATAATCCAGCGACGCGAATCTGCGGGCGAGAAGATAGGGGTCCTCGTAGGTCGTCGATGCCGTGGCGACGAAGCCGATATGACTGGTCGCCTGGGAGAGGGCGGCCCAAAGGGTCAGCGGCTCGAAATGAGCGCCCTGGGCAATGCGGCGAAACGCTTCCGGATCCGCGGCCCGCTCCCATCCCGCGGGGCTGTCGGCGATGAAGACGAGATCGAATTTCCCGCGTTCGGCGGTCTGCGCCAGGTCCCGGTAATGATCGATATTGAGGCCGGCATCGGCCTGCGCATCCGGATGGCGCCAGGCAGCGATATGATGGCCGGTCGCCATGATAAAGGCGCCGAGTCGCATTTGCCGTTTCGATGTGCTCATTGGCTTGCTTCTCCGCTGATATCAGGCTGCTTTGCGGCCGGGGACGCTGACCCCGAGCCGGCCGAGAAGATGGCTTCGGAACTCTGCAAAACGCGGATCGCCGTGATCGCGCGGCGCCGGCAGATCGATCCTGAGATCCTCGATGAGCCGGCCTTCGTGGAGAACCAGAATCCGGTCGGCCAGCGCGATCGCCTCGTCGACGTCATGGGTGACGAGCAGCACGGCGGGACGGTGCCTTGCGCATAATTCCCGCAGCAGATCGTGCATCTTCAGCCGGGTCAGCGCGTCGAGCGCGCCGAAGGGCTCGTCGGCGAGAAGCAAGGCCGGCTCGCGCACCAGGGAACGGGCAAGCGCGACCCGCTGCTGCTCACCGCCGGATAGCTGGTTCGGCCATGCCACTTCCCGCCCCGCAAGTCCCACTTCCGCCAAAGCCTTCCTGCCGCCTTCCTGGCCGGAGGCGCCCGGCAGGCCGAGCGTGACGTTCTGGATGACGCTGCGCCACGGCAGCAAGCGGGCATCCTGGAAAACCACGGAGAGCCTTTCCGGCGTCTCAAGGGTTCCGCTTCCCTCGACACCGTGATCGAGCCCGGCAAGGGCGCGCAGGAACGTGCTTTTGCCGGAGCCGCTGCGGCCGAGCAAGGCAACGAACTCGCCCTCCGCGATATCGAGATCGACGCCATCGAGAATCGTCTTTGCCGCAAACCGGCGGAAGAGGTTTCGCACATGGACGGCCGTGGCCGCCGGCTTCAGTTTGCCAGGGTGCGGCGCCATGAGAGAGCCCTCCGTTCGATGAGGCGGACGAGACCGTCCGAGACCAGACCCAGCAGCACATAGACCACGAGGCCGACGAGAATGACGTCGGTCTGCCCGTAATTGCGGGCAAGATCGATCATGTAGCCGAGCCCGCTGGTGGCATTGATCTGCTCGACGACGACGAGGGAAACCCAGCAGAGGGTGACGGCAAAGCGCAGCCCCAGCAGGAAACCGGGCAAAGCGCCCGGCAGCACGACCTGAAGGATGAAGTCCTTCCGGCTCATGCGCAGCGTCTCGGCCAGTTCGACATAGCGGCTGTCGATGCTGCGCAATGCATTGTGCGTATGGATGTAGATCGGCACGATGACGGCGAGCACGATGGTCGTAACCTTCATGCTCTCGCCGATGCCGAACCACAGGATGAGCAAGGGGATCAGCGCCAGCGTCGGGATCGCCCGCTTGATCTGGACCGGCCCGTCGATCAGTGCCTCGCCGATCCGGGAAAGACCGGCGATGACGGCCAGGATCGTGCCGATCAGCAAGCCGATGCCAAGGCCGAGCAAAGCGCGCGTCGCCGACGTCACGAAATTGTCCTGCAGCCGACCCTGCTCTATCAGCCGTGCGAAAGCCTCGACCACCGTCCAGGGCGCCGACAGGGTGCGTGGGTCGATCCAGCCAAGCGCCGAGCCGACGACCCAGGCCAAGACCAGCAATGCCGGCCCGATCTGCAGCCCGAGCGGTATCGCCGGTCCCGGACCCAGTCTGCGCCGGGCACGAGGGCCGGCAGAGCTGATCGGGCTGGCCATTTTAGCCAGACGTGAACCTGAATGCTCAATTCTGCTGCCGGGTCGCGGCGATAGTTTCGCCTCGCCCGCATCCCAAATGGTTGCCATGCTTCAGATCTCCTCTGCGAAGGGATATCGAAAATTACAGGCCCTTGGCCAAAGCCGCCGCACCGAGCTTTTCAAAGCGATGGTCGAAAATCTGCTCGACGTCGAAAGGCTTGTAACCGAGCTCGTCCGCCAGCAGGTTGATCGTTTCCTGATGGCGCTTCTTCACGTCGCTCCAATCGGCGGGAACGATCTGTTCGCCGGTCATCTTGACGAGATATTCCCCGTCTTCCTGGCTGAGGCCCTGCTGACCGACGTAGTATTCCTTGATCCAGAGGTCCGGGTTGCGGTTCACCCATTCGGTGGCGCGCGCCCACAGGCCGACAAATTCCGCGAGAGCCGCCGCCTTGGCGGGATCGTCCAGAACCCATTGCGGTGCATAAAGGTGGCCGGGATCATCCCGCAGGCCATGCTCAAGAAGCGTGGCGCCGTCAGGTCCGTATTGGGTGATGTAGCGCCTGATATAGACGGTGCCGAGCGGCGCGATGTCGACCTGTTTGCTGGCCAGCGCCTTCGGGTATACGTCGCCGGTGCTCGGCAATTCCACGAGGGTGACGTCGCTGCTCTTCAGACCCGCCGCGTGAAGCGCGCGCAGGACAAGCGTGCCCTGGGCCTGACCGGGACTGAAGGCAATGCGTTTGCCGCGGAAATCCGCAAGCGTCTTGACGCCGGCGCCCGGCGCGATGCCGAAGCGGTAGATCGGATTGGCGATCGGGTCACGGCGTTCGCGATAGGCGATGTTGCGGACGGGCAGGTTGTTCCAGTTGGCAAAGATCGAGGGGATCTCGGCCACCGAGCCGACATCGAGCGCATGGGCACGGAAGGCTTCCGACGTCTGCGGCCCGCCACTGATATTGGCCCATTTAACTTCGAACGTGAGCTCTTTATCGAGGCCGGACACTTCAAGCGCCTTCTGCGTGACCGGATCACCGATCGTCAGCACGGTGCCCGGCGGCACCTTGGCAAGGAGGGGAGCATCCGCCTGGGCCGCAGCGGAATTGTGCATGGCGCCGAAGCCAAGCAGACTGAACAACGCGATTTTGAATGTCTTTGCCAATGTCATCGTCGATCTTCCCGTTTCGATTGATGATTGCAGGAACGATGCACGGTAAGATCGGATATAATCTACTAAATCGATAGACTATTTAATTTAATAATGACGCCTTGGATAAAAAATTGTCCCGAAAAGCCGGGCCGCCGTAACTGTCGGGTCCCGCATGAGGGCGCGTTCCGAATCGAAAAAGCGCCCGCAACTCGTCGCGGGCGCTTCGCCGGTGTGGTTGGCATCGCCGATATCAGGCGGTATGCGGCGGATATTCGTTGGCCTGGAAGACGTGATGATGCACCTTGCCGGTGAAGAGCCGCAACAGTTCGCCGGTGACCTCGCGGCTCTCGAAGCGTACGTCGGAGCGCAGCGCCGCGTTGACCGCATCCATATCGGGATACCGGATGGCGAGCGCCATCGCATAGACCGGGGCGCCGTCGTCGCGCTCCATTCCATCAAGCACACGGACTTCCTCGGCACCCGGAAATTTCGTCCAGAGAGGGACGAGCCGCTCTCTGACAAAGGCGCGGAACTCCTCTTCCCGGCCTGGATGGATTTCGCCTTCAAACAAGGCATAACGAATGATCATAGCTTCTCTTTTCCAAAACTCGCCGGAGCTGGATCGATGGTGATGCGGAGAGGGGAGGGCGTATCGGTCGATACGCCCTGATTGAAGGCCTATTTGCCCCAGATTTTCTTGTATTGATCGCGATAGCCGTTATCGGGATCGAAGCTGTTCTTCGGCCCGCCGTCGAACTCGACGTTCGCGCTGGTCACCACATGCAGCGGCGACACATAGCCCGACCACGGGGCGCCGGCGAAAGCGCGGTTCAGCTCATCGACGAGCTGCCAGCCCTGCAGGTTGAGCGGCTCGGCGACGGTGACGGCCTGGTACTGCTTGGCGCGGATACGCTGATAGGCGCTCTCCGAACCGTCGCCGGCTGCGACGTTCACCGGCTTTCCGTCGCCGGCAATCCCGGCTGAGGCGAGCGACGGGCCCATGAAATCGTAATAGAGGTCGTTGATCGCCAGCGAATGCGTCCACTTCGCGCCGTACTTCTGCAACAGCGAGGTGGTCAGCTGCGGCATGCGCTGGGAGGTTTCGGCGATCGGCGTATCGACATATTCCAGCACTGTGCCGCCGAGATCCTCGATCTCCTTCTTCATGCGGTCGGCCTTGGCGATCGCGATCGCATAGGTCGAGTCGGTGAAGATGATGACTCCAGGCTTGCCGCCGGCATCGGCGAAGGCCCAATCGGCCGCCGACTTCGAGACTTCCATCGCATCGGTGGTCACGTTGGCGAAAACGCCGACGTCCGGAACCGGGCCGACGGCCGAGGCGGCGTGCCACGACACCATCGGGATGCCGGCGGCCTTGGCCGCTTCCATCGCCGGCTTCTGCTCGACGGCGTCGAAGCCGTTGATGATGATGCCATCGGGCTTCAACGCCATGGCCTGGCCGAAGGCCGCCGTCCGTCCGCCGATCGAACCGGCGCCGTCAAGCGCCTTCACCGTCCAGCCCAACGCGCCTGCCGCTTCCTGAACGCCGTTGACGACGCCGAGAATGCCACCGTTCTTCATATCGGCGGCGAGAATGACGATGTTCTTGCCGCTCGCGCCCTTGGGGCCGCTCGTCGGGCCATCCCAGGCCCTCACCTTGGACGCGTATTTGTCGACCACGGCCTTGGCGTCAGCCATTGAATCGGCCATGGCCGGCATGCTCAGCATAAGGGCGACGGTTGCGACCGTTGCCTGCATTAAAGTCCTGCGCTTCATGTTCACTCCTCCATTTTGTTTGTTGTGGAATGCCGGTAAGCCGGCATCCTCATTTGGACGCGGGTGTGATCCTCCTCACAGCTCCGCGCTTGCGCTGGGCGTAACCTGCAATGCCGATGGCAATCAGCAGGGTCACGCCGTTGAACAGCGGTTCGACGAAGAACGATCCGCCGAATTGCTGAATTCCAGATATCCCGACCGCCAGGATGATGACGCCGATCAGCGTACCCCAGACGTTCACCCGGCCCGGCTTGATCGTCGTCGATCCGAGGAATGCGCCGACAAGCGCCGGCAGCAGATATTCGAGGCCGACGCTCGCCTGACCGATGCGCAGTTTCGAGGCGAGAAGGACCCCGGTCAGAGCCGCCAGCAGGCCCGATGTGACGAAGGCGCCGATCACGAATTTGCGGACCGGGATGCCATTGAGGGCGGCGGCCTTGGGATTGGCGCCGATGGCGTAGAGATAACGGCCGATCGGCAAATATTCGAGCACGATCCACATGCAGATCGCGATCAGGAGCACATAGAAGCCGGTGATCGGCAGGCCGAACAACATCGTGCCGTTCAGCGCATAAAAGCCGTCCGGCAGGACACCGACCACCTGCCGGCCGCCGGTGTGCCAAAGGGCAAGTGCGTAGAGAACCGTTCCGGTGCCGAGCGTTGCGATGAAGCTGTCGATCTTGGCGACCTCGACGAGCAGGCCGTTGATGAAGCCGGTGAGGACGCCGAGCGCGAGAACGATGAGGACGGCGACCGGCCAGGGCAGGCCGTAGGCCGTCTGCAGGCTGATGGCGAGAATGTGCCAGAGCACGATGCCGTAGCCGACGGTCAGGTCGATGCGGCCCGACGCCATCGGGATCATCGCGGCGAGCGACAGTAGCGCGATGATTGCCTTGTCCGACACGATCGAGCGGACGTTCAGCACGGTCGGGAACGTATCCGGCAGAAGGATCGAGAAGATCACGATCAGGCCGAGGGTGAGGATCACCAGCCC
Organism: Rhizobium sp. N324; assembly: GCF_001664485.1. Classification (NCBI taxonomy): domain Bacteria; kingdom Pseudomonadati; phylum Pseudomonadota; class Alphaproteobacteria; order Hyphomicrobiales; family Rhizobiaceae; genus Rhizobium; species Rhizobium sp. N324. The sequence continues at coordinate 214,797 of NZ_CP013631.1, read as the reverse complement.
GTAAACCGGGATCAGGCGGCCGATCTTCTGGCCGGTGGACAGGCCGGCCATTTCGCTCTTGGTCGGCTCCAGCGCGGTGGATTCAATGGATTGCATGGCTGTTCTCCCGATGGCTCAAGCCGCTTCCGACGCCGAGGCGGCCGTGATGACCGCCTCCGTGGTCAGAGCGCTTCCACTCAGTTCGCTGACGATTTTTCCGCGCGAGAAAACCAGCGCGCGGTGGCAGATATGGGCGATTTCCTCGAAATCCGTCGAGACCACGACGACCGCGAGACCGGCTTCCAGCGCCTGGGTGATCAGGCGGTAGATTTCGGCGCGCGCGCCAATGTCGACGCCGGCGGTCGGGTCTTCGGCGACCAGCAGCTTGCGGCCGGTCGCCAGCCAGCGGCCGACGACCACCTTCTGCTGATTGCCGCCCGACAGCGCCTCCACCGGCAGATCCGGATCGTTCGGCCTGAGGCCGACGGAATGGCCGATAGCATGGGCAAGATCGGCTTCGCCGCGCGGCGACAGGAAGGAGAAAATCCCGCGGCCGACGGCGCCAGGATTGAGATAGGTATTTTCCCGAATGGACAGCGACAGTGCGACCGATTCCTCCGTCCGGTCACGGGCAATCAGACCGATACCCGACGCCATCGCCTGCCGCGGGCTCGAAAGATCCGGCGTCTCGCCATGCAGCAGCACCGAGCCGTTGAAGGGCTCGCAGCCGAACAGCGCCCGGCCGATCCTTTCCTGGCCGGCGCCGCGCAATCCAACCAGCCCGAGCAGCTCACCCTCTCGAATATCGAAGGAGATCGGGCTCGTGCCGGTGCAGACGAGGTCGCGAACCTCGACGATCGCCTTGCCGGGTTTGATCTCGGCTTTAGAAAAGAGGCTGTCACTGCTGCGGCCGATGATCATCGTCACCAGTTCGTCGGGAGTGGTCTCGCTGACCGGCTTCTGCCCGACCATGCATCCGTCGCGCAGCACGGCGACGCGATCGGCGATGCGGAAAATCTCGTCGAGCCGGTGGGAGACATAGATCATGCCGACGCCGCGCTCCTTCAGGGGGCGGATGGCGTTGAACAGCCGATCGACTTCATCGGCGGGCAGGCTCGCCGTCGGCTCGTCGAGCACCAGAACGTCGGCTTCGACGGCAAGCGCGCGGGCAATGGCGACGAGCGATTTTTCGGTACGCGACAGGGCCGAGACTCGCGTCGTCGGATCGAAGTCGCAGCCGACGAGCTTCAGCGCTTCCTTGGCCCGCGCCTGCGTCCTGTTCCAATCGATGAGACCGCTTCGCATCGAGAAGCCCTGCGACAGACCCATATTCTCGCCGACGGTCATCCACTCGATCAGACCGAGATCCTGGTGGATGAAGGCGACCGGCTGGCGCTCGTTCGGTTTCGGCGGGCGATGATGGTAGCTCTGGCCGCGAAAAAGGATGTCGCCGTGATCCGGCTTGTAGATGCCGGCAAGCGTCTTGATCAGCGTCGATTTGCCGGCGCCGTTTTCCCCCAGCAGCGCCAGGATCTCGCCCTCGCGCAGATCGATCGATACGTCACGCAGCGCCTGCGTGCCGCCAAAGCTCTTGGTGATCGATTGGAACTCCAGCAGTCTCTTGGCTTCCACTGTGGCTCCTCCCAAAGCTGCAGTTCTTATAAAAATATGTTATCGATAACATTCATCGATAGTCAAGCGGAAAATGACGATCCCCAACCCCGCGAAATGACATCAGCCGGGACGAAATCCGTCGAGAAGGCGCATCATCTCGGCAGAGTCCTTCGGCCCAAGACCGGCGGCGCACAACAGGCGGTGAATTTCCACCACCGCACCCGTCATCGGCAGCGGCGTCTTGGTCTTCAGCGCAAAAGCCTGGAGCGAATCCAGGTCCTTCAGCATATTGTCGATCCGGCCGGTCGGCGAGAAATCCCGGGCAGCAAATTTTGCCATGAATTCCTGCAATATCCGGCTGTCCGCCCTGCCGCCGGCAAGGGCTGCCGGAATGGCTGCGGGATCGACGCCGCCGGCTTCGGCGAGCTTGACGGCTTCCGCCACCGCCTGGAACAGCACGGCGCAGAACAACTGATTGATCAGCTTGGTGGTCTGCCCAGCGCCGGAGGCGCCCATCAGCGTATAATTGGCGGCAAGATGCCGCATCACCACACGCGCCCGCTCGAAATCCTCGGCGCTGCCGCCGGCCATGATCGTCAGCTTTCCGCCGAGCGCGCCAGGCACGCCGCCCGACAGCGGGCAATCCACCCATGCCATGCCGGTGTCCGCCCGCAGCCGTTTCGCCATGTCGGCGGTCTCGGCAGGGTCGATGGAGGACATGTCGATCAGCAGCTTGTCGGCACTCGCCGCCGCCGCAACCCCCTTCTCGCCGAAGACGACGGCGCGCACGATGCTGGCGTGATTGAGGCTGAGAATGCAGAATTCCGACGCCGAGACGGCACTCGTCACGGAGCTCGCCGCGTGAGCGCCTTTGCCCGTCAATGCCGCGACCTTTTCGGCATCGAGATCGAAGACCGAGACTTTGTGGCCGGTTTCGATCAGTCGCGTGACGATCGCCGTTCCCATGATGCCGGCGCCAATGACGGCGACGTCTGCTCGATAATCATCCTGCATGAAACCCTCCCTTGATGGCCGCGCTTTTCAGCCCCTCACAGGCCAGCGCCACCATATCATCCAAAGCCATGTCGATCGCCACCGCCACAACGCCGGCTTCACCGGCCGGCGGCTCCAGCGTCTGCAGCTGGCTGTCGAGCAGCGACGCCGGCATGAAGTGGCCCTGACGGGCCTGCATCCGCGACAGCAGCAGTTCGCGCGATCCTTCGAGGAATACGAAGGCCAGCCGTCCGCCAGCCGCCTGCCGCAGCCTGTCCCGATAGCTTCTTTTCAGCGCCGAACACGAAATCACCAATCCCTGCGATGCGTCTTGCGCGGTCTTTATTTCCGCGCCGATCCGGTCGAGCCAGGGCAGGCGGTCGTCGTCGGTGAGCGGTATGCCCTTCGCCATCTTCTCGACATTGCGAGCCGGGTGGAGCTGATCGCCCTCCACAAACCGCATGCCGTTTCGCGCGGCGATGCCCTCGCCGACGGAGGATTTGCCGCAGCCGCTGACACCCATGACCACGACGGCCGGAGGCGGTGTTTCTTTCTTGAGCTTCATCGTCGCGTCCCTGTCAGAGGCAGGTGGTGATGCCGCCGTCGACGTAAAGCGTGTGGCCGTTGATGAAGGATGAGCCACGGCCGGAGAGGAAGACAGCAGCACCCACAAGTTCCTCGACATTGCCCCAGCGTCCGGCCGGCGTCCGCTTCTCCAGCCAGGACGAGAATTCCGGATTGTCGACGAGCGCCTGATTGAGCGGCGTCTTGAAATAGCCCGGCGCGATCGCATTGATCTGCAGGCCGTGCTTGGCCCAGTCGGCGCACATGCCGCGCGTCAGATTGCGCACCGCGCCTTTGGTCGCGGTATAGGGGGCGATGCCCGGGCGCGCCAGTTCGCTCTGCACGGAAGCGATGTTGATGATCTTGCCCTGGCCGCGGGCGATCATGGCTTTGGCAGCCGCCTGGCCGACGTAAAATACGCTCGAAATGTTGGTGGTCAGTAGCAGCTCCCATTTGTCCGCCGGGAAATCTTCCAGCGGCGTGCGAAACTGCATGCCGGCATTGTTGATCAGGATGTCGAGCGGGCCGATATCGGCCTCGATCGCATCGATGCCCGCTTTGGCGGCGTCCTTGCTGGTTACGTCGAAGATGGCCGCATGGGCAGACAGTCCCTGCGCCTTGAGGCTCTCGACGGCACGTTTGACGCTTTCGGGCGTGCGGCCGTTGATGACGACCTCGGCGCCATGCTGCGCCAGGCCCTCGGCCAGCGCATATCCGATCCCTTGGCTCGAGCCGGTGATCAGGGCAAGCTGCCCGGTCAGATCAAACAGGTTCTTCATGCAAATAACTCCTCCGGTGTCGCTACGAATGACGGCTTATACCGCCACTTCAGGTGAAACTCACTTGACATCGCTTTTTCGAATTATATGTTATCGATAACATAATCAACTGTCAAAATGCGGGACGGAGATGGAATGCCTGAGCTAGAGATCTTGATGGCCGGAGCCTATCCGGAATGGGATATGGTCGATCTGGAGGCGAAGTATCGCATTCACCGCCTGTGGGAAGCGGCCGATAAGCAGGAACTGATTGCAAGGGTCGGCAAGAATGTTCGCGCCATTGCGACGCGTGGCGAACTCGGCGCCTCCGCCGAACTGATGAAACAATTGCCGACGCTCGAGATCGTCTCCTGTTATGGCGTCGGCACCGATGCCATCGACCTCTCCTATGCCCGCGCCAACGGCATTCGCGTCACCAATACACCCGACGTTCTGACCGAGGATGTCGCCGATATCGCCATCGGACTGCTGCTTGCCACGGCGCGGCAGATTCCGCAGGCCGATGTTTTCGTCCGCGCCGGCCAGTGGGGCAATGTCGCCATGCCGCTGGTAACGCGCGTCGCCGGCAAGAAGGTCGGACTCGCCGGCATGGGGCGGATCGGCAAGGCGATCGCCAGGCGGGCTGCCGCTTTCGGCTGCGATATCGCTTACTTCGCCCGCAACGAGCACACGGATGTTCCTTATGCTTACCAGCCGGACCTGGTGGCGCTTGCCGATTGGGCCGATTTCCTGATCGTCATCGTCCCCGGCGGGCAGGCGACGATGAAGATCATAAATGCCGAGGTGCTGAAAGCGCTCGGCCCCAACGGCATGTTGATCAATGTTTCGCGCGGGACGACCGTCGATGAAGAGGCGCTGATCGCAGCCCTTCAGAACGGCACCATCCAGGCCGCCGGCCTCGACGTGTTCCTGAACGAACCAAAGATCGATGCGCGTTTCCTGACGCTTCAAAACGTGGTGTTGCAGCCCCATCACGGCTCCGGCACCGTCGAAACCCGCAAGGCCATGGGCCAGTTGGTCAGAGACAATCTCGCCGCGCATTTTGCCGGCAACCCGCTTCCAACTCCCGTCGTGTGAGGGTTTCGATATGAAAGCCATCGTCATTCATGCCGCCAAGGATCTCAGGATCGAGGAGCGCGAGCCGGAGGTTGCGGGCGAGGGGCAGGTGGAAATCGCCATCGAAGCCGGCGGCATTTGCGGCTCCGACCTGCATTATTACAATCACGGCGGCTTCGGCACCGTTCGCCTGCGCGAGCCGATGATCCTCGGCCACGAAATCGCCGGCACGGTCAAGGCGCTGGGCGCCGGTGTGAGCGATCTTGCCATCGGAGACCGCGTTGCGGTGTCCCCGAGCTGGCCGTGCAATCATTGCCAATATTGCCTGAAGGGACAGCAGAACCACTGCCTCAACATGCGGTTTTACGGCAGCGCCATGCCGATGCCGCATATTCAGGGCGGCTTTCGCCAGCGGCTGGTGGCGGAGCGCTGGCAATGCCACAAGGTTGCCGACGGCATCTCCATTCACGAAGCGGCCTTCGCCGAACCCTTTGCCGTGACATTGCATGCCGCCAGCCGCGCCGGATCGCTGCTGGGCAAACGGGTGCTCGTCACCGGCTGCGGCCCGATCGGCATGCTGGCAATCGTTGCGGCGCGCGTTCTCGGCGCCCGCGAAATCGTCGCGACCGATGTGACCGACAGCGTTCTGGCGATCGCCCGCACCAGCGGCGCGGATCGGACGATCAATGTCGCCACGCATGTCGCCGACCTTGCCGCCTACGGCGCCGACAAGGGATATTTCGACGTCATGTTCGAGGCGTCGGGCAATGAGCGGGCGGTGCGCGCGGGCCTGGAGGTGCTGAAGCCCCGCGCCGTTCTCGTGCAGCTCGGCCTCGGCGGCGATGTCTCCATCCCGCAGAACATGATCGTCGCCAAGGAAATCGAGATGCGCGGGACGTTCCGCTTTCACGAGGAATTTGCGCTCGCCGTCGAGCTGATCAACGCGCGCCGCGTCGATCTGAAGCCGCTGCTGACAGGCGTCTTTAAGATCGACGAGGCCGTCGCCGCCTTTGAACTGGCAAGCGACCGCAGCAAGTCGATGAAAGTCCAGATCGCCTTCTGACAAGGCACGGATTATCGGGCGCTTCGATCCGTGCTTTCGCGCAGTACGACCCTGTAGCCGGTCAATGTGATTTCATCGCCGGTCGCCTCGCCGCTGCCCTGCAGGGCATCGAGAAGGCGGCCGGCGGCCTGGCGGCCGATGCCGTAACAGTCGACATTGATCGTGGTGATGCTGGGATGACAGATCGACGAGATCTCGTAATCGCCGAAACCGGCAATGGCGATATCTTCAGGCACGCGCATTCCCCTGCGCTTGCATTCCATGATCGCGCCGAAGGCGGACAGGTCGGAAACGCAGAGAACGACTTCCGTGTCCGGCCAGCGCTCCAACAGACTGACGATTGCCTGGCCGCCCTGTTCCATGGTGATCGGCGGCACGCCAAAGGAAATCGCCCGGCCCGGTCCCAGGCTCAGTTCCTCGACAGTCTTCAGGAAACCGCTGCGCCGTTGGCTGCCGCGCGTATCGCGTGCCGTCGTGCCGCCGATATAGCCGAACCTGCGATAGCCCTGACTGGCAAGCGTTCGCACCAGCAGCGACATCGCCTCGCTGTTGGAAAAGCCGACGACATGATTGATCGGCTCCTCCGGAATTTCCCAGGTTTCAACCACGGGAATGCCGGCCTTATCAAGCATGCGCCGCGCCCGGTCGGTATGCGAGCCGCCTGTCAGGATGATGCCCTCGGGACGCCGGCGCAGCATCGCCTCGATCAGCTTTTCCTCTTTCTCAGCGGCATAGTCGGTATAACCGAGCAGAAGCTGAAGGCCGGTATTCTCCAGCGCGTCGGTGATGCCGCGCGCGGTGTCGGAAAAATTCGAATTGTTGATGGAGGGCACCAGCGCGGCGATGAAGCCGCTGCGCCGCGAGGAAAGGCTGCCAGCGGAAAGGTCGAGCACGTAACCGAGCGCATCGACCGCTTCCATGATGCGCTTGCGCGTCTCTTCGGAAACGCTCGCATCCTGGCGAAAGGCGCGCGAAACGGTCATGGCCGATACGCCGACATATTTGGCGACCTCAGCCATCGTCAGCTTTTGGGCGTCTCCTCCCTTGAGACGCTTGTCTTTTGGCTCATCCTCGTTTTTCACTGGTCTCCGCCCTTAAAACAGCTATCCGAGTTGGCAACTCCGGATAGGATAAAGTTATCGCTATCATCGCACAATCAATATTATTACTGGAATGCTGCGTTCCACAGTCCATCGATCTCTATACGAAGGCCGCGAAGCAGGGCAGAATGGTATCGATAACAATTTGAGACGAGGAGGCATCATGTTCGGGGAAATCGAGGGTACAGGGTTCGAGGTTCTCGACCCGCGCTTTGAAAGCTGCTTCGTCGGCCATGCCCGCGTCGAGCGGCTTTGGACAGGCGGCCGCTGGCTGGAGGGACCGGCCTGGTTTGCCGCCGGGCGCTACCTGGTCTTCTCGGATATCCCCAACAATCGCATGATGCGCTACGACGACACCAGCGGGCAGACATCGGTCTTCCGCTCGCCGAGCAACAACTCCAACGGCAACACCGTCGACAATCAGGGCCGGCTGATCACCTGCGAGCATCTGACACGCCGTCTCACGCGCACTGATTTCGACGGCGGAATCAGCGTGCTGGCCGATCGGATCGCAGGCAAACGGCTCAATTCGCCCAACGACGTCACCGTGAAATCCGACGGCACCGTCTGGTTCACCGACCCGAGTTACGGCATTCTCCACGATTATGAAGGCGACTACGGCGAAGAGGAAATCGGCGGGTGCCACGTCTACCGGCACGACCCGGCAACAGGCGCAACCGACCGGGTGGCGTCCGACTTCGTCAAGCCGAACGGGTTAGCTTTCTCCCCTGACGAAACGGTGCTCTATATCGCCGATACCGGGGCATCGCACCTGTCCGACGGTCCGCGCCATATCAGAAAGCTCGCCGTGTCCGATGGCGGCCAGCTGAGCGACCGCGGCATTTTTGCCGAATGCACCGCGGGCTTTTTCGATGGTTTCCGCGTCGACCGGAAGGGAAGGATCTGGACGAGCGCCGGCGACGGTGTGCACTGCTATGACCCGGATGGCACGCTGATCGGCAAGATCAATATTCCCGAGATCGTCTCCAACGTCGCTTTCGGCGGCGAGAAACGGAACCGCCTCTTCATCACCGCAACCACGTCGCTCTACGCCGTCTATCTCACGGCCAATGGCTCAAAACTGGGATAGAGCGCCCTATCTTACACCAACAATAATTCAGCCCGCGACCTGTATTAATGGGTTTCCGTTTCATACTGTGGGCTGATTTAATCATATCGATTATCAGTCCACAGACTGAACAGGGGAACTCCTCGTTCCAAACGCTCAGACGCAGAGGCCGCCTTCCCACGCGGTCTCTGCTCTGTGGTGCTTCTCTCTTCACCGTTGGCTGAGTCCGTCAGCCAACCTGACGAGACCGAGGAAATCCGATCTGTAGCCGAAGGCATCCGCGCCCCGCGATGCCGCAGCGAGATCGGCAATCGCTTGATAGGAATAAGCATCAAGGGCGGCGGTGCGGCTCAATTTCTGGCCGAAGGCGGCGACGGCCACCGAGAAGCGAACGTCCTCAGGCGCGGCATCGATAGTGGCGAACGCGTTGCCGTCACCGACTGGCGTGGTGATCAGGGCGCTTTTTTCTTCACCCGGCCGCTTGTAGCGCATCTTGACGAAGGCGAGCTCGCCCTGATGCGCGCTGCCCGATGTCTCGGCCGGCGCCTTGTTGGGCACGCCGTACCGCAGCTCGTCATTCATGACCGCGGGACTTCCCTTGGGGGTGATCTCATAGATCGCCGTGACACTGTGGCCGGAGCCGATATCGCCGGCATCGACGCGGTCATTGTTGAAGTCCTCGCGTTTGAGGGCGCGCGTCTCATAGCCGATCAGCCGGTATTCGGCGATCCGTTCCGGATTGAACTCGACCTGGAATTTAACGTCCTTCGCAATCGGAAACAGCGTCGATCCGGCTTCTTCGACCAAGGTCTTCTGCGCCTCCGCCAAGGTGTCGATATAGGCGGCGCTGCCATTGCCGTTCTGGGCGAGCGTCTGCATCAGGGAATCGTTGAGATTGCCGCGGCCGAAGCCGAGAACGGTGAGGAAGATGCCGTCCTTGCGTTTCTCCTCGATGATGCGTTTCAGATCCTCGTCGCTCGACGGGCCGACATTGAAGTCGCCGTCCGTCGCCAGCATCACCCGGTTGACGCCGTCCTTGACGAAGGCCTTTTTGGCAAGATCGTAGGCCGCCTCGATGCCCTCGGCGCCGCCGGTCGAGCCTCCAGCCTCCAGCCTGTCGATCGCCGACAGGATCTTCGATTTCTCCGCCACCCGCGTCGGCTCGAGCACCGTGCCGGCATTGCCGGCATAGGTGACGATAGACACGGTGTCGTCGGCCTTCAGCCTGTTGACCAGCAGCCGGAAGGCGCTCTTCAGCATCGGCAGCTTGTCCGGTTCGTCCATCGAGCCCGAGACGTCAATCAGAAAGACGAGATTGGCGTGCGGCGCGGTCGCCGGCGCGATGTCATAACCCTTGATCGCCACGTGCATCAGTTCCGTGTCGTGGTTCCACGGGGTCGGCATCACCGTCACGGTCGCCTTGAAGGGCTGGTCGGCCGTCTCGGGACCCGGCCAGTCATAGGGGAAGTAATTGATCATCTCCTCGACGCGAACCGATTGCGGATCCGGCATCGCCCCGCCGGTGAGCGACCGGCGGACGAAGGAATAGGAAGCGCTGTCGACATCGGCGGAGAAGGTAGAAACCGGATCGGCCGCGACACTTTTGATCGGATTTGCCGCGGCATTGGCAAAGCGCTCGCGACCGGGGTCGAGCTGGAGCTGAGCACGTCCATCCGCCGGCGGAACAGGCGAGGGGGCAACGGCGGCCATCGGTTCAGCCAGTAGCTGGCCTTGAGCAACCACGCCAGGAGCAGCCGGCGCAGCACGTTTGGCCATGCCAAGGGCCGCCGCGGATTCATCCGATTTGTTCTTAAGAACGGCGATCTCGCCGGCATCGAATTCAGCGCGCAACTCCGCAGCGGACTTTGCCGCCTGAGGCTCCTTGTCCTGCAAGATTTGAGCGCTATCAGCCGCCGACGATTGAGCCGGCCGATTCTCTTCGGCCGGCGCTTCGGAAAGCCTGAGTTGGGATGGTTTCGGCAGTTCATTTTTCGAAACGGTGCCGGCGATCTTTTCCTGGTCGACGATCGGTTGGTTGCGGGCCCGCTCGAGGGTGAGATAGCCGGCAGCGGGAATGACGAGCAGCGTCGCAAGGGCTGAACCGGCGAGGAATTTCTTATTCATAGCAGGGCTCCATATCCAGTTGATGATGGAGCTTGGACGCCAGCCTTTGGCATTTCCTTGGGCCACCGCTGCATTATTTTCTGCGCTGTCAAAGGCCTGCATCGCCGCGGCAAGGGCGCGTGCGCGCGCCTCCGGATCAACGGCCGGCGGGGTGAGGCGGGAGAGTTTTTCGAGTTCCTTGTCCATCATACCTCTTCCTTGCCGAGCATGGCCTTCAGCCGCTTGCGCGCCTCGTGGACTTGCCAGGAGACGGTCGCCTCCGAGCAGCCCATGACATCGGCGGCGGCCGAATGGCTGAGGCCTTCGCCATAGACGAGCAGCACGGCGTCGCATTGCCGTTCCGGCAAAGCGCGCACGGCCGCCCATAATTCGCTTGCCAGCTCGTCGTCGTTCCCGCCCGGTGCATCCGGCTGCGGTTCGACCGCATAGGCGCGGAACGTCTGCTCCTCTCGTGCGCGTTTGCGTCTGTGATCGCGAGCGGCGTTCAGCGTCAGCGTGTAAAGCCATGTCCTGAAGCGGCTTGCGCCGCGAAAGCCGCCGATGGCGGCGCCGATTTTGACGCAGACCTCCTGGGCGATATCGTCCGCATCCGTGGAACTGCCCGACCATCGCCACGCCGTCGCGCGGACGAAATCATAATGGCGCGAGACCAGTTGCCCGAAGGCCTCCCTGTCGCCGCGCTGTGCTCGTTCTATGAGCTCCGCATCCAATGCGCACCTACCCCCAAGCTATCAAGCAAGATGCTATTTCAGGATTGAGACGTTTCTCCGATAGCTTTCCTTGGGTCGGCCGCGAAAAATATTGGATCTTTTTGAAAAAAGCGCCAAAGCCCTGGAAATGCAGGATCAAAATAAGGAAGCATCGCGACATCCATGGGTCGCGGCCAGACAGATTGCCACCGTCGCAAAGGGGCATGATGGACGCAGAGTCGGCCAAGGGCATGATCCGCATGTCCAAAATCGAAAGGACCCTCAATGTCCGCTCCATCGCCTGTCCCCACCGAAAAGAGCATCCTGCAGTTTCTCCAGATTTGCGATAGCTTCTATCCCGCGGACGCCGTCGAAGCCCCGGTCGAGCAGCAGCGGCATTGGTACGATACTCTCTGCGCGCGCTTCGACCGCCCGTTGCCCCCGGATATGATTTTTGCGGATGGCATGGTTCAGCGCATACCGATCCGGCGCTACCGTCCGCGGAAAATCATCACCCGGACTGTTCTGCTCTATCTCCATGGCGGCGGCTTCGTCGTCGGTTCGCTTGAGAGCCATCACGCCATCTGCGCCGAGATCGCCGACTTTGCCGGCGCCGAACTCGTTTCCGTCGATTACCGGCTGGCCCCTGAATATCGCTGGCCGGCACAGACGGACGACGGCTTCGCCGTGCTCAAACATCTGCTTGCCGCCGGCAACAAAGTCGTGCTGATCGGTGACAGCGCCGGCGGCAATCTCGCGGCCGGCCTTGCCTTACGGGCGCGCGATGAGGAGCTGTCGGGCGTCGTCGGCCAGGTGCTGATCTACCCCAGCCTCGGCGGTGATCTCGATACAGGGTCCTATGTGGAAATGGCCGCCGCACCCGGCCTGACGACGGCCGATGTCGCCTATTATCGCGAAATCCTGCGGGCACCTGAAGGAAATGCGATCGCCGAGCCGCTGCAGGCAGCTTCGCTCGTCGGACTGCCGCCGACCTTCATCACCGTCGCGCATTTCGATCCGCTTCGCGATGACGGCCGGCACTATGCCGCCCGGCTGACTGCGGAGGACATTGAAGTCTGGTTCCGGGAGGAGCCGCAGATGGTGCATGCCTGGCTGCGCGCCCGCCATATGAGCGATGGCGCGCGCGACGGCTTCCGCGCAGTCTGCGAGGCCGTCAGGCATTTCGCGATGCTTTGACGATCACATCAGATCGCGCGCAATCTTCTTTTCCGCGAAGATCTTTTCGAAGATCTGCACGTCGTCCTCGAACGCAGTGACGACGGCGCTGACGATCCAATCGGTTGCGGTACAGGCAATCCGCGCCGTTGCCACGGTCCGCACGAACCAGCCGGGACGGTGCATGTCGCAGGTCCAGGTCGACACACCGGTCATCGACAGCGGATCATCCGGCGAAATCGACCAGACTTCCTCGCGCAATTGCCGGGTCGACAGGCCCGTCTCAGGATGTTCATAAAGCCCGGTCTCCTCGTGGATGCGATAGTCCGTCCGATTGGCCGAGAGATCCCGGACGATCTGCCGTGTCGTCGCGGCAGCCGCGTGCTCGATATATCTCGGCAGGGAATCGGGATTGGCCGGCGCCGCGATAGCGATGCTGCGATGGTCGCCGAGCACCGGCAACCCCAGACCGAGCGAGGCGATATCGATGTCGATCCCTTCGTCCTCAGGCGGCGGTAGGATCATCGGCCAATAGGCGGTGGACAGCGAAAGGCGGATGCGATGCCCGTTGCGGAAGCGATAGCCGCAGGCATCGAGCACCAGCCGGATCGACACCGTCTCGCCTGGGATCAGCGGTTTCGGATCGGCATTGCCGTCGCGGTGAGTAAGATTGACGACGCCGAAGGCGACGCGCATGGCCGTGCCGTCGGGATGGACGTCGATCAGCCGGGCGCAGAGATTTGCATGCGCCGCCCGGGGGCGCAGCCGCAGTGTCAGCACCGGCCGGCCGAGATAGTCGCAATCATGGGCAAGCGGTATAGTATCGAAGACCAGCGAGCCGGCATCGTCCGAGCGTTGATCAATTGCCATTTCGGCGTCGGGCTTGAGCGTGAAATATTCACCCGATGCCGTGCCGGTATCGAGAGGAGACTTGAGATAGACCGGATGCTCGGGCGCATGCGGGATCGGCATGCCTTCGGTCAGCCTGCCGAATTGCTCGACGTAGAAACATTGCATATGCGGCGGCGTCCAGACATCACGCGCGATCCAGAAACCGGGATCGCTGTCGCGCCGCGGCGCCGGGCGGACGGCATCGAGAATATAGGCGCGGGCCTGCGGCAGCCCGTCGATGCCATTGTCCTCGCCACGAAGCCATTTGTTCCACCAGGCGATCGCTTCGCCATGGAAATCGGCGCGCGGTTTCGGCCAGGCGAAGTGCGGATATTTGTGCACCCAGGGACCGATTAGCGCTTTCGCCTTCTCGCCCAGACCCTCGACCGCCATCAGCGGCGTATTGCGGTAGCCATCCGCCCAGCCGGCAATGACGAGCGTCGGAATCTCGACGCTCGAAAAATCCTCCGAGATCGAGCCATGACGCCAGAAATCATCGCGCCGCTGATGGGCCAGCCACTCCTCCATGAAAAAGGGTTCGCCCGCCAGGCGCTCAAGCCACATCGCCTTCCAGCGCTCGCCGACAAGTGCCGGATCGGGCGGACGCGACTGGTAGCCAAGCATCGTCGCCGCCCATGAGAGTTGGGCCGAGAGATGGCAGCCGTTCTTGTAGTGGATATCGTCATTATAACGGTCGACGGTCGAGGCGATCGAGATGACGGCTTTGAGCGCCGGCGGGCGCAGGGCTGCGACCTGCAGGCTGTTGAAGCCGCCCCAGGAGATGCCCATCATGCCGACCGAGCCGTTCGACCAGGGCTGCGCCGCGATCCAGGCGATCACTTCGCAGGCATCGGCAAGCTCTCGCTCGGTATATTCGCCGTCGATGACGCCGTCGGATTCGCCCGATCCGCGGATATCGACCCGCACGCCGGCAATGCCGGCGGCGGCGAACACCGGATAGGTCGACTCGTCCCTGGGGCTGGTCCCGTCCCGCTTGCGGTAGGGCAGGAATTCGAACACGGCAGGAACGGGGTTCTGCTCAGCGCCGTCGGGCATCCAGATGCGTGCCGCCAGCCGCGTCCGATCCTTCAAGGTGATCCACTGATTTTCGATGGTTGTGAAGCTGAGGTCTGACATTGTCATATATCCAGAAGAGCTTTAGGCATTAAGCCACACGCGGCTGCCGATGTAGCCGTTGGACATATCGTTGCCGATATCGTCGACATATCCCTTCAGCATTTTCGAAGAGGCCATGATGTAGTCGTTGAAGACGGGCAGAATCAGACCGCCATCGTCTCGCACCATCAGGGCCAATTGCCGATAAAGCACCTTGCGCTTAGCCTCATCAAGTTCTGACCTTGCTTGCAGAACCAATTTGTCGAAGTCAGGGCGCTTGAAACGCGTGTCGTTCCATTCTGCGGTCGACAGGTAAGAGGTGGAATAGCGCGAATCCTGGGTCGGACGACCGCCCCAGAACGAGGCGCAGAAGGGCTGCTTGTTCCAGACATTGGTCCAGTAGCCGTCTTCCGGTTCGCGCTTGACGTCGATCGTGATGCCGGCCTTGCGCGCGCTTTGCTGGAACAGGATCGCCGCATCCACAGCGCCCGGAAAGGCTGCGTCTGACGTGAGCAGCTGAATGGAGCGGTCGAGACCCGCTTTCTTGAAGTGGAAGGCGGCCTTGTCTGGATCATAAGGGCGCTGCTCGATATCGGTCGGGGCGAGAGCGTAGTTAGAATTGACCGGATAGTCGTTGCCGATGGCTCCGTAGCCGCCCAGAACCTTGTCGAGGATCGCCTGACGATCGATGGCATATTTCAGCGCAAGCCGAAGATCAGTGTTGTCGAAGGGAGCCGTGTCGCAATGCATTAGGAAACAATAGAAGCCCTTGCCTGCATTCCGGAGGATTTCGACGGTCGGTGCTCGCTGCAGCATCGGGACTGTCTTGGGGTCGACATTGTTGACGAAATGGACTTGGCCGGAGGCAAGTGCGGCAACGCGGGCGGTATTGTCGTTGATGACGAGGATTTCGACACTGTCGACAAAGCCGCGGTCGGAGCGCCAATCCTTCGGGTTTTTCTCGAAGGTTGCGTGAACGCCCGGTTCGAAGCTTTTCAGAATGTAAGGACCTGTACCGATGGCCGCCGCAGGCTTGTCGAGGCCGCCCTTCGGTTGGATGATCAGGTGATAGTCGGTCAAAAGCAAAGGTAGGTCCGCATTGCCTTTCGAAAGTGTGAGGACAAGGTCGCCCGCTTTTTCTTCGATACCGGTGATCGAGGCCATGAGTCCCAGAGCGCCCGACTGCGAATTCTTGTCCGCGTGTCGCTTCAGTGTCGCGACGATGTCCGCGACGGTCATCTTGCTGCCGTCGTGAAACTGCACGTCGTTCCTGATTTTGAAAGTCCAGACGGATGCGTCCGCCGATGGCGTCCAGGAAGTCGCCAGCGACGGCAAGGGCGTACCGGTCTTAGGGTCGGATTCGACAAGGGTGTCGCCCCAGAGACGGCCAATCACGAACAACACCGAGGCGCTATAGGTCGCGGGATCGAGCGCATCACTGGTGGCGCCGCCCTTGAGACCGAGTTTCAGATGACCACCGCGCTTCGCTTCCTGCGCGCGGGCATCGCGCGGCATCAAGAGGCCGGAGGTGAGGACTGGCAAAGCACCCAGCGCGACGGCACCGCCAACGAAGTGACGGCGGCCGATACTCAGGGGCGAAGATTGATCCTTTTCACGTGTCATTTCAGTTCCCTTTTCAACGTTATTAGAGGGGAACGTAGAGATCAGGCTGCTTCACGCAATTTCGCGACTTGACGCATCTTTGAGCGAGTTTACGCTGCTATCCTCAAGACGGAACCGCCGATGCCCCACCTAGTCGAGAACCTCAAGATCGCCTGTGCCACGCAGCGTTCCATTTCGCATCTTTGCCGCGCGATCGACATCAACCGACAGCAATTCAATCGATATATCAACGGCCAGACGAGGCCGTCTGCCCATAATCTCGCGCGCATAGCCAAGTATTTCGATCTCGACGCGGCCGACTTCGGTCTCGCTCCCAGGCTATTTCGCGAGCGGCTTCGCAAACCGACTCTAGACCTCAATCAAAGTTCCGAACTATTAAGGGCGTTCCCAGGCGATCTGACCGCGCTCCGGCGCCATATTGGCTATTTCCAGACCTATCATCGCTCCCCGTCCTGGCCGGGAATGGTTGTCTGTTCGTGCAGCCGCTTTGTGGAGAAGGGTGGGCTTGTGCATGTCAAATCAATGGAGCGTCTGCGGGACGCTGGAAACGGCATCCAGCAATTTTCGAAATATGTCGGCCTTGCGGCCTTCTATCGAAACCGGATCTTCATTACGGAGCGAGTCGTCGGCCCAAATCCGGTACTTTCACAGACGATCCTCCTGCCATTCGATGAGTACCAGCGCGTCTATCTGCGCGGGACGACAATGGGAATCTCGTGGCGACGGGAAAATCTCCCGTATGCGTCGCGGATGATCTGGCGGCATGTCGGCGCCGAGCCCAACCTGCGCGAGCTTCTGTCGCGTTGCGGACCATTGCCGCTGTCTTCACGCCAGCTGCCACCGACGGTGCGCTCGTTCCTCGCAGATCCATCCGCGGAAGTGTATGCGGTGCCGGCAGAGTATTGAAGACACCAATTTCCAACGAAGCCATCATATCCGGATGAGTGCCGAACGATTTCGCGCCTTCAATTCCCGGCGCTTGCCATCTTCCGCGTCGTCAGTACCCGTTCTAGCCAGCCAATTTCCATTTCCGGCACCGATTTCAACAGCAGATCGGTGTAATCATCGAAGGGTGGCGACAGTGCCGTCGATTTCGGCCCGAAGCGCACCAGCTTGCCGCGATGCATCACCGCCACGCTGTCGGCAATCGCCCGGACGATCGCGATGTCGTGCGTGATGAAGATATAGGACAGCTGTTCCTCCTGTTGCAGACGCAGCAGCAGCTTGAGGATGCCCTCGGCCACCAGCGGATCGAGCGCCGAAGTCGGCTCGTCGCAGAGGATGAGTTCCGGCTTGGCGGCAAGGGCCCTCGCGATCGCCACCCGCTGCTTCTGGCCGCCGGAGAGTTCGGCCGGGTAGCGGTCGATGAAGCCGTTGCCCATCTCGATCTGATCGAGCAATTCCTTCACTCTGGCCGTCTTCTCGGCACCTCTGAGGCCGTAATAGAAGGTCAACGGCCGGCCGATGATGTCGCGCACCGTCTGCCTCGGGTTCATCGCCGTGTCGGCCATTTGATAGATCAGCTGGATACGCCTGAGGTCGTCGTTCGGCCGGTTCTTCAGATCGGGCACCAGTGGCTTGCCGTCGAAGACGATGCGTCCGCTCCTCGGCGGCAAGAGGCCGGTAATGGCGCGTGCCAGGCTCGATTTTCCGGAGCCGGATTCGCCGACGACGGCAAGCGTCTGCCCCTTCGGCACATGCAGCGAGACATCGTGCAATACCTTAAAGCCGTTGGAATATTCGGCGCTGACATTCTCCACTTTGAGAAGTGCAGCGGACTGATCGGCGGCTTCCTCGCGATAGGCCTGCCTGACATTGACGAGAGCACGGGTATAGTCCTGTCGCGGCGCCTCGATGATCTGTTGAACGCTGCCATACTCCACCTGCTTGCCATGTCGCAGAACCATGATGTCGTCGGAAATCTGCGCGACGACAGCAAGATCGTGGGTGATGTACAGGGCAGCCGTGTGGGTTTCTTCGATCGCATGTTTGATCGCCGCCAGCACGTCGATCTGCGTGGTGACGTCAAGGGCTGTGGTCGGCTCGTCGAAAACGATGAGCTCGGGGTTGGAGCAGAGCGCCATCGCCGTCATCGCACGCTGCAGCTGGCCGCCGGAAACCTGATGGGCAAAGCGCTCGCCGAAGGTTTCGGGGTTGGGCAGGCCGAGGACGCGGAACAGATAAAGCGCCCGTTTGCGCGCCTCCTCCCTGGTCATCAAGCCATGCTTGAGCGAGGCTTCGATCACCTGGTCGCCAAGTCGGTGCGCCGGATTGAACGCGGCCGCCGCCGATTGCGCGACATAGCAGACCCGGGCACCGCGGATTTTCCGGATGCCGTTCTTCCCCAACGCCAGGATATCGGCGCCGTCGAGCCGCACCTCGCCGCCGGTGATTTCGGCGCCGCCGCGGCCGTAGGCAAGCGCCGAGAGGCCGATCGTCGACTTGCCGGCGCCCGATTCTCCGATCAGGCCGAGGACCTTGCCCTTCTTGAGGTCGAAGGAAACGCCGTCGACGATCGTCACCCGCTTGGGCGGCTCGCCCGGCGGATAGCTGGTCGCCTCGATCTTGAGATTGCGAACGGAAAGAAGCTCAGGCATCGCCGCGCCCTCCCTTGAGGCTGGATGTACGTTTCAGCAGCCAGTCGACGACGAGATTGACGCAGACGGCGAGCACGGCGATCGCCGTGCCCGGCACCAGCGCGGCCGATATGCCGAAGATGATGCCGTCCTTGTTGTCCTTGACCATGCCGCCCCAGTCGGCCGCCGGCGGCTGGATGCCCAGACCGAGGAAGGAAAGTGTCGAGAGGAACAGGATCGAGAAGGCGAAGCGCAGGCCGAACTCGGCCAGCAGCGGCGACAGCGTGTTCGGCAGGATTTCGCGGAAGATGATCCAGAGCTTGCCTTCGCCGCGCAGCTTGGCCGCCTCGACGAATTCCATCACCGCGACGTCGAGCGCGACGGCGCGGCCGAGACGATAGACACGGGTAGAATCGAGGATCGCCATGACAAGAATCAGGACGATCATATTCTGCGGCAGGACTGCAAGCACCACCAGTGCGAAGATCAACGTCGGGATCGACATCATCAGATCGTTGAAGCGGGAAAAGATCGTGTCGACGAGGCCGCGCGAGACGGCCGCGGTGAAGCTCAGGATGATGCCGAGCGAGAAGGAGATGATGGTGGCGGCGGAGGCGACGAGCAGCGTCGTGCGCGCGCCATAGATCAGGCGCGAGAGGATGTCGCGGCCGAGATTGTCGAGGCCGAAGATATAGTGATCGTCCGGCAGCTGCCAGACGTCGCCCAGGACCTGCGTCTCCCCATAGGGAGCGATCCAGGGTGCGAAGAGCGCGAAGATGAAGGCCAGGGCAATGCCTGTTATGCCGATCCAGGCGGTGATGGGAATGTCTCTTGCTCTCATCGCGGATGCCTCAGCCTTGGATTGGCGACGATCGCGAGGATATCTGCGATCATGTTGAGGAAGATGTAGACGGCTGCGAAGATCAGGCCGCAGGCCTGCACCACAGGCATGTCGCGCACGGTGACCGCGTCGACCATATATTGCCCCATGCCGGGATAGACGAAGACGACTTCGACGACGACGACGCCGACAACGAGATAGGCAAGGTTCAATGCGACGACGTTGATGATCGGGGCCAGCGCATTGGGAGCAGCGTGCTTGACGATTGATCGGAAGGCGCCGAGGCCCTTCAGCTCGGCGGTCTCCATATAGGCCGACGACATGACCGACAGGATCGCCGCCCTCGTCATGCGCATCATGTGCGCCAGCACGACGAGCACCAGGGTCGCGGTCGGCAGTGCGATCGCCTTCAACCGCTCGACGAAACCCATGCTGTCGTAGACGGTCGCCGGAAAGGTCGCCATGCCGAGCTTCACTGCGAAGACGAGGATCAGCAGATAGCCGATGAAGAATTCCGGCAGCGAGATCGCCGCAAGCGAAATCACATTGATGATCTTATCCGGCAGGCGGTTGCGGAAATGCACCGAGAGCATGCCGAGGCCGACGGCGAGCGGCACTGAAATCACCGCCGCAAAACCCGCCAGAAAAAGCGAATTGCCGAGGCGCTTGCCGATCTGCTCGCTCACCGAATTCTTGCTCGCCCAGGAGGTGCCGAAGTCACCTTGAACTGCATTGCCGAGCCACTCGACGTAACGCGTCGTCACCGGCCGGTTCAGCCCGAGATCCTGACGGATATTGGCAACGGCCTGCGGTGTGGCCGACTGGCCGAGATAGGTGGTGGCGAAATCGCCGGGCAGCGCTTCCAGGCCGCCGAAAATCAGGATGGAAACAGCGAAAAGCAGGATGATGCTGAGCACGAAGCGCTCGAGGATGAGGGCAAGCAGCGGAAAACGCTGCCGCAACCTCAAGCCCGGCAAGATATTGCTCGGGGCAGGATTGGTCATGGCGAAGGCCTCTCGTAAAACGTCAGGAGGGACCGCAGGTTTCATCCCGCGGTCCCGGCTTCGTCGGAGATCGAAGGGCGTTGCGCCCCTCAGGCGTCCAGCCAGACGCGGGTTGCGACATAGCCGTTCGACATATCGTTGCCGATGTCGTGGACATAACCCTTCACCTGCTTGGTGGAGGCGTTTACGAAGTCATTGAACATCGGCAGGATCACGCCGCCCTCGTCGCGCACCATCATCGCCATGGCGCGGTACATGTCCTTGCGCTTGGCTTCATCAAGCTCGGAGCGGGCAGCTAGCAGCAGCTTGTCGAAATCGGGCCGCTTGAACTTGGTGTCGTTCCAGTCCGCCGTCGAGAGATAGGCGGTGGAATACATCTGGTCCTGCGTCGGACGGCCGCCCCAGTAAGAGGTCGAGAAGGGCTGGACGTTCCAGACATTGGTCCAGTAGCCGTCGCCCGGCTCGCGCTTGACCTCGATCTCGATCCCGGCCTTCTTGCAGCTTTCCTGGTAGAGCACGGCCGCGTCGACGCCGCCGGGGAAAGCGACTTCCGAGGTGCGCAAAAGGACCGAGCCGCTATGGCCCGATTTCTTGTAATGGAAGGCGGCCTTGTCAGGATCGTAGACGCGCTGCTCGATGCCTTCGGGGAACAGCGCATAGGTGCTGTTGATCGGAAAGTCGTTGCCGACCTTGCCGTAACCGCCGAGGATCTTCTGCACCATGGTTTCGCGATCCATGGCGTATTTCAGCGCCAGGCGCAGGTCGTTGTTGTCGAACGGCGCCTTATCGCAGTGCATGATGAAGACGTAATGGCCGCGGCCGGCGGTCGAGAGGATCTCGACGTTGGGCGCGCGCTTCAGCAGGTTGACGGTCTTCGGATCGACACGGTTGATGTAATGCACCTGGCCGGACGAGAGCGCCGCGATGCGGGCGGTCGCATCGTTCATGCCGATGACCTCGATCGAATCGACATAACCCCGGTCGCTGCGCCAGTCATCCTTGTTCTTCTCGAAAGTGGCCCGCACGCCCGCTTCGAAGCTCGTCAGCTTATAGGGGCCGGTGCCAATCGAGGCGAGAGGATCGTCGACGCCGCCGTTCGGCTGGATGACCAGATGGTAGTCGGAGAGCAGCAGCGGCATGTCGGCATTGCCTTCGCTGAGCGTCAGCACGAGATTGCCGCCGTCGGCCTTGATCTCCTTGATCGAGCCGAGCACACCGAGCGCCCCGGATTCCGATTTTTTATCGGTGTGGCGCTTCAGCGTCGCGACGACGTCGTCGATCGTCAGCTCCTTGCCGTCGTGGAACTTGACGCCCTTGCGGATCTTGAAGGTCCAGGTCACCGCGTCTTTCGACGGCTCCCAGGATTCGGCGAGCGCCGGCACGGCGGCACCGGTCAGCGGGTCTGACTCAACCAGCATGTCGCCCCAGCAACGGCCGACGCAGAACATGAACTGCGACAGGAATTTCGCCGGGTCCTTGGAATCCGTGGCAGCACCGCCTTCGAGGCCAAGCTTCAGATGGCCGCCACGCTTCGGTTCGGCGGCTTCGGCGCTTTCGGTGAAGAGCTTGTCGGCGACGGCAAGTGTGATGCCCGCCGCCATGGCGCGTCCCATGAATTCGCGGCGGCTGAGCCCGCCCGCAGTGACGCGGCTTGCAAGATATTTCGTATAGTCGTTCATTCCCCAGTTCCTTCTTTATGGTGCGTTGACAGAACTTCCGGGCAGGATCGCAGGCGGTTTCCTCTCCACCTCCGGTGCCCGCATCATGCGGGAAACATTGCGGTTGCTGCCGCCTGCTTATTGTCCTTTCCAAATGGGGTTGCGCTTTTCCGCGAAGGCGCGAGCGCCTTCCAATTGGTCTTCGCTCGAATAGAGGCGGTCGACGGTTGCAAACTGCCGTTTGGTGATCTTGTTCATGGCAGTCTGGAACGTCGAACCCTCCGCTTCGCGCACGATTTCCTTGATGGCCGCATAGACGAGCGGCGGCCCGCTTGCGAGCAGCCGGGCAAGCTCCCAGACTCTCTCCATCAGGCGGTTGGCCGGCAGGATCTCGTTGACGAAGCCCCAGCGATGCGCCTCGTGCACGTCGAGCCAGCGTCCCGTCAAAAGCATGTCCATGGCGATGTGATAGGGGATGCGTTTCGGCAGCTTGATCGACGCCGCATCGGCCACCGTGCCCGAGCGGATTTCCGGCAGGGCGAACGTCGCATGCTCGGCGGCGAGGATCAGGTCGGCCGAAAGCGCGATCTCCAGTCCGCCGCCGCAACAGATGCCGTTGACCGCACAAATGACCGGCTTGTTGAGGTCACGCAGCTCCTGCAGCCCGCCGAAGCCGCCGACACCGTAATCGCCGTCGACCGCATCGCCTGATGCAGCCGCCTTGAGATCCCATCCGGCGCAAAAGAATTTCTCGCCGGCGCCCGTCACGATGGCGACGCGCAACTCGGGATCGTCGCGAAAATCCCGAAAGATCAGTCCCATGGCACGGCTGGTCGCAAGGTCGATGGCATTTGCCTTCGGCCGGTCGATGACGACTTCCAGCACGCCGCCGTCACGTCGTGTGCGAATATGATCGCTCAAACCTGCGTTACCTCCTTCGCCGTATGAGAGCATCGACTGCGGCCACACCGCGCCCTTCGGGAAGAACCATCAACGGATTAAGGTCCAGTTCTTCCAGGCGCACCGCATTCTTTACGACATATTCTGCCGTAGCTGCGACAGCATCGACGGCAGCTTCGAGATCGCCCCTCGGCCGGCCGCGATAGCCATGAATCAATTTCGCAATCTTGAGACGCGAAATCGCGGCGTGGATCTCGGCTCTCGTCGCCGGCAGCGGCAAGATGACGGAATCCTCGAGCAATTCGACGAAAATTCCGCCCGCTCCCAGTGTCAGCGACAATCCGAAGACGGGATCGCGGGTGGCGCCGACGATGAGTTCCGCGACCGGAGGCTCGACCATCTTCTCGACGAGATAACCGGCATCGCAGTCCATGGCCGCTGCTGCATCCGATACCGCCTGCGAATTCCTGAGATCGAGTACCACAGCCCCTGCCTCGGTCTTGTGCGCTATGCCGAGCCCCTTCAGAACGACGGGGAAGCCGAGCTGTTCGCCCTGTTCGGCAGCCTCGCGGGGAGAAAAGGCCTGCAGCCCTCGGGGAACGCGAAGGCCGCAGGCAGAAAGTTCGATCTTTGCATCAGCTTCCGTCAGCGTTTCGATCTCACCGTCCATAGGGCGCACATCGAGCAGCGGGAATGGCGGCGGGCGATCCCAGGCCCTGCCGATGCCGGCGGCGACCTCAGCTGCAACCATGGCTTCGTCGATGCCCGAGAAGGCGACGATGCCATTGGCCATCAGCCGATCTGCGACAGGTTCGGGCATATTCTCCGGAAGCGTCGCGAGAAGGCCGGCCAGCGCACCGGTGGCAGAGACGGCAGTGATGACCGCATCTGCCGTCATTGCCCATTCGGACGCATCACAGCGGTCGCTGCGGGGAAAGTCGAGGACGACCAGATTGAGGGCATAGCCGCCTTTGAACATGGCGCTGAAGGCTTCGGTTTGGCGGGCGAAATCACCCCAGACGAAAGTGTGGTAGTCGAGCGGATTGGACAGCGTCACCATCTCGCCCAGCACCCGCCGAAGGCGCGGCAATTGTTGCGGCTGCAGCGAGGGGAATTCGATATTGCGGCCGACGGCCGCATCCGCGATCAGCGAAGCTTCGCCGCCCGAGCAGCTCATCGACGAGATCGACCGGCCTGGGAGAGGGCCGGCGACATGCAGCAGCTTCAGGGTTTCCAGCAATGCCGGCAGGCTTTGGACACGGCCGATGCCGAGGCGGGCAAGCACGGCATCGGCCACCGCATCGCTGCCGGCGAGCGAAGCGGTGTGCGACACCGCCGCCTGTTTTGCCTGCTCGGATCTGCCGACCTTCAGCACGACCACAGGCTTCTTGGACTGGCGGGCAATGGCGGCAAGGCGTTCGAGGCCGGAGACATCGCCGAAACCTTCAACATGAAGGCCGATCGCCGTGACGCGCGGATCCTCGATCAATGCGCAGGCGACGTCGGCAAGCGATGTCTGCGCCTGGTTGCCTGCCGTGACCACATAGGCGATCGGCAGCCCACGGGTCTGCATGGTCAGGTTGATGGCGATGTTGGAAGACTGCGTGAGGATCGCCACGCCGTATTCGATGCGCTTCATACCGTGCTGGTCGGGCCAGAGCAGCGCGCCATCGAGACCGTTGATCAGCCCGTAGCAATTCGGGCCGAGGATCGGCATGCCGCCGGCTGCCGAAAGCAAGGCCTGCTGCAGGTCGGTGCCATCGGCCAGTTCCGCCGTCGCCTCGCTGAAGCCCGATGCATAACAGACCGCGCCGCCGGCACCGGCCGCGGCAAGGCTGCGCACGATCTCGACGGTGAGCGTCCTGTTGACACCGACGAAGGCGGCGTCCGGCGCCTGGGGAAGATCGGATACGGAGCGATAGCAACGCCGTCCCAGCACCTCGTCGAGTTTGGGATGGACGGGCCAGATCTCACCTGAAAAACCCATGCGGTCGCACTGCTCGATCACCCTGCGCGCCTCGCGGCCGCCGAAGACGGCGATCGATTGCGGTCTGAGCAGGCGGTCGAGCGGGGTGGATGTCATGGGCTCATGCTCCCAAAGGCCGAAGCAGGTCGCGGCTGATGATATGCCGCTGGATTTCGGACGTGCCGTCCCAGATGCGCTCGACGCGGGCATCGCGCCAGAAGCGGGCAAGCGGCAGGTCGTCCATCAGACCCATGCCGCCGAAGATCTGGATCGCCTCATCCGTCACCCGCGCCAGCATTTCGGAGGCATAGAGTTTGGCCGAAGCGATCTGCCGGTCGGCGGCAAGGCCGGCATCGAGTCGCCAGGCGGCGGAAAGCGTCAGCCAGTCGGCTGCGTCGATCTCGGTGATCATATCGGCGAGCTTGAAGGAGACACCCTGATTGGCGCCGATCGGCCTGCCGAACTGCTTACGTTCGGCGGCATAGGGCAAAGTCATGTCGAAGACGCGGCGTGCCCGGCCGACGCAGGTGGCGGCAACCGTCAGCCGGGTGCCGTAGAGCCATTGATTGGCGATATCGAAGCCGCGATGCACCTCGCCCAACACCTGGGCTTCAGGGATCCGGCAATCGGTAAAACTGAGGGTGCAATTATGGTAGCCGCGATGCGAAACCGAATCATAGCCTTTCAGGATCTCGAATCCAGGCGTACCGCGATCGACGAGGAAGGCGGTGATCTTCTTCTTGATGCCCCTCGGCGTTTCCTCCTCGCCGGTGGCGGCAAAGACGATGACGAAATCGGCGACATCGGCATGCGAAATGAAATGTTTCGTGCCGTTGAGGACGAAGTCGCCGCCGACGCGGCGGGCGGCGCATTTCATGCCGCGCATATCGGAACCGGCATCCGGCTCGGTGATGGCAAGCGCATCGATCTTGTCGCCGCGCACCGCCGGCAGGAGATAACGCTCGCGCTGCTCGCCCTCGCAGGCCATCAGGATGCCGGAAGGCCGACCGAAGAAGACCGTCAGGCCGAGCGAACCGCGCCCGAGCTCGCGCTCGACCAGCGTGAAGGTGACATGATCGAGGCCGGCGCCGCCGACGTCTTCCGGGAAATTGCAGGCATAGAAGCCGAGATCGATGCATTTGCGCTGGATGTCGCGGCCGAGTTCCGACGGGACGATGCCGGTGCGCTCGACCTCGTTCTCATGTGGATAGATCTCGGTCTCGACGAAAGCGCGAACCGTTTCGACGATCATTTCCTGTTCTTCGCTGAGACCGAAATCCATGCCGATCCTCCTACCGCCTCTGGCCGACATGACGGCCGGCACCCTCGGGCAGCCCCAGTTCCGCATGGGACGCGGCAATCGCCTTCACTCTGTCGAGCACCACGGCGGGCGCCGCCACTGCCTTGCCCGCCTTGCTGTCGACATGCAGCAACATCTGCTCGGCGGTTGCGATAAGCTCGCCCGTCGCCGTCTCGTGCAGCGTGTGGAAGACATGCAGCCGTTTCTCGTCGGCGGCCAGGATCTGGCAGGCCGAATGGATCGCCTGCCCGAGCTTCGCCTCGCCGAGATGGCGGATATGGCTTTCCACCGTATAGTAGCTGTGCCCCGCCTCGACATAGGCAAGGTCGACGCCGACGAGGCGCAGCAGCGCATCCGACGTATCGCCAAACACCTGCAGATAGCGGTGTTCGGTCATATGGCCGTTATAGTCGACCCAGGCCGGGCTGACCTTGGTTTCGACAAGCCGCAGCGGCTTCGAAGGATCGGCGGGCATGGTCTCGCCTGCGCCTTCTGTCCAGAGCGTTCGCTCAAAGTCCTTCAGCAGTTTGCCGGCGCCCCAGCCCTTGCCGCCGTCACCGCCTTTCAGCGCCTGCAGGATACCGACGAGATTTTCGTCGCGGATGCGTTCGAGCTCGCGGATCGACAGCCCGGCCGCCTGTTCATCGGATTGCCGGCCGATCTTTTCGATCAGCGCATCGTCGAGATCGACAACATCGGTCAGCTTGGTCCAGGGCCAAGCAAGGCAGGGGCCGAACTGGGCGAGGAAGTGGCGCATGCCCGCCTCGCCGCCAGCAATGCGATAAGTCTGGAACAGACCCATCTGCGCCCAGCGCAGGCCGAAGGAATAACGGATGACGTCGTCGAGCGTCTCGACGGTGCAGATATCGTCGTGGATGAGCCAGAGGGCCTCGCGCCAGAGCGCTTCGAGCAGCCGGTCGCCGACGAAAGCCTCGATCTCCTTGGCGATGTGGACGCCTTTCATGCCGATCGGCGGCAATCTTTCCATCGCCGCCCGGATGGTCGCCGCCGAGGTCTTCTCACCGCCGACGATCTCGACGAGCGGCAGCAGATAGACCGGGTTATAGGGGTGGGCGACGAAGAGCCGTTCGGGATGCTTCATGTCGCGCTGCAGATCGGTCGGCAACAGCCCAGAAGTGGAGGAGCCGATCAGCGCGTCCGGACGCGCGGCGGCATCGATTTGGGTGAGGACGCCGCGCTTGAGATCGAGCCTTTCCGGCACACTCTCCTGAATCCAGTCGGCATCGGCAACGGCTTTCGCCAGCGTCTCGCAGAAGGTCAGCCTGCCGCGCGGTGGCAGGGGCGCGCCGGTCAGCATGGCATAGGCTTTTTCGGCATTGGCGATCACTTCGCCGACGATGCGGCCGGCTTCCGGATGCGGGTCGAACACGTCGACGTCGATGCCGGCCAGCAGGAATCGGGCGATCCATCCGCCGCCGATGACGCCGCCGCCGATACAGGCCGCCTTGCTGATCTTGGTCATGATATCCTCAGCGCTTCGTCAGCTTCAGCTTCTTGCGCACATCTTCCGGCCCGATGATCCGCGCCCCCATGCCTTCCACCACCTGCACGGCCTTTTCGACGAGCTGCGCATTGGTGGCGAGCTGGCCCTTGCCGACGAAGAGGTTGTCCTCCAGGCCGACGCGCACGTTGCCGCCGGCCAGAACCGCCGCCGCCGGATAGGCCATGGCGTTGCGGCCGATCGAGAACGCTGAGAAGGTCCAGCTCTGAGGCACGTTGTTGACCATCGCCATGAACGTGTTGAGATCGTCGGGCGCGCCCCAGGGAATGCCCATGCAGAGCTGGATCAGCACCGGGTCTTCGATCAGCCCTTCCTCGGCGAGCTGCTTGGCGAACCAGAGATGGCCGGTGTCGAAGGCCTCGATCTCAGGGCGGACGCCGAGATCCGTCATCTTCTTCGCCATGGCCCGCAGCATGGCCGGCGTGTTGGTCATAACATAGTCGCCGAGATTGAAGTTCATCGTGCCGCAGTCGAGCGTGCAGATCTCCGGCAGGCATTCGGCGACATGGCTGACGCGCTCGGTCGCGCCCACCATATCGGTGCCCTTCGGGTTAAGGGGCAGGGGACTTTCGACATTCCCGAAAATCAGGTCCCCGCCCATGCCGGCGGTGAGATTGAGGACGACGTCGATATCGGCCGAGCGGATGCGCTCGGTGACCTCCCTGTAAAGATCGTTGCGGCGGCTGGCAGCCCCCGTTTCCAGATCGCGGACATGGCAGTGAACAACAGCCGCCCCAGCCTTGGCGGCGTCGATCGCGGAAGCCGCGATCTGCTTGGGAGTGATGGGAACGTGGCTGGATTTGGAAACCGTATCGCCGGCACCGGTAACGGCGCAGGTGATGAAGACATCGCGGTTCATCGCTAGAGGCATGTTTTTGTTCTCCCCGTCTTGTCAGCCATTACGCGACAGGATCAGCGGACATGCTTTGCATTTTCGGAAGCTATCGATACATTATCGGAACAGAGGGGACATGACTTTGCTGCAGCGATCGACGGAACGGCTCGATATCGATCTTCTCGTCCTGCCGGATACGAACCTCATCCTGATCGCATCGGTCATCGAGCCGCTGCGCGGCGCCAACCGCATCGCCGGGAGCGAGCTTTATCGCTGGCGGCTGCTGACGCCGGACGGCGCGCCGGTACCGACCACCAGCCATATCGCCATCCCGGTCGAAGGCACCTTCCAGGCGACGATTGAAGACAGACCGCTCTTTGTGCTAGCCAGTTACAACTGGCACCGCAGCGCGACGCCGGCACTGAAGATGCAGCTCTCGCAGGCGGCCCGCCACCGCACGATCATTGCCGGCATCGAGTCCGGCACATGGCTGCTCGCGGAAGCAAGCCTGCTCGACGGGCTGCGGGCGACGGTCCACTGGGAGGATTACGAGGATTTTGCACTGGCCTATCCCGAGGTCAGGGCCGTCAAAGACCGTTTCGTCATCGACGGCAAGCGGCTGACGACATCAGGTTCGCTGCCGACCGTCGACCTGATGCTGGAGGTGATCCGGCAGCGGCAGGGTTATTCGCTGGCGCTCGAAGTCAGCCGGCTGTTCCGCTACGAGCAACCCTCCTTCCATGTGAACGAACCGCTTTCCGCAGCCTCGGCGGGACTGCGCATGCATGACCCGCGGGTGACGCAGGCGGTGCATCTGATGGAAGAGCATATCGAGCAGCCGCTAGTTCTCGCACGGCTCGCCCGCAGGGTGGGCGTCAGCGCCCGGCATCTGCAGGATCTCTTCCAGCAGAGCATCGGCGCGCCGCCGCATGTGCATTACCTGGCGCTGCGACTGAATGCGGCGCGCCGCAAGGTGATCGAGACGACGGCCTCCTTCGCCGACATCGCGGCGGCGACCGGCTTCAATTCGGCCTCGGCCTTTGCCAGAAGCTACCGCGCGAGTTTTTCCGAGAGCCCGTCCGAGACGAGGCGTCGCTTGCGCCGCCGCATCACACCATCGCCGGCGCCGCCATAGGCTGGAATGCTTCGCGCACCCTTTCGGCGAGTTCCCGGACGGCTTCGCTGGAACGGAAAGTGCTCCGGCGGAGCACGACCTTTGAGGAATCGACCGGCGGAAAACCGTCTTCGGCGGTCAGCTCCCGGCAGCCGGGCGGGATACTGCTGCGGGAAAGCGTGGTGACGGCAAGGCCTGCGGTCACGGCGTTCTTCAGGCCAGAACCGGTATCGGCGATGAAGGCGATCCGGTAGCTGCGGCCGATCTGCTCCAGCGAGCGCAGCGCAAAATCGCGTGACCAGGTGGAGTTGCGATAGGTCGCAACCGGCAGGGGATCGATGTCGTGCAGCCGGTGGACCATCGATGTGACCCAGACGGTGGGATCAATGCAGAGGACCTCGCCCTTGTTCTGATCGCTCCAGTCGAAAACGACGGCGAGATCGAGTTCGTCCCGTTCCAGGGCGGCAAGGTTGCGGACCGTGTAGTCGCAGGACACCGTGACCTCCACCGCCGGATGGCGCACCGCAAAGGCCGCGAGCGCCGCCGGCAGCACCGTCTGGCTGTATTCCTCGGGAATTCCGATCCGCACCGGCCCGTCGAGGGGCTTGCTGCGGATCGTCGCGGCGGCCTCGTTGAGGAGATCAATCACCCTGCGGGCATAAGGCACGAGCTGAATGCCCTGGCGGGTGAGCAGCACACCGCGGGCGCCGCGCTCGAAAAGGATCTCGCCGATCGCCGCCTCGAGCCTCTTGATCTGGGTGCTGACCGCCGACTGCGTCCGCCCGATGCGCTGGGCAGCCGCGGAGAAATTCGACGTCTCGGCGACGACCAGGAAGGTCCTCAGCAGGTTGCTTTCGATTGGTTCATGCATGCAATGGCCATAGAAAAAATCGATAGGAGCCATCTCTACTATTCGTTTGTCTTATGTCAATCGCGGGCGCAGAACTGGGCGGCGTTCGACTTCCTTCTTTGAGACCATCTGCGTGACCATTGAAAATCCGACCACGCGCCTCGCAGGCAGCGAGCACGAGAAGGGTGTGCTTCTCATCGTTGCCGCGACGCTCGCCTGGAGTGCGAGCGGCGTTTACTCGCGGCTGCTCACGACCGACGTATGGACGGCGATCGCCTGGCGGTCGTTGTTCGGAGGCCTGTTCCTGCTGATCCCCTGCCTTTTCCTCGAAGGGGGCATCTCGCGGCGGCAATGGCGTTCCGTCCTCCATCCCTCCGGTCTTGCGATGATCGCATGCCAGACTTTCAGTCAGGGATGTTTCATCGGGGCGCTCTACATGACCACCGTCGCCAATGTGACGATGATTTATGCGACGACGCCCTTCATCGCAGCCTTGTTCGGCTGGCTCATCCTCAAGGAGAGGGTTGCCAGGCGGACGCTGATCGCCGGCGCCGTTTCCCTCTTCGGCGTCGGCGTCATCGTCGCCTCGTCGATCGGCGGCGGCACGGGCTGGGGCGATCTGCTGGCGCTAGGCATGACGACGTCCTTCGCGCTCGTCATCATCATTCCGCGCATCAGCCCCGGTGTGCCGAGCCTGCCGCCGACCGTCGTCAGCGCTTTCCTGACCCTGGTCATCTTCGCGCCATTCGGCTCGGTCGGCTCGCTCGACCTGCACAACTGGATCGTCCTTGCCGCCTTCGGCGCCACCAATTTCTCGCTGGCGCTGGTGCTGTTTCTCGCCGGGGCAAAACGGATGCCGCCGGCTGAAGCGGCGCTGATCGGCACGATGGAAATCGTGCTGACGCCCTTCTGGGTCTGGCTGCTGTTTTCTGAGCAGCCGCCCGTCGCCACCTATTTCGGCGGCGCGATCATCCTCGGCGCGGTGTTCTGCCACACGGCGGTCGACTTCAACCGGGGCCGGCGGACTTACGACGGCTAAGCACGCCGCCCGATTGCTGCGGCGGCCGTTTCATGTGGCCTTGTTTCATGTGGCCTGGGCCTCGATTAGCCGAAGAACGCACGGAGCTGAGCGAAAAACCCGCTTGGTTTGGGATCTGCCATCTTTCGCACCCGGCGAGCGATCGTTGCCGCGCTGACACGTTCACCAAAATGACAGAAGCAGACAAGCTCGTGCAATTCCCCGTCGCTGAGCTCGAAGAACCGCCTGGCCTCTCCATAGCTATCATTTTCCATTCCTGCCGCCCGCAGAATAGGATCAGCGAATGCGACAGAGATCGGGGTGTCGTCATCCCGCATGGCAATCCGATCTTCGATCGGCTGATATTCCGTTTCGTGAAGCGTCCTAAGAAACGGTCTGGGGCTGCGTTCGAGACTTTCGGCCCACCGTTCAATCCGTTCGCGCCGCGTTAATTCAAGGCGCTTGCAGGTCGTGCTGACCTTCGCAATCGTTTTCAACTGCTCCAGTGCATACTGTTCCATTTCGGCCTCCTATCTCTAAGAAAAATAGATGGTCCGCTCCCAAAAACAGCGTGGCTCAGGTCGCAGCCGATGTCCAATCACGATTGGAAACGGCATCTGCCGCTGATCGACCAGATGCGGATCAATGGGTGACAACCGGCGCAGGAACCCTACATTGCTCAAAGGATTTGATCGGAGGCCTGCAATCAAACCTTCTGAACCGATCCGGAAAACCGCCCGATTCCGGGGATCAACTCATGCCTGTCGGCAGCATGCTATCCGCAGCTTTCCGACTGTCGTCTTTGAGTTGCGCCCATGTCGTTTTCTCGGGCGCTGTTTTCCGCCGGGCATGGTTTTCTTGTGATGTTCAAGGCGCTCGTCACTGGCGACGGAACCGTTGGAAGGCCGACCGAAGATTCCAAGATGAATCGAAAGGAGGTTCTGGAGCCCGGAAACCAGCTCTTTGCGCAGCAAATCGGCGGATTGCGGCGGCGATGACGAGTGGAACGACAGGCCGGACCTATCGTCTCGCTCCTCCCCTCCATCAATCTGCCCCCGCCTGTTTGCGAAGTTCGAATATCGCCCGATGCGGCGTTGTGAATACCGGGCTGCAGAGGAGGCAGACCGGAGGAAAAGTTGTCATCGATTGCATCGGTTGCAGATCGAGGCATTCAACGAATGGGAGGAATCCATGAGCAAGAATAGAGGCGTCGTTTATTTGAGGCCGGGCAAGGTCGAAGTTCGCGACATCGACGACCCGAAGCTGGAAGCGCCCGACGGCCGCCGCATCGAGCACGGCGTTATCCTGAAGGTGATCTCGACCAATATCTGCGGCTCCGACCAGCATATGGTCCGCGGCCGCACGACGGCGATGCCGGGCCTGGTCCTCGGTCATGAAATCACCGGCGAGGTCATCGAGAAAGGCGTCGACGTCGAGATGCTCGACATCGGCGATATCGTCTCGGTGCCGTTCAATGTCGCCTGCGGCCGTTGCCGCTGCTGCAAGTCCCAGGATACCGGCGTCTGCCTCACCGTGAACCCGGCCCGTGCCGGCGGCGCTTACGGCTATGTCGACATGGGCGGCTGGATCGGTGGACAGGCACGCTACGTCACCATACCCTACGCCGATTTCAACCTGCTCAAAATCCCGGATCGGGACAAGGCGATGGCGAAGATCCGCGATCTCACCATGCTCTCCGACATTCTGCCCACCGGCTTCCATGGCGCGGTGCGCGCAGGCGTCGGGGTCGGCTCGACCGTCTATGTCGCGGGCGCCGGCCCTGTCGGCCTTGCGGCTGCGGCTTCGGCGCGCATCCTCGGCGCCGCGGTCGTCATGATCGGTGATTTCAACAAGGACCGCCTGGCGCATGCGGCGAAGGTCGGCTTCGAACCGATCGATCTTTCCAAGAGCGACCGTCTTGGCGATATGATCGCCCAGGTCGTCGGCAGCAACGAGGTGGACAGCGCCATCGACGCGGTCGGCTTCGAAGCACGTGGCCATTCGGGCGGCGAACAGCCGGCGATCGTCCTCAATCAGATGATGGAGATCACCCGCGCCGCAGGCTCGATCGGTATTCCCGGCCTCTACGTCACCGAGGATCCGGGCGCCGTCGACAATGCTGCCAAACAGGGCAATCTGTCGCTCCGCTTCGGCCTCGGCTGGGCCAAGGCGCAGTCTTTCCACACCGGCCAGACACCGGTGCTCAAGTACAATCGGCAGCTCATGCAGGCGATCCTGCACGACCGGCTGCCGATTGCCGATATCGTCAATGCCAAGGTTATCCCGCTCGACGATGCCGCCGCCGGCTATGAGAGCTTCGACCACGGCGCCGCGACGAAATATGTCCTCGATCCGCATGGAGAGGTCGCGAAAGCCGCCTAACGCCAGGGACTGAAGACCAAACTTGCAGCGCCGCGCATCTTTTCAGACGCGCGGCGCTGTAATATTTTGATGCTCTCAGTCAGAAGAATCTGTCGGCAAAACTACTGGATGCTGAACGGGAAGTATTTTGCGTTGATCATGTCATAGGTCCCGTCCGCCTTGATGCTCTTCAACGCTTCGTTCAAGCGTGTAAGACGTTCCTTGTCATCCAGGCGCAGCGCGATGCCGGCACCTTCGCCGAAATATGTGACGTCGACCAGATCCGGTCCTTTGAACTCGCAGCAGGTTCCCGCCTTCGTATTGGCGATCCAGTCGTAAATGGCGAGTTTGTCCTCCAGGATGATATCGACGCTGCCGTCCGACAGCCCCTTGTACAATTCAGGCGAAGACCGGAAGACCTTCTTTTTCATGTCGGGATAGAGATGGTTGGCGTAGGATTCCTGCGCCGTCGACGACGTCACCCCGAGGATTTTGCCGCTGAGGGCGGCGGGGCTGACATCGCTGATCGGCGAATCTTTCCGTGCAATGAACACCGACGGGCTGTTGTAGTATTTCTCCGTAAAGGCAACCTTCTGACGCCGCTCGAGGCTCATCGACATGGATGAGATGATCGCGTCGTATTTATCGGCAACCAGATTGGGGATGATATCGTCCCATTTCTCCATGATGAACTGGCAGTCGAACTTGCCGACCTCGCAAAGCGCGTTGGCGATATCGATGTCGAAGCCCTGAAGCTTGTTGTTGGCATCGAGATAGTTGAAGGGCGGAAATGCGCCTTCGACGGCAATTCGCATCGGCATCGGATCTTGCGCGGCCGCCGGGAATGGCGAGGCCGCGGCCAAGAAGATACCCAGCCCGCCCGCCATCAGCGCTCCGCGCACCATAGTCTGAAGGGATATGCGCAGCATCATCGGTAGCTCCTTGGGGCGTATTCGATCTCGCCGATTATGCGCCGTAGCTTTTAATTCTACGTGAACGCTTCTTTGCTAGCGTCGACGCATGCGCCCGTGTCGTGGTGTTCAGGGGTTTAGGCTTGCACATCGTTGTTCCTTCCAGCTCCAATACGTTTCAGCAATCCTGGATCGCCTCGGGAAGAATTCTCTTTCTGATCGCCATCAGCGGGCTGGGAGCGATTGGTCTCGTCGTTTTATCGGCGCTGTGGGCAGGAACCGAAAGCGATGCTGCCGCCCTCGATCGCCAGCGCCAGCTCGTCAATGCCCGGCTGCGGGAGCAGGTCGATCAGGTCGCGCATGTTATCGGCCAGTTCGGCAACGGCTATCTCACGCGCGTTTATCCCGCCGCCCGTTCGACCGGAGGCGCCTCCAGTCTCGATGCCGTCCTGACAGCGGCAGCCGGCAGTGCAATCAGCCAGACCGCAATGTCCGCCTTCGGCTACGACCAGGCTTTCGTCGTCGACGAGAAGGCCCAGCTGCTCATGCTGGCCGACGCCCAGACGGAAAAGCGTTATCGCTGGATGAAGCCTCTGTTTTTGCCTCTCCTTCAGGATGCCCGCCTTGGGGTGAGACAAGGGACGGCGTCCGAACGAATGCCGGCCTCGATGGAAAGCCGCTTTGCAAGCGCGGCCGGTTCCAACCGCGCCTTGGCCAATCTGATGCGGCTGGAAGGCCGCCCGACGATCGTCGGCGTCGTCGCCATCAACGACGCCGATCAGGGACGGCAGCAGCCGATGCGGCAATTCCTGATCGTCGTCCGGTTTATCGATGGAGCGGCGCTCGATGAATTGAGCCGGCAACAGGGGCTCAACGGCGCGCGCTTCGCGC
This sequence comes from Rhizobium sp. N324, assembly GCF_001664485.1. Classification (NCBI taxonomy): domain Bacteria; kingdom Pseudomonadati; phylum Pseudomonadota; class Alphaproteobacteria; order Hyphomicrobiales; family Rhizobiaceae; genus Rhizobium; species Rhizobium sp. N324. The sequence goes on along the minus strand of NZ_CP013631.1, from coordinate 179,214 downwards.
GCACCGCCGATGCCGACGAGAACGAGGTTGCGTTTCAGATCGACGCGACGGCAAACGGCGAACCGATCGGCTTCATCGTCTGGCGGCCCGATCTTCCGGGGTCGAGGGTCATCGGCCGCTTGATGCCGGCGCTTTCGATTGCCGCCCTGGTGATCGCGGTCCTGTTCTCGGTTCTGCTCGTGCGCCTGCGAAGCAGTCTCGGCGAGTTGAAGAAAAGCGAGCTGCATGCACGCCAGCTTGCCTTGCATGACGTGCTGACCGACCTTCCCAACCGCGCCTTGTTTGCAATGCGGTTCGACGAGTGCCTCGCCGAGACCCGGAATTCGAGCGAACGCTCGGCTGTTGCGCTTCTCGACCTCGACCGCTTCAAAGCCGTGAACGACACGTTCGGCCATGCGGCCGGCGATGAGCTCATCAGGCTGGCTGCGGAGCGGATCCGCTCGATACTGCGTCCAGGCGACACGCTTGCCCGGCTCGGAGGGGACGAATTTGCCCTGCTTCTCCGTGACATCAAAGATCATGATCAGGTTTTGCCGGTAATCTGCGAAGCCATCGTTGCCGAACTTGGCAAGCCCTTCCCGCTTTTGCGGGGCGAAGCGGTCGCCCGCGTCGGCGGCTCGATCGGCGTGACCGTCGTGCCGGATGCCGGCCGGAATGCCGACGACATCATGCGCTATGCCGACGTCGCACTCTACGAGGCAAAGATGGGCGGCAGAGGTCAATGGCGCGTCTATTCGCCGTCCATGGACGGCGGCAGAAACGCGCGCGACATTCTCAAGAACGAATTGCGCGAAGTTCTCGCCAAAGGCACGGCCTCATCCGCTCGTCCCCGCTCGGATGCCGTTGCAAACCGGCCGGACTTCGGATCGCTCGAAGTCTATTACCAGACAGTGCACCGCGCCGAGGGCGGATATTCGGCCTCGGGCGCAGAGGCCCTGGTGCGCTGGCGTCACAGCCAGCGCGGCCTGTTGACGCCGGCGAGCTTCATCCCCGTGGCCGAGGAGGGCGGCCTCATCGACGCTCTCGGTTTCTGGGTGTTGCGCGAAGCCTGCCGAGCCGCCTGCGAATGGCCTGAGAACACCTTTGTTGCCGTCAACGTGTCCCCGGCCCAGTTGCGGCGGCCGAATTTCGCCGAGGAAGTCTTCACCGTGCTTCAGGAGAGCGGGCTGCCGCCGTCCCGGCTTGAGCTCGAACTCACCGAATCCTCGCTGATCGAGGACAACTCCGACATCTATTCGGTGCTGAAGTCGCTGCGCAGCCGAGGGATCCAGATCTCACTCGATGATTTCGGAACCGGCTTTTCATGCCTCAGCCACCTGATGCGCTTCGACATCGACCGCATCAAGATCGATCGATCCTTCGTCTCGCTGCTCGGCACAAAGGCCAACGGGGCAGCGATCATCGGCGCCATCGTCGCGCTCAGCCGCAACCTCGGTATCTCGACAACGGCGGAAGGGGTTGAAACCGAATATCAACGCGACTTTCTGGCCGCCCTCGGCTGCACCGACCTCCAGGGCTATTTCTTCTCCAAACCGGTTCCGCTTCGCGAACTCGACTGTTTCCGCGAACCTGAGACCGCCGCCGGAATGCTGACGATCGCTCCAGACGCCGTCGCCTGAAAAGGCTTCCGATCATCTCCCAGCCACGGGAACTTTCGCCGCAGGCGATGGTTGACGCCCGGAGAAGGGAGGATGTGATGGGCGAGATCGGCGAGTGGCGGCACCTTTGCGTCGACATGCAGCGGATGTTTGCCGAAGACACGCCTTGGCATGTTCCCTGGATGGCACGGGTCTCACCGCAGATCGAGGAACTCGCCGGGCGGCACCCCTCCCGAACGATCTTTACCCGCTTCCTGCCGCCCGATCATGCCGACGAGATGCCGGGGAAATGGCGGGATTATTACCGGAAATGGTGGATGATGACCGGCGAGCATCTTCCGCGCGACCTCGTCGATCTGGCCTCATCGCTGGCGTCACTGGTTCCGCCGGCAAGGCACTTCGACAAACGCACCTATTCTCCCTGGATCGACGGCCGCCTCCATCCGATCCTTCAGTCGGAGCATGTCGATACGCTTGTGATAACAGGCGGTGAAACCGATGTCTGCGTGCTTGCCACGACACTCGGCGCCATCGATCTCGGCTATCGTGTGATCGTGCTGAAGGACGCCGTCTGCAGCAGCGCCGACGACACCTACGACGCGTCGCTGGAACTTCTGCACGATCGGTTTTCCGTGCAGCTCGAACTGATGGAGGCTGAGGAGTTTTTGCGGGGCGTTGGCTGAAGCAGTTCCCGTCAGCGCACTCCCAGTTCGCGATGCGACCGTCGGAGTTTTGCGGGCGTGACGTGATAGGTGCGCCGGAACCAGTTCACCAGATGGGCGCAATCGGTAAAGCCGCATTCATAGGCAATCTGGGCGATCGACCGATCGCTGTTGAGCACCATCCATTTTGCCGCTTTCAACCGCATCTGGCGCCAATATTCGCCGGGAGCGACCTGCAGATGCTTCTGGAAAAGCCGGGAAAGCTCCCGTTCCGATGTGCCGACACTCGCCGCGATGTCGGCAAGCGAACAGAGCTCGTACATCTTCTGCCGCATCAGCCCGATCGCATTCGCCACGCGGCGGTCCCCGCACTTCATGCCGAGATCGGGCTCTTCGATCGCACCCTGCCGGTCGAAACCGTGATCGCCGAGAAGATAGTGAAACGCCTTATATGCGCGGGACTCCCCGCAGGCATTGGACACAAGATACATTGCGAGCTTGATCGAAGCCAATCCGCCGGGACAGGTTATGACATTTCCGTCAACCACGACAGGCCGGTCGGTGACGGGGATGATATCCGGAAAGGTCTGGCGCAGCAGCCCTGCCAGCGTGAAATGGACAGCGCATTTCTTCCCGGCAAGCAGGCCCGCCTCGGCGAGCACGAAACTTCCTGAGCAGTTGCCGGCCACCGGCACACTTTTGCGCGCAGCACCGGTGACGAAGTCGTAAAGTTCCGGCGGGATCCTGTGGTCGGCGTGCAGTATGCCTCCGTGCACGACGATGAAGTCATAGTCGCGTGGATCCCCATACGTTCTGCCCGGCGTCAGCTCCAGGCCGCAGCTCGAGCGTATCGGATCGAGAGTATGCGACAGCAGCTCCCAGTCACAGTAGATCCGCCGGCTGAAATCGCCTTCGTCGCCTGCGAGCCGGAGAAAATCCGTGAAGCAGGCAAGCGGCATCAGCGTGAAGTTCGGCGTGGCGACGACTCCCACCCTGAGCGGAGAGGTGATGTCGGGCGCCGGCTTGCTTGGCCCCAATTGAGAGTAGTCGCGCTGCAAACGAAGGTCCTCCGGGCCATCGAAATTGTCCTAAACGTACAATACTGCGGCAGCCAAGACAAATACCATCGATTTGCGTTGGGAGGCGAGGCGCCTGAGGCTTGGAAAACCGGCCTTCCCTCCCGCCAAGCAGCTATGCCAAAGCGCAAAAAGGGGAACACAATGAAAAATCTTCTCGCAATTTCGACGGTCGCGTTGATCGCCGGCATCGCATCCGACGCCAGCGCCTCTTGCGGCACCGTCACCGTTGCCAACATGAACTGGCAAAGCGGCGAACTTCTCGCCCATGTCGATAAGTTCATCCTCGAGCACGGTTTCGGCTGCCAGGTGGAGTTCGTGCCCGGCGATACCGTGCCGACGATCACCTCGATGGTGGAAAAGGGGCAGCCCGATATTGCCGGCGAGGCCTGGGTCGATCTCGTCCCGGAAATCGTCAAACGCGGCGTCGACGAGCGCAGAATTGTAAATATCGGACCGGCTTTGTCCGACGGTGGCATCCAGGGTTGGTATATACCGAAATTCATCGTCGACGCTCATCCCGAGATCAAGACGGTTGATGACGCCTTCGCCCATCCGGAGCTTTTCCCCGCACCCGAGAACACATCGAAGGGAGCGGTCTTCAACGGCCCGACAGGATCGGGCGGCTCGGTCGTCAGCGCCCAGCTTTTCAAGGCCTATGGCGGCGAAGCCAAGGGCTTCGAGCTCGTCGATCCCGGAACCCAGGCCGGCCTCGACGGCGCCATGGCGCGGGCCTATGAGCACAAGGAGGGCTGGATGGGCTATTACTGGTCGCCGACCGCCCTTCTCGGGAAATATTCCATGGTGCGTCTCGAAGCCGGTGTCCCGCATGACGCGGCGGAGTGGAAGCGCTGCAACACCGCTGCCGATTGTGGCGACCCCAGGAAGAACGAGTGGCCGAAGGACCATGTCGTGACGCTTGTCTCCGAGAAACTGGCGGAAAGCGGAAATGCCGGCGTGATAGACTATCTCCGCAAGCGCTCATGGGACAATCAGACCGTCAGTTCGGTCATGTCGTGGATGACCGATGCCCAGGCTGGCGGCGATGACGGCGCGATGCATTTTTTCGAGGAGCATCCCGAGATCTGGAAGTCGTGGCTGAGCGCCGACGTGGCGGAAAAAATCACAGCCGCCCTCTGAACTGCAATGTCGCCCGGAAGCGTGTAGCGGTTGCGGGATAGCGACATGCATAAGAACAAATAGCTGGTGCGCGGGTGTCGAGGCCCGCGCATCCGCACTGCAGCGTGAAACCCGCCAGGATTCCAGATGACGACCACCTTTCCGAAGACCTTCTCCGAGATCACGCTTGCCGGCCATAGGCTGCGCAACAGGATCGTGTTCGGCGCCCATACGGCAAACATGTCGGTGAATGGCCTGCCGGGCGATCAGACCACCGCCTATTACGTCGAGAGGGCGATTGGCGGGGCGGCGATGATCGTCGTCGAGCCGATGCCGGTCCATCCGGCGACCGTCCTGACGCGGGGCAATTTCCGGACATCGGACGACTCCGTCATTCCGGCGTTCAAGAGGCTGACCGAAAGCGTCAAGCAGCACGGGGCCGTCATCGTCCAGCAGCTTTATCATGTCGGCAGCCATGGCGATTCCGACCTTTCCTTTCACGCGCATTGGTCGCCCTCGGGAGGACCGAGCTATCACGACAGCGACGGCTCGCATGCGATGACGGAAGACGAGATCGAGGAAACCATCGAGGCTTTCGTCAAGGCGGCGCTGCGCTGTCGGGCGGCAGGTTTTGACGGCGTCGAGGTCTGGGCCGCCTATGGCGGTCTGCTCGATCAGTTCTGGACACCCTTCTATAACCGCCGCGAGGATCGCTGGGGTGGAAGTCTCGAAAACAGAACGAGATTCTCCGGGGAAGTCCTCAACCGCATCCGGCAGGCCTGCGGCCCGGACTTCATCATCGGCCTGACCGTCAGCGACGAGCCGGGCTGTCCCACCGCTCTCAATCGTGATCAGTTGACGGAGATCGTCGCCGGCCTCGATGAGGAGAGGCTGATCGATTACGTGACCTGCGGCTCGGGCGGATATTTCGACTATGGCAGCCTGATGCCGACCTTTCTCTATCCCGAGCGATTGGGTGTCGAGCTGTCGGCACGCCTGAAGCAGGTCGTGAGCCATGCGCTGGTGACGGCGGAGAGCCATATCCGAACACCGGAGAATGCGGAAATTACGCTCGGGGAGGGAGCGGCGGATCTGGTTTCGATCGTGCGCGGCCAGATCGCCGACCCGCATCTTGCCAATAAGGCGCGGTTGGGAACGCCCGAGGATATCCGCGGCTGTCTGTCCTGCAACCAGATGTGCTGGGGCCGGCGGTCGCGCGACTATTGGATCAGCTGCCTGATCAACCCCTCGGTCGGGCGCGAGGCCGAATGGGGAGGCGACCGGTTCGAACCGGTCGAAAATCCCCAATTCGTGCTGGTCGTCGGGGGAGGGCCGGCCGGATTGGAAGCGGCGCGTGTGGCCGCCGAAAGGGGCCATCGGGTTATCCTGGCGGAAGCCGCGGACCGGCTGGGCGGCGCCTTCCGCCTTGCCGGCGAGCAGCCAAGGCGGGCGCAGATACTGGACCTCATTTCCTGGTACGAAACCCGCTTCGAAAAACTCGGCGTCGAGGTTCGCTTCAACAGCTATATCGAAGGAAGCGATGTCGCCGACATCGGCGCCGACGTGGTGATCCTGGCGACCGGATCGGTGCCGCAGGAAACAGGCTTTCAGAAGGCCATGCCCGACCGGCCGTCGCTCGCCGGGATCGAACAAGGAAACGTCTTCTCCGCCGAAAGCGTCATGGCCCGCCAGGCAAGGCTCGGCAAACGTGTTGTCGTCGTCGACGAAACCGGCGGCTGGAAGGGCTGCGGCACGGCCTGGAAGCTTGCCGAGCAGGGGCACGAGGTCGTGCTCGTGACACCCGACGCACTCATCGGAAAGGAACTGCAGCGCACCTCCGCCGACGTTCCCCTGCGCCGCACGCTCAGCATGCTCGGCGTTCAGTTCCGAACGGAGACCAGCATAGAGAACTGGCAAGGCCACGCCGCAATCCTCGTCTCCCATCTGACCGGAAAGCGCGAGACGGTCGATGCCGACAGCCTCGTCTTCTCCACCACCAATGTTGCGGCCAACTGGCTCGCTATGGAGCTGGCTGAGCTCGCTATTCCCTTCGTCGAGATCGGCGACGGCGTGGCGCCAAGGCAGGCTCCCTATGCCTTCTACGAGGGACGGCGCGCCGGAATGGCGATCGGTACCGCAGAGGGCACGCGACACGACGAAACGGCGAAGATCTGCGCGGCATAGCCGGGGCGGACCGCGACCGGCCAATCACGCCCGGTCGCTTCCCCGTCGCTATTCCGCGGCTTCAATGAAGCGATGGCGTTCGTAAAGGAACTTCAGCACAGCCTCCCGGCATTTGAGATATGTCCGGTCGGAGGCGAGCTCGATGCGATTGCGGGGACGAGAGATGGTCACATCGAGCACTTCGCCGATGCCGGCCGCCGGGCCGTTGGTCATCATCACGATGCGGTCGGAGAGCAGCACCGCCTCATCGACATCATGCGTGATCATCACCATCGTGTTGCCGAGCCGGGCGTGGATTTCCATCACTGCGTCCTGAAGATGGGCGCGGGTCAGCGCATCCAGCGCGCCGAAAGGCTCGTCGAGCAGCAGGATTTTCGGCTCCATTGAAAGCGCGCGGGCAATGCCGACGCGCTGTTTCATGCCGCCGGAAATTTCCGAAGGCCGCCTATCCCTGGCATGCGCCATTTGCACAAGGTCGAGGTTGGCCATGACCCAGTCATGTCGCTCGGTCTTGGTCTTTGTTCGGTTGAAAAGTTTGGAGACGGCGAGATTGACGTTCTCGTAAACCGTCAGCCAAGGCAACAGGGAGTGGTTTTGGAAAACGACGGCGCGTTCGGGACCCGGTCCGTTGACCTCACGGTTTTCAAGAAGCACGGCGCCTGAAGAAACCGGCGTCAGGCCAGCAATCAGGTTGAGCAGGGTGGATTTTCCACAGCCCGAATGGCCGATGATCGAGACGAATTCGCCGGCTGATATCGTCAGGTTGATGTCCTTCAGCACTTCGGCGCGCACGCCGCTGCGATCGAAATATTTGTCGATATGATCGAGTTTCAGATAGGCATCCATCGGGACGTTCCTTAGTTGGCGGTGGCGCCGCGGGTGATGAGTTTGCCGAGCGCAGCCACCAGCTTGTCGAGGGCGAAGCCGACGACGCCGATATAGGCGAGCGCGACGATGATGTCCGGCAGGCGCGACGAATTCCATGCGTCCCAGATGAAGAAGCCGATGCCGACGCCGCCCGTCAGCATTTCGGCTGCGACGATGGCGAGCCAGGAGAGGCCGACGCCGATCCTGAGGCCGGTGAAGATGTAGGGGGCCGCCGAAGGCAGCATGATCTTCCAGAAAAACTCGAACTGGTTGAGCCGCAGCACCTCGGCGACGTTGCGGTAGTCCTGCGGGATATTGCGCACGCCGACGGCGGTGTTGATAATCACCGGCCAGATCGAGGTGATGAAGATAACGAAGATCGCTGAGGGGTTGGAATCCTGGAAGGCTGCGAGCGACAGCGGCAGCCAGGCGAGCGGCGGAACCGTTCGCAGCACCTGGAAGATCGGATCGAGGCCGCGCATCGCCCAAACCGATTGGCCGATGATCGCCCCGATGATAACCCCGATGATGGCAGCAAGACCGAAGCCATAGGCCACGCGTTGCAGCGAAATCAGCACGCGCCAGCCCAGCCCGATATCCTGCGAGCCGTTGTTGAAAAACGGATAGGCGATCAGGTCGTAGCTATCCTGCCAGACCCGATGTGGCGACGGTAAAGACGCATCCGGCGATGAACAGAGCACCTGCCAGACGAGCAGAATGAGTGCCATGACGATGGCTGGCGGAACGAGGTTGCGAAACGCGGCGATTGCCGCATGACGAACATCGATCCGCGATCCGTGCTTGCCGGAAAATGGCAGAACCTTTGCCGCCGGCATGGCAGCGGCGGCAGTGGAGGGGTTTTCTTGATTTGCCAGGGCGGGCATCGACGTGCTCCTCACGGGAATGGATGGCCGGCGCGCCGCTGGCGCGCCGGAGGCGAGATCAGGAGACGGCCTTGATCGAAAGGCTGTCGAGATAGGCGGAGGGATTTTCGGGATCGAAAACCTTGCCGTCGAAGAAGGTCTCCTTGCCACGAGACGACGATGCGGGAATATCGGCCGCCGCGACGCCGAGATCCTTGGCGGCCTCGCGCCAGACGTCCTCGCGGTTCACCTGGTTGACCAGCGCCTTGATGTCGGTCGTACCAGGCAGATTTCCCCAGCGGATGTTTTCCGTCATGAACCAGGTATCGTGGCTCTTGAACGGATAGGAGGCACCGTCTTTCCAGAACTTCATGTAGAGGTCGGTAGCCTTGACCTCGCGGCCGTTGCCATAATTGATGTCGCCCTTGAGGCGGCCGAGCACATCCTTGGTCGGAACGTTGAACCATTGGCGTTTGCCGAGAATCTCAGCCATTTCCGCCTTGTTATCCATGCTCTCGCACCATTGCTGAGCCTCCATGACAGCCATCAGCAGGGCCTTGGCAGCGTTGGGATTCTTTTCGATCCATTCGGCGCGCAGCCCCAGCGCCTTTTCGGGATGCCCCTTCCAGAGCTCGCCGGTGGTCGCCGCGGTAAAGCCGATGCCCTGGTTGACGAGCTGCTCGTTCCACGGCTCGCCGACGCAGAAGACGTCCATGTTGCCGACCTTCATATTGGCAACCATCTGCGGCGGCGGCACGACGATTGTGGAAACGTCCTTGTTCGGGTCGATGCCACCGGCGGCGAGCCAGTAACGGATCCAGAGGTCGTGGGTGCCGCCGGGGAAGGTCATGGCGGCCTTGATCTCCTTGCCCTCAGCCTTCTTCTTCTCGAAGGCGGCCTTCAGCCTGGAGGCATCGAGCTGCACGCCGGTTTCGGCATATTCCTTGGCGACGGAAATGCCCTGGCTGTCGAGGTTGAGCCGGGCGAGGATCGCCATCGGCACCGGCTTGTTGTTCTGGGTCACCTTGCCGGTATGCATGAGATAGGGGAGCGGCGAGAGGATATGGGCGCCGTCGATGCCGTTCGCTGCGCCGCCCAGCACCAGATTATCGCGGGTCGCGCCCCAGGAAGCCTGTTTGGCCACATCCGTTTCCGGAAGGCCGTGCTTGTCGAAAAAGCCCTTTTCTTTAGCGATGATCAGCGGTGCGGAATCCGTGAGCGCGATAAAGCCGAGCTTGACGCCTTTCACTTCAGGGCCCGTCCCGGCGGCAAAAGCGCCGGAGGGAAAGGCCGTCTTGACGGCGCCGATGAGGGCGGCCGTCGCGGTCGTCTTGAGCATGCTGCGGCGGGTTATGCCGGTGGTCGAAATTCCAGTCGTCGAAGTCTTTGTCATGCGCAGGTTCCCTCTGCTGGCCGAATTTGGACACAAAAAAACGCCGCCGGAAATTACGTCCAGGGATGGGAGTACCCTGGAGTGCAAAGACCTTGCGACGTCGGTGTCTGTGCAGGCGCTTATGCCGCGCCTATCCGCGCCGGTCGCCGTTGACCGATGCTGCTTAGGACTTGCAATCAGCGTGCCAGTCCTGAAAGCTTGGGATAACAGCCTGAAACTACAGGAGATATTTCACAAATCCGCAAATGATTATATTTTAGGCACACACACAGCGCGCCGATGTTTTAGGCGATCACTGCTATGCCCGCAGTCGCGGGTGCGCCTATTTGTGCAGTGCACACGCGCCGTTTCGGTTGCCGGGCAGGTATGATCAAGCCGAAATCGGCGCTCCAATCATCGGTCTTGCCAAAGGACGGAGAGGCCTTGGAAAAATGCCCATGGCAAGGCCCGCTGCCACTCGGTTCGCGAGGGCGGTCCGGACCGCGAGAGGTCGCGGCTTTTCTCGTCAAGTCGCCACGAGGTGGTCTCTCGAAACTTGCTCGATCGTCGTCACGCCGAGCAGGGCCATATTGCTATGGAGCTCAGCCTTCAGGATGTCCGCCGCCCTCAATACGCCGGGCAGACCGGCAATGGCCGCCGCATAAAGGAACGGTCGCCCGACAAACACGAACCGTGCTCCCAGCGCCAAGGCCTTGATGATATCGGTTCCGCGGCGAAAGCCGCCGTCGATCATGACTGGGATCTTGTCGCCCAGACGCTCCACGATCTCGGGAAGCGCCGCCAGAGGAGAGATGGCGCCATCGAGCTGGCGGCCGCCATGATTGGACACGATCACCCCGTCAGCCCCTGCCTCGGCGGCCCGCGCCGCATCGTCCGGATGAAGAATGCCCTTGACGATCAGCTTGCCGCTCCAGCGGTTGCGGATGCGCTCGAGATGGCTCCAGTTCAGATGGTCTCTCCGGCCAAAGTCCCGCGTGACGTTCGAGGCGATGATGGGTGCGCCTCTGGTCGCGTAGGAGTTTTCAAAATGCGGAATGCCATGGCGGGCGATCGTGCGCAAAAATGTCCCGATGGTCCATTGCGGGTGCGAGACACCCTGCCAGGCCAAAGCGAGGCTCGGCCGCAGAGGCGTCGAGAAACCAGCCCGGATATTGTTTTCCCGGTTCGGGAGCGTGGCGGTATCGACGGTCAGCAACAAGGTGTTAAAGCCTGCCGCGGCAACTCGATCCACCAGCGCATCGATGCGCTCGGGCTCACCGGGCAGGTAGGCTTGGAACCAGGTCGCGGGCGCGGCGGCAATAACCTCCTCGAGCCGAATGAGCGAGGATCCGCTCATGATCATCGGAATGCCGACCTGCGCTGCGCCGGCGGCAAGAACAATGTCGCCGCGATAGGCCATGAGCGCGCTGATCCCCATTGGCGCGATCCCGAATGGGGCGGCATAGGTCTGACCGAATAAGGTCGTCTCCATGCTTCGCTTCGACACGTCCTGGAGAATACGCGGTCGAAACGCATAAGCCTGAAAGGCTTCGACATTCTTTCGCAGCGATGCGTTGGTTTCGCTGCCACCGGAAATATAGCCGTAGAGCGGCTTTGGCAGATGCCGTTTTGCCTTTGGCTCGAAGTCATCAAGGCAGAGCATAGCCTGCGCCAGCCGGGTCGACCGACGGGAGTCAGGGCTGCTTACTTTCATGGGCTTGCTCCGTTGGATTACAGACGAATTGTTTCCTTGGAGAGGGCGGTGAATGCCATTGCATCCACCGCTACCGACCGTCAGCCTCCCCGCAGCTTCAATCTTCGCTTGCCTCGAATGCTTTCTTGCGACCCTTCCGAATGGACGGAAATAACAAGGTAACCAGCATACCGGCGCTAATCAACAGACCGCACGATGCTCTATCGCTCGAATGGTTCGCCGAGCGAAGCGACACCGTTCAGTTTCAGCAGGCGACGGTCGGCGGAGATGATGCCGAGCACGATGATAGTGACGAGATAGGGCAGGCTCGATAGCAGCTGCGAGGGAACGTCCAGTCCGGTTGCTTGGGCCGCAAGCCCCATCAGCGAGACCGCGCCGAAGAGGCAGGCGCCGAGGAAGATACGGCCGGTGAGCCAGGTCCCGAAGACGACGAGGGCAATGGCGATCCAGCCGCGTCCGGCGATCATCCCGTCAGCCCAGAGCGGTGTGTAGACGACCGCCGCATAAGCGCCGGCGAAGCCGGCCATCGCGCCGCCGAAGGCGATGGCGAGGATACGGACCGATATCACCGAATAGCCGATGGCGTGGGCCGCCTTCGGGTTCTCGCCGACGGCGCGGACGATGAGACCAAGCTTGGTGTAGGCAAGTATGGCCCAAAGAGCCAGCGTCGCAGCGAGCGAGATCCACACGACGATGTCCTGGACGAAAAGGCCACCGATCACCGGCAGTTCCGACAGCGCTGGAAGAGCAAGCTTTGGAAGACCCTTGACCGTCAGGCTTTCATAGGTCTTGCCGAAGAGGGCCGAGAGGCCTTGGCCAAGAATGCCGATGGCAAGGCCGGCGGCCACCTGGTTTGCCCGGAACCCGAGCGTGACAAAGGCAAAGAGCAGAGAAAGGGCGGCGCTGCCGAGCCCTGCGACGATGAAGCCGAGAAAATGTCCGCCGCCATGATAAACGACGATGAAGGCGAGCACGGCGCCAAGGGCCATCAATCCCTCGACCCCGAGGTTGAGGACACCGGCGCGCTCGGCCACCAATTCGCCGAGCGCCGCCAGAAGAAACGGTGTCGCAGCCGCAAGCATGCCGGCAAAAATGAACTCGATGGCGTTCATGACACGCTCCGCTGGGCGGAGCGAGGCCATTCGAGACGATAACGCACGAAGGCGACGGCGATCAGGTAGGCGAGCAGCAGACTGCCCTGGAAGACACGGACGGCGGCGATCGGCAGGCTGGCCGAGACCATGGCATTGTCGCCGCCGATATAGATAACCGCCATGACCAGCGCCGAGACCACGATACCGATGGGATGCAGGCCGCCGAGATAGGCGACGATGATGGCCGCATAACCGTAGCCGCTCGCGACCGAACGCTGCAGCTGGCCGAGCGGACCGGCAACTTCGGCGGCGCCGGCAAGACCGGCAGCAAAACCGCCGATCAGCAGCGAAAGCCAGATCGCCCAACCTTCCCTGAAGCCGGCGTAGCCGGCAGCTCGCGGCGCCAGACCGCCGACCTGCAGCTTGTAACCGATGAAACTCCTCTGCATGAAGACCCAGGCCGCAACCGACAAACCGAGGGTGATGAGGAAGGAGACGTTGACTCGCGTGCCGGCAATCAGGGTCGGCACCATCGCATCTGACTGGAACATCACCGACTGGGGGAAATTAAAGCCGTTCGGATCCTTCCAGGGCCCGAGCAGCAGATAGTTCAACAATTGCGCCGCAACGAGGCTCAGCATCAGCGAAACGAGGATCTCATTGGCATTGAGGCGCACGCGCCAGAAGGCGGTGAGAGAAGCCCAAATCGCGCCGCCGATGGCGCCGAGCAGCAGCATCGCCGGCCAGATCCACGGGCCCGACGCCTGGGGAAACCAGACCGGAATGGCGGAGGCGAAGATCGCGCCAAGGATAAACTGGCCCTCGGCGCCGATATTGAAAACCTTGGCGCGAAAGCCGATTGCCAGCCCTTGGGCGATGAGGAGGAGGGGGCCAGCCTTTAACAGAACTTCCGAAAATGAAGCCCAGGAGAGGAAGGGCTCGAAAAGCATCGCATAGACGACCGCGGCGGGGTCGCGGCCCATCAAGACGTAAAGGCCGAGATTCAGTGCGATCGCCCCCCCGAGCGCGATGACGGGGGCGCCCAAGGCCGCGGCCAGCGAGGCGCGCTCCCGGCGGACCAGAGTGGGAAGGGAAGTAGGGAACCAGACGCTCATTATTGAACTTTCTCGGGCGAGGCATCGGCCCCGATCATGTATCGGCCGATCTCCTCGGGCTTGGTGTCCCGCGTTGCAAGCGGCGGGCTGAGCCGGCCGTGATGCAGCACCTGGATGGAATCGCAGAGTTCGAACAATTCTTCCAGTTCCTCGGAAATGACGAGGATCGCCATGCCCTGATTGCGCAATGCGACCAGGCGGCTGCGGATGGCGGAGGCAGCGCCGACATCAACGCCCCAGGTCGGCTGCGCCACGAAAAGCAATTTCGGAGACAGCATGATTTCGCGACCGACAATGAACTTCTGCAGGTTGCCGCCGGACAGGGTGCCGGCTTCCGCATCCGGGCCGGATGTGCGAACATCATACCGACGGATACACTCCTTGGTGAACGTCATCGCCCTTGCCCTTTCGATCAGACCACGCCGTAAAAGCTTGAGCGGATGGGCCGTCAGCAGGCTGTTGAGAACGAGCGACATTTCGGGCACGGCGCCGCGTCCGAGCCGGTCTTCCGGAACGAAGGCAAATCCGAGCTGCCGCCGCGCGGCGGCATCGAGCCTGCCGACATCCATTCCCATCATGTAGATCCGGTCGCGTTGGTCACGCCCCAGCATGGTCTCGCCTGAAATCAGCGCGGCAAGCTCACTTTGGCCGTTGCCCGAAACACCGGCGATCCCGAGGATTTCGCCGGCACGCACCTCGAGGCTGAGGCCGGAGAGCGGCACCGCAAAGGGATCGTCGGGCCGGTGGTCCAAACCAATGATCTCCAGCCGCTTTTCCCCGCCAGACAGCGGCAGCGCCGAGATGGGTGCGGGCATATCGCGGCCGATCATCATCCGGGCAAGGTCATGGGCATCGTGCTCGCGCGGATCGACATCCCCGGTCACGCGTCCGCCGCGCAGGATCGTCGCGCGGTCACAGATTGCCCGAATTTCTTCGAGCTTGTGGGAAATCAGCAGGATGGAAACGCCGCCGTCGCGCAGCCGACGCAGGGTGTCGAAGAGCGTCTCCACCAATTGCGGCGGCAGGACCGAGGTGGGCTCGTCAAGGATCAGCAGCTTCGGATTGGCCATCAGGCTTCGGATGATCTCCACCCGTTGCCGTTCACCGACCGACAGCGCATGCACATGAGCAAGCGGATCGACTTCGAGACCGAACTCCCGTCCAAGCGTGCGGATACGTTCCTTGAGATCAGCTTTTCGGCCCGGCACCACCAGCTGAATATTCTCGATCACCGTCAAGGTCTCGAACAGCGAAAAGTGCTGGAAGACCATGCCGATGCCCTTGCGCCGCGCCTCCGCGGGTGAGGCGAGGCGCAAGGGTGTACCTTCCCAGACGACATCTCCGTCATCCGGCTGCTCGACACCGTAGATCAGCTTCATCAGCGTCGATTTTCCCGCCCCGTTTTCTCCGAGGATCGCATGGATCGATTGCGGGGCCACGTCCAGATCGATTGCCCGGTTGGCGTGGATCTGACCGTAGCTTTTCGAAATGCCACGCAGCGACAGGAGCGGGGTGGTCATGAATTATTTCGGCAGCGGCGTCGAGACGCCCTTGACGTGCCAATTCATGGCGATGATCTCGGGGTCGGCCATGGTTGCGCCCGAGGCGGCACCTTCGCTGCCATCGGCCTTGGTGATCGGCCCGGTGAAGGGGGAGAAGCTGCCGCCGGCGATCTTTGCCTCGATCTCTTTGATCTTGGTCATCACGTCGGCCGGAATATCAGGGTTCCAGTCGACCACTTCGACGACCTTGTCGGCGACGCCGAGGAACGCATTGGCCCCCTTGAACGTACCGGCGAGATGGGCATCGACCGAAGCCTTGAAGAAGGGCGACCAGTCCGTCGAGATGCAGCCGAGATAGGTTTTCGGTGCATACTTCTTCATCGAGGAGTTGAGGTTGAAGGCGTAGACGCCGGCGTCTTCGCAGGCCGATATGACCGATGGCGTATCCTGGGCATTGGAGAAGATCACGTCGCATTTCTGCGCGATCAGCGCCTTGGCTGCCTCCTGCTCCTTGGCCGGGTCGAACCAGGAATTGACCCAGACGACGGAGACTTCGATATCCGGCTTTACCGCCTGGGCGCCGAGCGTAAAGGCGTTGATCGAGGTAATGAGTTCGGGAATGGCAAAGGCCGAGACGGAGCCGAGCTTGCCGGTCTTGGAAAGTGCTGCCGCGGCCATGCCGAGCAGATAGGTGCCCTGGAAATACTTGGCGGCGAACGGCGAGAAATTGGGAGCAACCTGGAAGCCGGAGGCATGCAGGACCGTCACGCTCGGATCACGGCGGGCGATCTGCAAGGCGCCGTTCTGATAGCCGAAGGAGCCGGCGATCAGGAACTTGTTTCCGTCGGCGACGGTCTTGGTCATGATGCGGTCGGCGTCCGGGCCTTCGGCGATATTCTCAAGCACGGTGACCTTCACCTTGTCGCCGTAAGCGGCCTTGATCGGCTCGAGGCCGGCGGCAAGGGCGTGCCCCCAGCCGACATCGCCGATCGGCGAAGGGACGACGAGCGTGATGCCGAGCGGCTGGTCGGCGGCGAAAGCCATGCGGCTGCCGAGCGCGCCGGCAAGGCCGGTGGCGGCAGCGGCCGTCATCAGGTTTCTGCGGGTCAGTTTGGTCATGTTCTCAGTTCCCTCTTTTGGCTTTTTTAAAATTCTACGGCGGATAGGGCGGCCTCGGCGTCGGCGGACAGTTTGGCCTCGTCGAGACCGGGGAATTCCCCGTTCTGCCAGACGATACGGCCATTGATCATCGTCATATCGGTCGCCATCCCGATGCCGACACGGGCAATCAGGCTCAACGGATCGTGCCGCGTACCGACATAATCCATGCGACGCGTGTCGATCGCAAACAGGTCAGCGGCCATGCCGGGCGCCAGCCGGCCGAGGTCGCGCCGGCCGAGCAGGCTCGCCCCGCCCGTCGTGCCGTAGCCGAGAAAATCGACGGGGGCCGGCACGGGATGGGCGCGGCTCGAAGATACCAGGCACTGCAGCATATAGGCCGAGTGCAGGCAGTGCATCAGGTTGGAGTTGTCGTTGGAGGCGGCCCCGTCGCAGCCAAGGCCGATGCGCAGGCCGAAGGCGGCCATGGCGGGAATGTCGGTGACTTCGGCGCCGACCAGATAGACCGGCTCCGGACAGTGCGCCACGCCGGTGCCGCTGGCCGCCATCTTTCTGAGTTCGTCGTGAGTCAACTCCCAGCAATGGGCATAGAAAGCGTCGGGCCCGGCAAAGCCGAGTTCTTCCAGATAATCGACCGTGCGCATGCCATGACGAGCCTGAATGACCGGGCTTTCGCCCTCGCCGACATGGGTGTGCATCATGACGCCGCGATCGCGCGCCAATGCCACCGATTCCACGAAGGTCTCGCGATAGCAATTCACCGGCTGGCAGGGCGCGACCACGACCTGGCGCATGCTGAACGGGCTGGCATCGTGATAAGTGCCGATCAGCCGGGCGCAGTCGGCGATGAATTCGTCGGTCGTTTCCAGCATCGCGTCGGGAATGGTCGAGCCCTCCGACTTCGGCAGGGTGTTGCCGCCGCGGCCGGCATGGAAACGCATGCCGAAGAGTTCGGCTGCCTCGAACTGGCGGTCGATCAACCGCTTCCCGGCGTGGCGGGGGAAATTGTATTGGTGATCCAAGGCCGTGGTGCAGCCATGTTTGATCATCTCGGCCATCGCCGTGACGGAGGAGTGGTAAAAACACTCCTCATTGAGCTGCGAAAAGATCGGGTAGATCCGCTCCAGCCACTCGATGACCGAAAGCTTTGTCCAGTCGAGATCGACGCGATTGCGCACGAAGCATTGGAAAAAATGATGGTGGGTGTTGACGAGGCCGGGATAGACGAACCAGCCGGCGGCATCCTGAACGGTCGTGCCGGCGGGAAGCGCGTCCGCCGCCAGATTTTCACCGACCGCCACTATCGCCGGACCGTCGGTCAGGAGATCGACATGGCGACGGACGACCGGCCCCTTGCCCTCATCGACGATCACGGCTGCGCAGTTCTTCAGGAGATAGCCGGTCATGTCACACCTCGCCCGGTGCGGTATGGGGTTCCGGCTTCAATTCGTGCAGCCGGTGAATACCGGGCATTTCGATAAACCTGTCGAGCGCACGCAGGGCCCGCGACCAGAGCCGGATGGCGGGATAGGAATCCAGCGTCACGCCCCCATCGGGCGCCAGCGCCACATAGGGGAAGCAGGCGATGTCGGCAATTGTCGGCCGGTCGGCTGCGAGGAAGCGCATGCCGCAAACACCCTGCTCGACCAGTCCCGCCTCAAGCTCGCGAAGCGCGGCGATGCCCTGGGCCTGCAGCGCGCCGATATCGCCCGGCCGCACCAGCATCTCATGAAGTCGCGCGCCGCCGAGGCTTGCCGTCAGCCGGCCGGAGAACGACAGCCATTGCTGCACCTTTGCCGCTTCTTCGGCCTTGCCATTGCCAAGCCATTCGGGTGCTGCCTTGGCGGCGAGATAGACGAGGATTGCCGACGACTCGGTCAGGATCAGATCGCCATCCTCCAGGATCGGAATGGAACCTGCCGGATTGAGGGCGAGAAGCTCGGGGCCGCGATGCTCGGCGCCGGGATGGAAATCCACCGGGCGGAGTTCCAGCTTCACGCCGGTCAGCGCCGCCATCAGGCGCACCTTGTAGCAGCTGGGGGAAAGAATGTAGTCGTAGAGCTTCATTGCGCCACCAGCTGTGCGCCGTAGGTATAATTGTGACGCTTCAGCCAGCGCCGGTAAGCGATCGATGTGAGATCGGCCCGCGTCGGGATTTCCATGCCGGGATCGAGCGGCAGAAGCGGCGGGATCTGGTTTTCCAGGATCGACCGGTCCTGCAGGAAGATCGTCTGCTGGAAGTGGATGAGGTCGGTCATCGCGGTCTCGTCATCGAAAAGCGCCATCCACGGCCAGACGTCGCACAGGTCCTCGGCCAGCGGCTGAACGAAGAGCGTGATGACATCCCACTCGCTCGGGCGGGGCGGGCAGGTCTTGTAGAGCACCGAGCAGGTGGGCGCCGGCACGCGGTACATATATTCCGTCGTGATCCCGCCGCTTGCCGATTTGGCGGCCTGCGGCTGGTAAAACTTCACCTGCGTTGCCCAGACTTCGTCTTCGGCCTCGCGGATCTCGACCTTGTAGTTCTGGACCTCGGTGTGCGGCTCTGCGCCGAGAATGTCGGTGTGGACGAAGGGGAAATGGGCAATGTCGAGGAAATTCTCGACGGCGCGCAGGGGCGAGCAGCGCACGCGGACCACGCCAACGTCGACGAAACGGCGGCCGGGCTGATCGGCCTCGGGGATCGGGAAAATTTCCTTCTTCGGCTCGCCGAGCGAAGACCAGACATGGCCGTAACGTACGCGCACCGGCAGAACACGGCCGCCGCCACCCGTGACCCGCGCATTGCCATCGGCGTCGGCCGCCACGTCGATCGGCTCGCCCATCAGCGCGGTCTTGCGACCGGCGCTGTCGAGCTGGCTGAAAAGCCCAACCGGATACCATTCGTCGATCATCGCCTGCATGCTCACCGCGCGATCTCCTTTTTCTGAAGATCCTCAGCTTGGCGGCGCAGACTTTCGGCAACCCGCGAAGCGCCGATGGCCGCAGCAGGGCCAAGGTCATCCTTCAGCAGCACATGGATCAGCGTCTGCGCGTCGTCCTGGACGGATAACAGCAGACAGAGAGTGCCGGTGGATGCGTCGATCTCGACAAGACCGTCAGGGTTCGCCTTCGCGCCGGCCGCCGCTTCGATCGCGGCAGTGCCTGCAAACGCCGTCAGCGAGCGCAAGGGAATGAGGCCGTCAAGCTTCGGCGGCTTCGAAGCGGGCGTACCCACGGCCACCCAGATCACGCTGCCCGCTTCCTCGACTTCATGGGTGGCGACCCGGATGGTTTCCGGCGGCGCCAGCCCCGGATGGGCGGGAATGCGCAGACAGTTTCCGGCCTGGCCATAGCTCCAGCCGTGATAGATGCAGGAAAGCGCCTCGCCGCGCACGAAACCATGGGACAAGCGCATACCGCGGTGCGGACAGCGATCCGCCGATGCCGATATACGCCCCGAAGCGCTGCGCCAGAGGGCGATCGATCCAGATGCCGTCCGGGCGGGGATGACGGTTGCGGCCGGCAGATCCCGGGAAAGGGCGACTGGCGTCCAAAAGCCGGTCGGATCGGATGGCATGACTAGACTTCCTGAACCATACTACGTTTTGTAGAACGATACGCTCAAGGCCTCACGTTTGCATAGTTTTTTCGCATTGGCAACAATGGTTAAATAATATGCACATCGCAAAAACCGCATTTGGTGTCAGGCCGTTTTGCCGATCATCGCCGTGCGTTCTATGCTCTCGACCCATACGTCGATCGGCCCCAGTGAGCACCCCACCTCCATCATGTCGATCAAATCCTCCGGTCCTGAAAGCTCGAGTTCGATCCGCATGGAACTCGCATGAGATATGGTATGCGAGAGCCCGAGCTTGGCGGCATGGCGCCGGATCCACGGGATAAAGGACGCAGCCTTGAGATCACCGATAATCGTCATCCGCTCCTGAAGGTGGCTTGTATCTTGTCCCATGCTCGCCCTTGTTTTTCCAACACCATAGCGCCTGAATGAACTTGCGAAAGGGGTATCGTCGAATCGACGGTACCCCGTCGGGGTTTGCTCTGCAAACACCGGCGACCGTCACGATGCTCATAAGCCTTGTCGGTCGATCGAGAGGCTGGGCTTGTGATTGGTCGTTGCTGTGTTAACTAGCTGTCTTGCGATTTTCCGCGGCCACTCAAGGTCGCGAAAAACCGGTAATCAATCATTGCACGATCGGATCCCGATGAAGAATGGACAGCAGGAAAAACGTGAGATGCCGTCGTTGCCGGGTTCATCGCGGGAGCGCCAGCGGTCGCTCGCGATCGGGCTTTTGCGGGCGCGCGAAGCGGTGATGAGCCATTTCCGGCCGATCCTGGCGGCGCATGATGTAACCGAGCAGCAATGGCGGGTGATCCGTGTTCTGTCCGAAGCGGGAACGCTCGATGCAAGCGAAGTGGCGGACAAGGCCTCGATCCTGGCGCCGAGCCTGACGCGCATGATCCGCTCGCTCGAAGAGCGCGGCTTCATCACCAAACATAAGGACAAGGCCGACGGTCGGCGGGTGCTGCTGCGGATTACGCCCACGGGGCGAGCAATGGTCGACGAGGTCATGCCGGAGAGCCTGAAGGTCTATGCCGATATCGGCGCACGCTTCGGGACGCAGCGGGTCGAGCAGCTGCTGGACATGCTGGACGAGCTGACGGCGCTGAGGCTCGAAGGCGCGACCGGCGGGGAGGAGTGACGGCTTTCCGCCCCAATACAAAGCCTCTTGATTAATGTGTTAAATATTTAATTGACGGCCAACCCGGCCTGCGGCAGTCTTCAGTTGTGTAGACACTGTTGGGAGGCAGAGTTGGACCTGTTGCAGAACCGCAGCCTCGTCGATCGCGCCTGGTCGCCGACGCCTTACGATCAATGGTCGGATGACCTTCACAATATCTGCGGGAATTTCAACGCGCACACGATGCAGCGCGGCGACAAGGTGACCGGCACGGCAAGCCGCATCGACGTCTGCGGCATGGAATTTGCCCACGTCTCTAACGATCTCGATTATGTCCATCGCGGCTGGGACGATATTCGCCGCGATGCCCACGAACATCTGTTCCTGATCCTGCAGCTCGAGGGAGCCTGCGGCGTAGAGCATTCCGGCCAGCAGAACATTCTCGATGTCGGCGAATGTATTCTGGTCGATTCCACGCGACCGACCACCTTCTATTTCCGCGGTCACTTCTCCAATCATCTGTCCCTGCATTTGCCGCGGCAATTGATGTATTCGGGCAGCAAGGTGAATTTCGACGTGGCCCGCAAGCTTGCGGCCGACGATCCGATGACGATGATGCTGCGTGCGCTGATCGCCAAGATGATGACGACGCCGGAAAGCGAGGCGGCCTCACCGCATCTGCGTCAGCTGATGTTCGACACGACGCGCCAGGCATTTCTGTCGACCGACATCCAGACGGCAAGCCTGACTTCCTTGCATGACAGTGCCGGCAGGCGCCTGCAGATGGTCGATATTCTGATCGACAAACACCTGACCGAGAGCGATCTCAGCGCCAAATGGCTGGCGACGAGGCTCGGCGTTTCGATCCGCACGCTGCAGCAGGACTTCCAGGGACTAGGCATGACCTGCACCACCGTCATCCGCGACAAACGCCTGCGCTTTGCACGCGAAAAGATCGAGCAGCTCAAAGAGCAGCGCAACGTCGGAACGATCGCCGAAGTCGCCTATTCCGCCGGCTTCAATGACATTTCCTATTTCAACCGCAGCTTCAAGGAACTGTTCGATTGTGCGCCGAGCGAGCTGCTGCGCGCCGGCGAACCGGTGCCAAAGATGGTCTGACGCGCAATTTGCGCTTCCGTCCAAGACGAGGTGCGTTTCTCCCCAAGACGGTTTTTCCAGCGAAAGTCATAGTCCTCCCTAATCTCACGGGAGGAGAATATCGTGAAGCAGTCTACCCTGCTCATCGGTGGCGAAACTGTCGCCACCGCCCATCATGCGCCGGTTGCCAATCCGTCGAACGGCGAAATCGTCGGCTATATGCCGCTTGCCGGAGAAACCGATCTCGACCGGGCCGTTGCCGCCGCCGCGGCGGCCTTCAAAAGCTGGTCGCAGACCTCGAATGAAGAACGCGCCGCGGCCTGCCGGGCCATTGCCGAGAAGATTGCCGAGCACGCCGAAGAACTGGCGCAGATCCTGACCCGGGAGCAGGGCAAGCCGCTCAACGGTCTAGGATCGCGCTTCGAAATCGGCGCAGCACTTGCCTGGACGCGCCATACGGCCGATCTCGACCTGCCGGTCGAGATCCTCCAGGATGACGCCGAAGGACGTGTCGAGCTGCACCGCAAGCCGATCGGCGTCGTCGGTTCGATCACGCCCTGGAACTGGCCCGTCATGATTGCCTGCTGGCACATCGTGCCGGCGCTGCGGGCCGGCAATACCGTCGTCATCAAGCCGTCGCCCCTGACGCCGCTCTCGACCATCCGTCTCGTCGAGATCATCAACACGGTGCTGCCGGCCGGCGTCGTCAATGTGATTACCGGCGAAAACAGCATCGGTGCGGCGCTTTCCGCCCATCCAGGCATTGCCAAGATGACCTTCACCGGCTCGACCGAAACCGGCAAGAAGATCATGGCCTCGGCGGTGGCCACCCTGAAGCGGCTGACGCTGGAGCTTGGCGGCAACGATGCGGGGATCGTGCTGCCCGACGTCGATCCGAAAGCCATCGCCGAGGGCCTGTTCTGGGGCGCCTTCATCAACAACGGCCAGACCTGCGCGGCGCTGAAACGCCTCTATGTGCATGACAGCATCTATGAAGAGGTCTGCGCGGCCCTTGCAGATTATGCCGGCAAGATCACCATTGGCGACGGCCTGGATGAGGCAAGCATCCTCGGTCCGATACAAAACGAATTGCAGTTCAACAAGGTGCGCGAGCTCGTCGACGACGCGCGCGCAAAGGGCGGCCGCATCCTGACCGGCGGCGCGCCGCTGGACCGGCCGGGCTATTTCTACCCGATCACCCTCGTTGCCGATGTCGACCATGGTGTCCGGCTAGTCGATGAGGAGCAGTTCGGACCGGCCCTGCCGATCATCCGCTACAGCGATCTCGACGAGGTCATCGCCCACGCCAACCAGAATCCGGCCGGTCTCGGCGGCTCGGTCTGGTCTGCCGATGTCGAGAAGGCGAAGCGCTATGCCATGCAGCTCGAATGCGGTTCGGTCTGGATCAACAAACATGGCGCGATCCAGCCAAACGCACCTTTCGGGGGCGTCAAACAATCCGGCATCGGCGTCGAATTCGGCGCCGATGGGCTGAAGGAATTCACGACGATCCAGACGGTGTTGAGCTGAGCCATGACGACTTACGATTACATCATCGTCGGTGGCGGATCCTCGGGCTGCGTGCTGGCCAACCGCCTGTCGGAAAACCCAGCGCACAAGGTGCTCCTGATCGAATCCGGCCGCCGCGACGCCGATCCGTGGATCCATATCCCCGCGACCTTTTTCAAGGTGCTGGGCAAGGGGATCGATATCCATCCCTATGCATCGAACCCGGACAAAGGCCTGAACGGCCGGCCGAGCATCGTGCCGCAGGGCAATGTGCTCGGCGGCGGCAGCTCGGTCAACGCGATGATCTATATTCGCGGCCATCGCAACGACTACGACACCTGGTCGCAGATGGGCTGCCACGGCTGGTCTTATGACGACGTGCTTCCGGCCTTCCGTTCGTTGGAGCACAATGAGCGTCTGAACGGCCAATTCCACGGCAGGAAGGGTGGCTTGCATGTCTCCGACCCGCGCCACCGGCATCCGCTGAGCGAGGCCTTCGTCAAGGCGGCGACCGAAATCGGCATTCCCCACAATGACGATTTCAACGGCGCCGATCAGGCGGGGGTCGGCTTCTATCAGAGCACCACCCATGGCGGCCGGCGCTGGAGCTCGGCTCAGGCCTTTCTGCGCGAGGCGGAGAAGCGGCCGAATCTCACCGTGCTGACCGAGCGCAAGGTGGCGCGCCTGCTGTTCGAGGGGCAGAGGGCGACCGGCGTGGAACTGCTCGATGGTGCGACCTTCAGGGCGTCGCGCGAAATCGCGCTCACCGCAGGCGCCATCGCCACGCCGAAGATCCTGCAATTGTCGGGGATCGGCGATGGTGCGCATCTTGCCGCGCTGGGCATCCCGGTGATCGCCGATCTGCCGGGGGTCGGCGCCAATTATCAGGATCATCTCGAAGTGCCGGTACAAGGCGAGACGCGCGAGCCGATCTCGATCCTCGGCCACGACAGGGGCCTGCGGGCCGCCGGCCATATGCTGCGCTATCTCACCTCGCATCGCGGGCTGCTGTCGTCCAATGTCGTCGAATGCGGCGGCTTCGTCGATACCGCAGGCACCGGCCAGCCGGATGTGCAGTTCCATGTGCTGCCGGTGCTGATCGGCTTCGTCGACCGCGAAGCGGAGCCCGGCCACGGCCTCAGCATCGGGCCGTGTTACCTCCGGCCGCGGTCGCGCGGCTGGATCAGGCTGAAAAGCGCCGATCCCAGCGAGCAGACCGATTTCACCGCCAATCTGCTGTCTGATCCCGCCGATATCGAGACACTGGTGCGCGGTGTCGAAACGGCAATCCGCATCCTCGATGCCCCGGCGCTCGCCAAGCTGGTCAAGCGCCGCGTGCTGCCGAAACCCGGCGTCGAGAAAGATCCGGAGGCCCTGCGCGACTACATCAGGCAATCGGCCAAGACCGTCTTCCATCCGGCGGGAACGGCGCGCATGGGCCGCGCTGATGATCGCATGGCGGTCGTCGGATCGGATCTCAAGGTGCGCGGCGTCGAGGGGCTGCGCGTCTGCGACGCCTCGGTGATGCCGACGCTGGTGTCGGGCAATACCAACGCGCCGACGATGATGATTGCGGCAAAGGCTGCCGCGTTCATGACAGGAAAGACGATTTCCGGCTGAGCCCGAAATCCCAATCGCACGACCCCGTGGGGAGCGGGGCAACAACTGGAGGAGACAATGCCTATCAATTTAAGAGGGCTGACAATCGGCCTTTTGCTGACGCTCGTTTCGGCGTGCAGCGCCCATGCGGCCGCATCCTGCGGCGACAATAGCGGCAAGCCGGCAACCGGCGAGCCGATCGTGATCGGCGCCATCACCGGCAAGACCGGGCCGGACGATTTCTCGAATTCGACCAAGGCTGCCAAGGCTTATTTCGACTGCCTCAATGCCAATGGCGGCATCAAGGGGCGACCGGTCAAATATCTGGTCGAGGACGACCAGTGGAATCCGGAGATCGCCGCGCAGCTTGCGGCCAAGCTCGTCAATGACGAGAAGGCCGTGCTGATGGTCGGCAATTCGAGTTTCGTCGAATGCGGCGCCAATGCCGATTTCTACAAGAAATCCGGCATTCTCGTCGTCGCCGGCGTCGGCGTCCCCCGCGAATGCTTCTTCGCGGCAAATTACGCGCCCACCAATGCCGGTCCGCGCGTCTCCATGCTCGGCGCCATGGGTTATGCGCTCGATCATCTGAACGCGAAGTCGGTGGTCTGCATCGGCCCGAACATCCCGAACGTCGGCACCTGGTCCTGCGACGGGATCATCCAGCTCGCCAAGGAAAAGGGCCTGAAGGCCGAGACGATCCTGATGGACCCCGGTACCGCCGATTCCACGTCGACCATCCTGCAGGCGGCGGCTTCCAAGCCCGACGTGATTATTCTCGGCCTGCCCAAGGGTGTGACGGTACCGCTCTTGACCGCCGCCGAGGAGCAGGGGCTGAACCAGAGCATCAAGTTCCTCAGCGCTGCCTCTGCCTATGATCTCTCCGTGCCCGGCACGATCGGCGCCGGCTGGGATGGCAATTTCATCGTCAACATGGAGTTCAACGATCTCGAAGCGACGACGCCCGATAACCAGAACTGGCTCGCCGTCATGGATCAGTACGGTCAGAAATCCGATCCGCGCGATACCTTCGCCCAGGCCGGCTATCTCGCGGCAAGGATCGCCGAAACGGCGCTGATGACGCTCGATCCCGCCAACATCAATCGCGAGACGGCTTCGGCCGCCGTGCGGGGGATCAAGGGCTTCAAGAGCGATATCTTCTGCGCGCCCTGGTATTTCGGTGACGGCCAGACCCGCCACAACGCCAATTCGACGACGCGCATGGCCGTCAGCGAGGGCGGCAAGTGGAAAGTCGTCTCCGACTGCGCGCCGTCGCCGGATCCTGAGCTGAAGGACATCCGCGCCTTCGAAAAGTCCGCCGGTCTCAACTGAGCCTGCGTCTGCCATCATGCTCCGCGGCATCACCCGCGGAGCATGATGAGTCCCAGAGGATCGCCCATGAACATTCTTCCTTTCATCATTTCGGGGCTCGGGATCGGAGCGGTCTATGCCCTGTCGGGCGTCGGCCTCGTCGTGCTGTTTCGCGCGACTGGCGTTCTCAATTTCGCTTTCGGCGCCTTCGGCGCGATCGGCGCACATTGCGCCTGGCAGCTGCTCGAATGGAAGATGCCGCTCGGCGTCGCCATCCTTGCCGCCGTTGCCGTCTCGACGGCGATCAGTTTCCTCTATGGCCGGGTCTTCGCGCCGATGCTGTCGCATCGCGACACCGTCGTGCGCGCCGTCGGCACGCTAGCGCCGGCGCTCGTCCTGATCGCGGTCATGGGCGTCACCTGGGCCGAGCTTCCGCGCCGCCTGCAATTTCCGACCGACCAGATGTTTGTGTCGCTCTTTGCCGTGCGCCTCACCTACACCCGTATCATCGCCCTTCTTCTTGCCGTCGCCATGGTCGTCGCGATCACCTTGCTGCTTTCTCGCACGCGGCTTGGCCTCGACATGCGCGCACTTGCCAATGATCGCGATCTCAGCGCTGTGCTCGGCGTACGCGTCCTCCATACCGAGACGGCCGCCTGGATCATCACCGGTATCTTCTCAGGCCTGGCCGGCCTGTTGCTGGCCGATCTCGTGCGCCTGCAGGGCACGTTTTTAACGCTATTGGTGATCCCGGCCATCGCCGCGGCGATCCTCGGCCAGTTGCGCTCGCTGTGGGAAACGGCGGTCGCCGGCATCCTGATCGGCATTGCCGAGGCGGCACTGACGCCGATTGCCTGGATCTCGCCTTACCGGGCGGCGGCACCTTTCATCATCGCGCTCGCCGCCGTCACGATCCTGGGAGGCACGGCGAAGGCCGCGTTGAAAGACCGATGAGCGTTCAGCCGCAAACAATCGTCTCCAAGGCCGAAGGCCTGTCGATGCGCCTGCCGAAGCAGCTTCTGCATGTTCCCGTGACGATGGCGCTCTTCGCGGCCATGGTCGCTTTTCTTGCCAATTCCTTCTGGCTTTCGGCGGCAACCTCGGCCGTTGCGCTGTCGCTGTCGGTTGCCGGTCTTTCCATTCTCTATGGTCAACTCGGCCTGGTTTCGCTCTGCCAGTTCGCCCTCGTCGGCGTCGGCGGCTGGGTGACGCTGCGCGTCGGCCACGCCTTTCATCCACCCTTCGAAGTGAGCCTGCTTGCCGGCGGCATCGTCGCCTCCGTGGTGGGATTGGCCTTCGGCGTACCCGCGCTCAGGCTGCGCGGCCTTTATCTCGCACTCGTGACGCTGATGCTCGCCGGCGCCTTCCAGATCGTCATCAGCGCCTGGGGTTTCCCCGATGGCGGTCCCGGTTTTCTCGGCCGGGCCGACGGTTCGGGCCGCGAGATGCTGGCAAGGCCTGCAATGGCCGGCGGCGAGATTGCCTATTTCCTCTATGTCTGCGCGGCAGCGGCGATCGGTCTTTTGATCGCGCAATGGCATAAGCTTGCGCGTCCCGGCAGGGCCTGGGCGCTGATCCGCAAGGGCGAGACCGTCGCCGTCGCCAGCGGCGTCAACGTGCTGGTCTACAAGGCCTGGGCCTTTGCGCTCAGCGGCTTGCTCGCCGGCCTTGCCGGCGGGTTGCTAGCCGGCAATGTCGGCCAGCTGGACGGGCGCGCCTTCGGCGCATTCGAGAGCCTCAATCTCTTCGCGCTCGCCATCGTTGGCGGCGTCTTCAACTGGTATGGCGCGCTGATCGCCGGCCTGCTGCTGCGGGCGGTGCCTGCGCTGCTCACCGATCTCGGCATCGACGGCTACGTCACGATCGGCATTTTCGGCGTCGCGCTGTTCCATGCACTGGCAACGGCGCCGGCCGGCATAGCCGGCCAGATCGCGGCATTGATCGCCCGTCTGAACAGCAGCCTATCGAAGGGGAGGGGACGATGATCACTATCGACAATCTCGTCGTTCAGTTCGGCGGCGTCAGGCCGATCAACGAACTCAGCGCCGTGCTGACGGCGCCGGTGGCGGGCCTCATCGGCCCGAATGGAGCCGGCAAGACGACATTGCTCAACGTGCTCTCCGGCTTCGTCCGGCCGGTTCAAGGGACCGTGTCGCTCGGCGCTCAGGCGCTGTTGCCGATGACACCGCTGCAGCGCGTGCGCGCCGGCCTGCGCCGCTCGTTCCAGACCGAACAGGTCGTTGAAGACCTGACCATTGCCGGCAATATCGCCGCGATTGCCGATCACGTCGTCGGCGCTACGCATCGTCCCGAAGCGGTGGATGAGGCTCTTGCCTTCGTTGGCCTGGCCGCGGCTGCCGACCGGCTGGGGCAATCGCTCAATCTTTTCCAGCGCCGCCTAGTCGAGCTGGCGAAATGCGTCGTCGGTAAACCGAAGCTCATCCTGCTGGACGAACCGGCTGCCGGCCTGACCGAGGAGGAGGGAAAGGCGTTCCGCGAACTGGTGCTGCGCATCCCGGCCGAATTCCGCGCGCAGGTTCTGGTCATTGATCACGACGTCGAGCTCATTCGCTCCATGTGCAGCGAAACCATGGTGCTCGACTACGGCAAGCTGCTGGCGCTCGGCCCGACGCAGACCGTGCTTGCCGATCCGAACGTGCGGCGCGCCTATCTGGGGGAGTTCTGAGATGAGCGGGATTTCCGAGGTCAGCGTCGAAAACCTCGCCGTCGAACGCGGCGGCAAACGCGTCATTCATGACATCTCCTTTTCGGTCGCGGCCGGCAAGGTGACGACCCTGCTCGGCGCCAATGGCGCCGGCAAGTCGAGCACGGTCATGGCCATGGCGGGCGTTCTGCCGCGCGGCGGAGCGGTGCGTCTGGGCGGCATCGCGCTCGAAGGTTTTGCGCCCGA
Organism: Rhizobium sp. N324; assembly: GCF_001664485.1. Lineage (NCBI taxonomy): Bacteria > Pseudomonadati > Pseudomonadota > Alphaproteobacteria > Hyphomicrobiales > Rhizobiaceae > Rhizobium > Rhizobium sp. N324. The sequence goes on along the minus strand of NZ_CP013631.1, from coordinate 149,819 downwards.
CCGCATCCGCCGAGCAGGCCTTGCGCTCGTTCCCGAGGGTCACCGTGTGCTGGGGCAACTGTCCGTGGAAGACAATATCCTCGTCGCCGCGCTCGAGCCTTCCACGGCGGCGCGCCGGCAGGCGCTGGAGCGCGCCTATGAGATTTTTCCCGAGCTTGTCGAGCGCCGGCGCCAATCGGCATCCGATCTCTCGGGCGGCCAGAAGCAGATGGTGGCGATGGCGCAGGCTTTCGTCGCAAAGCCGCGTTTCATGATCGTCGACGAGCTTTCGCTGGGCCTCGCGCCTGCCGTGGTCAAGCGCCTGGCTGAGGCACTGAAGATCGCCGCTGCCGGCGGCATCGGCGTGCTGCTGATCGAGCAATTCGCCAATCTCGCGCTGGATCTTGCCGACAAGGCCATCGTGCTGGAGCGCGGCCGCCTTGTCTTCGACGGACCCGCCGCGACGCTGAAAGCGCAGCCGGACATTCTCCACGGCGCCTATCTGGCGAGCTGAGGCGAGGGAGCCATCATGCGTTTTTCCGCCGATCACCGCCATGTCGACACCGCTCGGGGCCAAGAGTTCGCAGGGCTTGCCCGCACGCTGTTCGGCAATGTCAGGCTCGATTTCGGCACGGCCGACAAAGAGAAGAGTTCGATGCTCTCGGCCATGCTGGGAGCCTGCCGGCTGACGCGGCTGGAAGCCGATCGACACATCGTTTTCGGCGAGCGGGTTACGGCGGGGCCTGATGATCCCGATGCGATCAAGCTGATCCTGCAGACCGAGGGCAGCGCCTCGATCACCCAGGGGGGCTTGCACGCGCCGGTCTCCATCAATGCTCTTGTGATCTACGATCCGCGCCGTCCCTATGTGCTGACAAACAATACGCCGGTTCGCCAGCTGCTATTGCAACTGCCGCGGCAGGCATTGCCGGAGGCCGCCGTCGAACGGCTGGCGGCACCCTTCAGCGCGCATGCCGAGCATGACGGCATGTGCCGCATTCTGTTGTCGCTGATGGAATCGACCATGTATGAGATCGGCCATCTGGATGCGGCGCGGCGCTCAAGCGTCGGCCAGACCATGATCGACCTCGTCCGCACCATGATCGGCGAAGGTCCGGCCGGACAGGTCGTCAACCCGCTTGACCTGTTGCTGGCGCGCATCAAGGACTTCATCGCCCGAAATATCGACCAGCCGGATCTCACCATCGCCATGATCGCGCGGCGCATGGGCTGCTCGGTGCGTTACATCTATCGCGCATTCGAGGCTGAGCGGCTGACGCCCTCCGACTATATCTGGGACCTGCGGCTGCAACGGGCCGCGGCGAAGCTGCGCGAGGCCGGCGGCCACAGCGGCGAAATATCGGGGATCGCCTTTGCGCTCGGCTTTTCCTCCAGCGCGCATTTTTCGCGGGCTTTCCGCGCCCGCTACGCTGTCTCGCCGTCGCAATGGCGCAAGGCCGCGCTTTCCTGAGGCGGCCCGGCTTTGCGCCGGGCCGCCCGGATTCTATCGCATCGATTCAGCGACGCGCAGCGTATCGGTAAACTGCTCGAAGCGCCGGATCTTGCCGTCCGCCACGCGCCAAGCATGGACGACGCGGGCCTTGAAGGATTTGCCGGTCTGCCGGTGGGTGCCGCTATAGTCACCGATGGCGATGACGTCGTCGCCGGCATCGAGGAGGCGCTCCAGCTTGAAGGTATAGCCGTCGAATGTCTCGCCGAGCGCCTGGAAGACATTCTTGAAGATCGCCTGGGGGCCGACATAGGTGCCGGCGCAGGGAAAGCCGTCCATTTCGGTCCAGCGGCAGTCGGATGCGATGTCGGCCAGCATGCCGTTGATATCGCGGCGGTCGTTGGCGTCGTAATGCGCCTTCACGATGTCGAAAGCTCTTTTCATTGTCTTGTCCTCACACCGGTTCCTGGCCTGGCAGGTAATAGGTCATCGAGGCCTTGCGGATGAAGGCGCCGGCCGGGCTGTTCTGTATGCGTCCGTCACCGGCGATACCGAGAAATTTGCCGGTCGAGCGCATGTCGTCGAAATTATAGAAAAAGGTGGAAGCGACCGGGATTTTGAACTCCCGGAAGGTGAAGACGTACTGGTTCTCGTCGAATTTGTAGGTGGTCGTCAGATCGACGTCGCCGTGGCCGCGCTGGACACCGACCAGGCACTGCCAGGCGTAGCGCTCAGAGGAAAGGTACGTGTGTTCGTAGACGTGATTGGGGCTGTAGGTGAAATGCGCCCTGAGCCCGATGAGGTCGCGGCTTTCGGCCGGCGCCGGCCCGCCGGCGGCGGCGCCCTCGACGATGCCGGGCCGGAAGATCTGCGCCACCTGCGGCTCGCCGACGGCATCCTTCGCATCGCGGACGATGGAATAGATCGAAAGCGCTCGGCGGGTCTGAACATTGACGATCAGCGTTTCGGCTTCCTGCGGCCGGCCGGCAAAGACGATCTCGACGAAATAGGCATTCGACGCAACCTCGATCACCTCAGCCCTGTCGGTCGCGCTTTCCTTGCCGTCGGACCAGCGGACCTCACCCTTGCCGAAGGAAAGTTCGAGCCGACGACCATCGTCGAAGTTGACCCTATGGACAGAGCCGGCTAGCGCCTCCGTTGCCGGCAGCCGGTTGGTGTCGATGCCATAGGCGAATTCGTCGTAAGTCTTCCAATCCTTCGGCTTGTCGTTCATCGCTCTCTCCTCCTCATATCATTCCGCAAACGCAAGGGTCGGCAGGTCGACGGTGCCGGCGCCGCCATCGACGGTCAGGACGGCGCCGTTGATCATCGCCGCCTCAGCCGAGGCGAGAAAGCAGACCGCGCCGGCCACGTCGTTTGCGGTGGCCGGTCGGCCGAGCGGCACATCCTTGGTAACGAGCGCGTAGGCCTCGTCGATATTCCTGAGCTTGAATTTTTCGACCACGGCCTGCATCTGCTCGTCAGCCATCGCCGTCCTCACCCACCCCGGGCAGACCGTGTTGGTGCGCACGCCCTTGCGGCCGTAGTCGCGCGCCAGCGACTTCGCAAGCCCGATGCAACCGTGCTTCATCGTGACGTAACCAGCCGCATCCGGCCCGGCGAACAGCCCGGCGATCGACGCGAGAACGACGATATTGCCCTTGCTGCGGATCAGATGCGGTAGGCATTCGCGAGCGCTGACAAAGGCAGTGTTGAGGTTCAGCCGGATGGCGAGGTCCCAGGTCTCATCGGACATGCTGATCGTCGGCCCGACACCGTGGCCGCCGGCATTGGCAATCAGAATGTCGAGCCCGCCGAAGTCCTCGACGACCGTTTCGAGTGCTTCCCGCATCGCGGCGCCGTCAGCCGCATCGGCCGTGATGACGCTGGCGCCGATCTCATCGGCAACGGCGCGAAGCGGTTCGGGGCGCCGGCCGACGAGCGCGACATTGCCGCCTTCCCTACGGATGCGCCGGGCGACCGCAGCACCGATGCCGGTGCCGCCGCCGGTGATCAGCGCCGTCTTATTGCTGAAACGCATATCTCTTCCTCCTGGACCTTTCGATCATCATGGTCGAAAGGCCGGGAGGCGTCCTGTCCAGGCGTGCAGTCCGTTTTGACTGAGCGTGCAAAACGCTGCGGGATGCGTGAGGTCAGTAGACCTTCACGTCGCCCGCCGGCCTGGCCGCTTCGGCTTTGTGGAAGTCTTCGAGCAGCTTGGCCGTGGCATTGGCGAGCAGCATGACGTCGTTGCCGATCGCGACGAAGGTGGCGCCGAGTTCGAGGTAGCGCTTGGAGAGGGCGAGATCGCCGATCAGGATGCCGGCGGCCTTGCCGTGCGACTGGATCCTGGCAAGCGCGTTTTCGACTTCGGCCTGCACTTCGGGCGCGCCCGGTCGGCCGAGATAGCCCATGTCGGCGGCGAGATCGGAGGGGCCGATGAAGACGCCGTCGACGCCGTCGGTCGTGGCGATCGCGTCGAGCGCGGCTAGCCCGGCGCGGCTTTCGACCTGCAGCAGCAGGCAGATCTCGTCATTGGCGGTCTGGAGGTAGTCTGGAATGCGGTTGAAATCGGAGGCGCGGGCAAGGGCAGCACCGACGCCGCGCACACCCTGCGGCGGATAACGCACGGCGCGCACCATGGCTTCGGCCATCTCCCTGCTGTCGACCATCGGAATGAGCAGCGTCTGCGCGCCGATATCGAGCATCTGCTTGATGATCCAGGTTTCGCCGACCGGCGGGCGGATCACCGCATGGCTTGCCGATCCCTTCATCGCCTGCAGCTGCGAGGCGAGAAGCGGCACGTCGTTTGGCGCATGTTCGGCATCGAGCAGCAGCCAGTCGTAACCGGCGCCGGCGCAGATTTCGACCGTATAGGGGCTGGCGAGCGCCTGCCAGAGACCGATCTGCGCCCGCCCCTCTTTCAGGGCCTGCTTGAAGAGGTTCTTAGGCGCCGGCATGTCTTTGCTCCTTCATGCAAAATAGAGGCTGACCGAGCCGTAAGGGCCGAAATCGGCATGGATGGTGTCGCCGTGCCGCGCCTCGATCGGGCGGATGAATGAACCAGCCAGCACGATCTGTCCAGCCTCGATGCCATCGCCATATTGCGCCAGCCGGTTGGCGAGCCAGGCAACGCCGCGGGCAGGCTGGTTGAGGACGCCCGCCCCAAGCCCCGTCTCCTCGACTTCGGCATTGCGGCTGACGATCGCGCCCATCCAGCGCATGTCGATCTGGTCAGGCTTCACGGCGCGGCCGCCGGTGACGATGCCGGCATTGGCGGCATTGTCGGAAATCGTGTCGACGATGGTGCGCGCTTTCTTCGTATCGGGATCGACCCGGAGGATGCGCGTATCGAGGATTTCAAGCGCCGGCGTCACGTAGTCGGTGGCGTTCAAGACATCGAAGATCGAGACGTTTGGCCCTTTGAGTGGAGCCTTCATCACGAAGGCGATCTCGGCTTCGATGCGCGGCTGGATGAAACGGTCAGCCGGTACGGTCGCGCCGTCTTCGAAGACCATATCGTCGATGAGCACGCCGGAATCGGGGATGTCGATGTTGAGGGCATACTGCATCGCCTTCGATGTCAGCCCGATCTTCCAGCCGATCGGCTTGCGGCCGCCGGCGATCTTTTTCTTGACCCAGGCGGCTTGCACCGCATAGGCGTCGTCCATGTCCATGGCGGGATATTTCAGCGACAGGAGCCCGGTTTGGACACGCGTCCGCTCGGCCCGGTCGAGGCTTTCGGCGGCCGCCTGGATTTCGTCCTGCGACAGCATCAGAACCCCTCGTCGGCGATGGTGTTCTTCAGGATGCCGAGCCCGTCGGCCTCGATCTCGACGATGTCGCCGGGCTTCAGCCAGATCGGCGGATCGAAGCGGGCGCCGGCACCCGTCGGCGTTCCTGTGACGATGACGTCGCCGGGAAGGAGAGTGGTGAAGGTGGAGATGTAATTGATGATCTTGCGGAAGGAGAAGATCATCCGGCTGGTGCGGTCGCTCTGGCGCACCTCGCCGTTGACGCGGGTTTCGAGCTTGATGTCCTCGAGCTGGGCGGGGTCGGTGAAGGGGATCAGCCAGGGGCCGATCGCGCCGGTGCGATCGAAATTCTTGCCCTGGGTGACGTTGAATTTGGCATGGCGCACCCAGTCGCGGATCGTGCCTTCATTGCAGAGCGACAGGGCGGCGATGTGGGAGAGGGCATCCGCCTCGGCGATCCGCCGGCCGCCCTTGCCGATGACGATGACGATCTCGCCCTCATAATCGAGCTGCGGGCTTTCCGGCGGCCGGATCAGCGCTTTGCCATGGCCGGTGAAGGAACGGGGGAAACGGATGAAAAGCGAAGGGTTGGAGGGCGCTGTCTGTCCGTCCTTATATTCCTCGTTGCGGTCGGGGAAGTTGACCCCGACGCAGATGATCTTTTCCGGTGACGGAATGGGAATTTCGAAGCGGATATCGTCAAGCGCGAAATCCGTCTGCAATGATCTGCTCTCCTCGGCGAGCTGAACGAGGCGGCCCGCCTCGATCACCTCGCGAAGGCTCGCCCAGCTTGCGCCGTGGCGAGCCGACAGGTCGATGACGCCGCCCTCGACGGCAAGCCCATAGCCATGACGGCCGTTTCTGGAAAAGGAAAGGAATCGTGGATGGGTCATGCTTGTCTCGGGCCTTCTCTTGGCCTCAGGCGATACCGCCGAGGCAGACATATTTGATTTCGGTGAATTCCTCGATGCCGTATTTCGAGCCTTCGCGGCCGAGGCCGGAAAGCTTGACGCCGCCGAAGGGGGCTTCAGCCGTGGAGATCAGCCCGGTATTGACCCCGACCATGCCGTATTCCAGCGCCTCGGCGACCCGGAAGACCCGGGCGAGATCCTTGGCGTAGAAATAGGAGGCGAGACCGAATTCGGTGTCGTTGGCCTGGGCGATCACATCGGCTTCGTCCTTGAAGCGGAAGAGCGGCGCCACCGGCCCGAAGGTCTCTTCCCTGGCGACCGCCATGGCAGGGGTGACGTCGGCGAGCACTGTCGCCTCGTAGAAGCGCCCGCCGAGCGGGTGGCGATGGCCGCCGGCAACGACGCGACCGCCCTTGGACAGCGCATCGGCGACATGTTCCTCGACCTTGGCAAGCGCCGATTCGTCGATCAGCGGCCCGAGATTGATGCCTTCGTCGAAACCGTTGCCGGTCTTCAGCGCTCCGACCGCCTTCGAGAGCTTCTCGGCAAAGGCGTCATAAACGCCTTCCTGCACATAGAGACGGTTGGCGCAGACGCAGGTTTGGCCGTTGTTGCGGAATTTGGCGATCAGCGCGCCTTCGACCGCCGCATCGAGATCGGCATCGTCGAAGACGATGAAGGGCGCATTGCCGCCGAGCTCCAGTCCGAGCTTCTTGATGGTCGGCGCGCTCTGCCTGTAAAGCTCGGCGCCGACTTCGGTCGAGCCGGTGAAGGTCAGCTTGCGCACGACGGGGCTTGCGGTCATCTCGCCGCCGATGGCGCGCGCCGAACCTGTGAGAACGCTGAACAGGCCCTTGGGGAAACCGGCGCGCTCTGCCAGGATAGCGATGGCAATTGCCGAAAAGGGCGTCTGCGAGGCAGGCTTCAGCACCATGGCGCAGCCGGCGGCAAAGGCCGGTCCGGCTTTGCGGGTGATCATCGCGTTCGGGAAATTCCAGGGGGTGATGGCGGCAACGACGCCGATCGGCTGCTTCATGACAAGGATGCGCTTATCCTTCTGATGACCGGGAACGATGTCGCCGTAGAGACGCCGCGCCTCCTCGGCAAACCATTCGATGAAGCTCGCGCCATAAGCGATCTCGCCCTTGGCCTCGGCCAGCGGCTTGCCCTGTTCTGATGTCAGGATGCGGCCGAGATCGTCCTGGTTCGCCATCATCAGCTCGAACCAGCGCCTGAGGATGATCGACCGCTCCTTGGCTGTGCGGGCTGCCCATTCCTTCTGGGCAATCTCGGCCGCGGCAATCGCCGCCTTCGTCTCGGTCGCTCCCAGATTGGGAACGCGGCCGATAATCTCGCCGGTCGCCGGATTATCCACCGCGATCGCATTGTCGCCGGCCTCAATCCACTCGCCGCCGACCAACGCGGCCTGCCGGAACAATGTTGCGTCTTTCAATTCCATGACTCTATCCTCGCCAACGTTGAAAAGCGGGCGATTTCGCCCGCTTTCGGGTAAACGTTCAAGGCGCGATGATCGGCTGTGCCTTCAAATCAGGCTCGACCACATCAGCGCCGGCGAACAGGCTACCATGTTCGAACCAGGATTTGGGAGCCGGTGCGCCCCAAAGCGTCTGGCGCTGCGGATCCTTGAGGTCCCACTTGATCGGCTCGAGATCGGGATCGACCGTCTGGTAGTCCGAGCAGTAGATCTCGATGCGGTGGCCGTCGGGATCGAGGATATAGAGGAAGAAGGCGTTGGAGATGCCGTGGCGGCCCGGGCCGCGCTCGATGTTGGAGACCCAGCCGGTGGTCGCCATCAGGTCGAGCAGGTCGATGATGTTGAGCGGCGTCGGCACCCAGAAAGCGGTGTGGTGCAGACGCGGGCCGCGGCCGTTGGTGAAGGCGATGTCGTGCACGCCGCCCTTGCGGTGCGTCCAGGCGGCCCAGAGACGGCCGGTCTCGGCGTCCTCGGTATATTCGGTGACGCGGAAGCCAAGCTCGTTATAGAAGGCGACGCTCTCGTCGACATTCGGCGAGAAGCAGTTGAAGTGGTCGATGCGCAACGGCTTGACGCCCTTGTAGAACGCATATTTCTGATGGATCGGCGGCAGGCGATCCATCTTCGAATAGAATTCGAGCGGAATGCCGTGCGGATCGCGGGTGCGGAAGGTGCGCGCCTGATAGGGGCGCTCGATCCATTCCACAGGCAGGCCCTTGTCCTTGAAGAAATGGGCGGCCTTGTCGAGATCCTCGTCGCCGAAAACCTTGAAGCCGAGGTCGCGGGCTTCGGCCTTGGCGGATTTCTTCAGCACGATGCAGTGGTGGCCGCGTTCCTCCATTGCCCGCAGGTAAATCGTGTCGGCGCTCTCATCCGTCACCTGCAGGCCGAGCGTGTCGACATAAAAGGCGCGGGACTTGGCGAGATCGGTGACGCCGAGTTCCACATGGCTGAGGCGCACGATGTTGAAGGGTGGATAGAGATTGGGTGTCGGCAGGGGCATGGGTTCCTCCTCTTATGCGTGCTTATCTGTATTGACGGCTCAGCCGCCGAGTTTCTGGATGGCGTGCGGCCTGGTGGCGAAGGCGACGTTCTTGGTTTCCATGTAGAAATCGAAGGACCAATCGCCGCCGTCGCGGCCGATGCCTGAGTTCTTGACGCCGCCGAAGGGCGTCGGCAGGTGACGGACATTTTCCGAGTTTACCCAGATCATCCCGGCATCGAGATGGTCGGTGAAACGGAAGGCGCGGGTGACGTCGGAGGTCCAGAGATAGCCGGTCAGACCGTACTGGACGTCGTTGGCGAGCGCCAGCGCATCGGCTTCGTCCTTGAAGGGAATGGCGGTCAGTACCGGCCCGAAGATTTCCTCCTGGGCGATGCGCATTTTGTTGTCGGCGCCGGTAAACAGGGTGGGGGAGACATAGCAGCCGCCGCCCGGGCCATCGAATTTCTCGCCGCCGGCGGCAAGCGTTGCGCCCTCCGAGCGGCCGATCGCGATATATTCCAGCACCTTCTTTTCGTGCACGGGATGAATGAGCGGGCCGATGACCGTCTCGGGATCGAGGGGATGCCCGACCTTGATGCGCCTTGCCTTTTCGGCGACGAGCGCGGTGAACCGGTCATAGACGCTGTCTTCGACCAGCAGGCGCGAGGACGAGGTGCAGCGCTCGCCGTTCAGCGAATAGATCATGAAGACGGCAGCGTCGGCGGCGCGCTCGAAATCGGCATCGGCAAAGACGACGACCGGGTTTTTGCCGCCGAGTTCGAAATGCACGCGCTTCAGCGTGTCGGCGCCCTGTTTCATGATCATCGAGCCGGTGCGGCTCTCGCCGACGAAGCCGATCGCCTTGATCAGCGGATGTTCGGTCAGCGCCTTGCCGGCATCCTCGCCGAAGCCGTTGACCAGGTTCCACACGCCCTTGGGCAGACCGGCCTCTTCGGCGATTTCGACGAGCAGGCGGGCCGTCAGCGGCGAGAATTCGGCCGGCTTGTGGACGATGGTGCAGCCGGCGGCCAAGGCCGGCGCAATCTTCCAGGTCGACAGCATGAAGGGCGTGTTCCACGGCGTGATGATGCCGACCGGGCCGATCGGCACGCGCGTCGTCACGTTCACCTGGCCATCGGCGCGCAGCGCCTTGCCGTCCCGGGCCTCAGGCGCGCGATCGGCGAAAAAGCGGAAATTTTCCGCGCCGCGCAGCGCCGCCTTGGCCATGAATTTCAGCGACTGGCCGGTATCCATGCATTCGACGAAAGCAATCTCTTCGGCGCGCGCAACGATCGCATCGGCGATTTTGTGCAGCAGCTTCTTGCGCGCATCGCCCGGCATGGCGGCCCATTCGCCAAAGGCTGATTTGGCGGCTCTGGCGGCCCGGTCGATATCGGCGGTCGTGCCGCGGGCGACGGTGGCGAGCGGCTTCAGATCGACCGGCGAGAGGGTCTCGAAGGTGGCGCCGTCACCGCCTCTCACATCCTCGCCGCCGATACGGTTGAGGACGCCGCGCTCCTTGAAGCGGGCAAGATAGGTTTCGGCTTTTGCGATGTTTTCCTGCAATGTCGGCATCGTCGATTTTCCTGATGTTGTCTCGTCCGGCGAGACGGGTTTTGTCACTTGCCGCGCAGCCGCGGATGGATGGCGTTCTTCTTCCAGCTCAGCTCCGCATCGATCTCGCGGATCTCCAGCGACAGCGCGAAATGCGGCGTCTCGAAGAGCGGGCCGAGGATTTCCGTCGCCGCCGCAAAGATCGCTTCGCCGGTGCGCTTCTTCTCTTCGGCCGTGCGGCCCTTGCCGATGCGGAAATTCAGGTCGACGAAGGCGTTTTCGGCAAGCCGGTCGGCGATCGCATAGTGATCGGCGCGAAGGGCACGCACGCGCACCGCGCCGATTTCGAAAAGGCCGGTCTCCAGCACGGTCTTCAGCAATGTCTCACAGAGCGCGCCGATGTCGGCGCGGCCATCGAGATTGGCCGAATATTCGATGGTGAGATGTGGCATCCGTCCTCCCAAAGCCTGCGTTCCATTTCATTAACATGTTAAATATATCGAGCGCTGTCAAGCGTCTGTTGCAAAAAATTACTTAACATGTTTTCTTTCATCGACCGTCCGGGGAGGAAGGGGAGGGCATGAAGGGCAAGCAACCGCAGACGAGTGCGGGACAGATGCTGCAGGCCGCGACGCGCGTGGAGCATGATGCCTGCGAGCATGGCATGGCGATCAGCGGCTGGCAGCTCGAATGTCTTCAGCTGTCGGCAGGCCGCTTCGAGAGCCATTTGTTTCAAACTCGCTTCGAGCATGTTCAATTGATCCGCGAGCGCACCAACCGCGCCCTTTTGAAACGCGGCGCCGGTTGGGCCGGGTCGGTCGTGCTCAGCCTGCCGTTGGCCGCGTCGGGAGACGGCTGGACCGGCGGCCGGCCGATCGCCTACCCGTCCGGACTGCTTGCAGACGGACAGGACCTGCGGGAACTGCTGACACCCGTCGAACTCGACCTTGTCTGCATCGCACTCGATCGGCAGTGGTTTGCGCTGCAGGCAAACGCCCTCGGCCATGCCGCGCTGGCCGCGCGCCTCCGGCAGCGGGAAATATTGGTGATTCCGCCGTCTCGGCTCCACGCCTTGCAAGCATTGTTTCGGGATCTTTTCCGCGAGATTTCGCGACGGCCGGCGCTGCTCACCTTCGAAAACGCCCGCCGCGCGATTGAGGGGGCAATCATCGAGCATATCGTCGAAGCCTTGGCCGCATCGGTATCGGTCGAGCCGCGCGAGGACACGCCGCGCAAGACCACCGCCGATCAGGCGCGGGCGCTGGCGCTTGCCGACGCTTCGGAGACACTCGATATCGGCGGGATTTGCCGGCGGCTGAGCGTCAGCCGACGCCATCTGCAGAATTGCTTCCTAAGCTCTTACGGCCAGAGCGCGACCCATGTGCTGCGGGCCATCCGGCTCAATCGCGTGCGCCGCGAGCTTCGCGACCACGCCCAGCTCGGCGCCCGCGTCTCGATCGGCGATATCGCCGCCCGGTGGGGATTCTGGCACTGGAGCCGGTTTGCCGAAGATTATCGGAAGCACTTCGGCGAACTCCCCTCGGCAACGCTGCGCGACGGGAAAGGTCTGCCGGCATGGCAAAGTTTTCCGGCCGTGCCGAAAACGGATAACGCCTGGGGACGCTGATCCTCTAAAATCCCCGAACTGGTTCAGAAGAGACCAGCAGGGGAACCTTATCATGAAGACCAGCGCATATGGATGCGCCCTCGGCCTTGCCGCGGGTGCCGCGATTTTCAATGCCTTCTGTTTCGTACCCGGCGTCTTCGCCGCCGAGAACGGCGCGACGATCACGCCGTTCGGCGTCACCGACTTCGGCGCCGGCATGCTCCCGCCGTCAACGCCCTTCGGGACGGTCGGCGTCAGAGCAGCATACTATTCTGCCGACGTCGTGAAGAACGGCAGAGGCGACAGGATCGACAACGATTTCGACCTGACGGTCAAAACGATCGGTCTCGCCTACATCCACATGAGCGAGACCGAACTCTTCGGCGCCTCGGTCGGCTTCGGCACCATCATTCCGCTGATGGACATCAACGGCAGTCTCACGATACCGACGCCGGGCGGGCCGTTCACGCTGGCCGGCGAGGATTTCGCACTTGGCGATATTCAGGTCATGCCGTTGATGCTCCAGTGGAACGCACCACCCAATCTTTTCGTCAATGCGAGCCTGCAGATTCAGGCGCCGACGGGCTCTTATGACGTCAATGAGCCCTTCAACGTCGGCACCAACCATTGGGCGATCGCTCCTCTCGTCGGTCTTACCTATCTGACCGACGGCGGCTTTGAGATCTCCTCGCGAATCGAACTCAACTTCAACACCGAGAACCCGGATACGGACTATACGAGCGGCATCGAATATAAACAGGAATTTGCCGTCGGTCAGCATTTCGGTCCCTGGACCCTCGGGGCCGGCGGATATTTCTACCAGCAGCTCAGCGATGATACGGGACCGGCGGCCGGCGACGGCAATCGCGGACGCGTCATGGCTCTCGGACCCGCCATCAGCTTCTTTGAACCTGGCCTGCCGGTCATGAGCCTGCACGCCTACCGCGAATTTGCCGCCGAGAACCGGGCGGAAGGGGTCAATGTCGCCTTCCGCATCGGCATGGCTTTCTAGGGAGGTTGGGATGAGTCTTTCTTCTTTGCCCGGCATCGCCGGCCGTCAAGCCGGACCGAAACAGGGCCTGGTGATCCAGATCGCGAGCAGCCTGACGATCATGGGCGCCGTCATGATCGCGCCGATGCTGCCCAAGCTCGCGGCGGAATTTGCGCCAGCGTCGCCGCGGGCGGCCGAACTGGTTCCGCTCGTCGCCACCGGGCCGGCGCTTGCAATCGCGCTCTTTGCTCCGGCGGCCGGCCTCCTTGCCGATCGGTTCGGTCGCAAGACGATGCTGATCGTCGGCAGCCTTCTCTATGCCCTTTTTGGCTTTCTGCCGGCGATCCTCGATGATTTGAGCAGCCTGCTTGGCGCCCGCCTCGCCTTTGGTTGCGCCGAAGCGATCATCATGACCAGTTGCACGACCCTGATTGCCGACTACTGGACCGGCGAGGACCGCTCGCGTTACGTCAACCGTCAGGTGGTGACGATCGGCATCGTCGGCTCGATCTTTTTCGTGCTGGGAGGTGCCGTCGGCGAGACGAGCTGGCGCTACCCGTTCTATCTGTATCTGTTGCCGCTGCTTCTGCTTCCCTTCATCGTGAGAACGCTGTGGGAACCGGCGCGGCGCACCGAGCAGGACGTCCGGGAATATACGTTTTCGCGGGCAAAGATTGTCGGCGCCGTCACGGCTTCCTACGTGCTGGTCTTCATCGGTATGATCGCAAGCTTCATCGTGCCTGTCATGGCGCCCGGACTTCTGGTCGCGCTCGGCACCACCTCCTCGTCGCTCATCGGCCTTTGCACCGGCCTCGGTCTGTTGGCCACGCTTGCCGGTTCGCTCGCCTGGCCTGCTGCCCGCCGGCGTCTCGGCACTGCCGGCGTGAATGCCCTCCTGCTTTCGCTGCTGGCACTCGGCCTATGGCTGCTGACAAGTGCCGGAAGTTATGCCGCCGTCATGCTCGCAGTCGCGGTTCACGGTTTCGGCGCCGGCTTTCTGGTGCCGAACGCCATGCTGCCGCTGCTGCAGACGCTGCCCGCCCGCTACCGGGCACGCGGCGTCGGCGGCTTCACCTCAGCGCTCTATCTGGGGCAATTCGCAAGCCCGCTTATCATCCTGGCTTTCGCGCAGGGCTTCGGAGGGACGCCGGAGGGAATTCCCGCGGCGATCAACCTCTGGGCCGGCGTCGTTGTGGCCGCGGCATTCATCTGGGCCGGAGTCTGGTTCCTCCACCGCGAAAAGGGACGGCGGGCGCTCCCCTCCTGACGGCTCGACGCGGCCTTGCGCCGGCGCGTCACCGCGCCCCGGCGCATTTTTCATATCGAGGAAAGGTATTCAGCATGAACGACTTGTCATCTCTCGCGCCGCCTGATGGTCTTGCGCTCGCCGCAGCCATCCGCAGCGGCCGGCTTTCACGCCAGGGCGCTACCAGCGAGGCCGTTGCGCGCTTCCGCCGTGTCAATCCGGCCCTGAACGCAATCGTCGACGATCTCGGCGACGATGCGATTGCGGCCGTGGCAACCGCGCCGGATGGCGTTTTTGGCGGCGTGCCGACTGTGGTCAAAGATCTCTTCATGCCGGTTGCGGGCGCAAGAATGACCAACGGCTCGCTGATCTGCAGCGCCGCCATCGCCCCCTTCGATGCTGAGGTGGTGAGACGGGGCCGGACCACCGGCATTGCGATCCTCGCCACCACGACATCGCCGGAATTTGGCACCTCCTATACGACGGAAAGCCGCCTTTTCGGCAAGACCGCCAATCCTTGGTCGCTTGAACACACGGCCGGCGGCTCCAGCGGCGGATCGGCGGCGTTGGTGGCGGCCAGAGCCGTGCCTTTCGCCTTCGGCAATGACGGCGGCGGATCGTTGCGCGTCCCCGCCTCCTGCTGCGGCATATTCGGCCTGAAGCCATCCCGCGGCCGGGTGCCCATGGGACCGATGATCGGCGAAGGCTGGGCCGGCATGGGATGCAACAATATCATGTCGATTTCCGTGCGCGACAGCGCCGCAATGCTGGATGCCTTGAGCGGGATGGATACCGGCGCACCCTATGCCGCCCCCCACGATGCAGACAGCCTTCTCTCCTGCTGCGCGAAACGGCCGGCCGGCCTGCGCATCGGTCTTGTCACCCGGCTCGATCCATTCGAAACCAATGGCCAATGCCTGCAGGCGGTCGAGGATGCCGCCCGGCTTTGCGAGGAACTTGGTCATCAGGTCGAGACGACGACACTGCCGGTGGATGCGATCGAGTATTACGACACCGTCTTCACGATCATCGGTGCCCAAACGACAAGCTTTCTCAGCATGATCGAGGAGATGGGCGGACAGCCGGTCGACCATGGCGAGCTCGAGGCGCGCACGCGCATCATCCTGCGAGAAAAGGGCGGGGTTTCCGGCGCAAGCTATGCCGCGGCGGTGGATTACATCCACGCCTTCGGCCGCCGCATGGGCCGGCTGCTGGAGGATTACGACGTCCTGCTGTCACCGACGCTTGCCAAACCACCGCAACTGCTCGGCAGCTTCGACATGAAAGACCGCGAGACGCTGTCGGATCTGATCGAACGTTTCCACAGCTTCTCTCCCTTTACGTCGTTGTTCAATGCGAGCGGCCAGCCGGCCATGTCGGTGCCCCTCTGCTGGTCGCCGGAAGGACTGCCGGTCGGCGTGCATTTCGCCGCCGGCTTCGGTCGCGAAGCTCTGCTGTTTTCGCTCGCCGCCCAGCTGGAAGAAGCCCGCCCCTGGGCAGGATGCATCCCGCCCCTCAACGCGCTAACGCCATAAGGATGCGCTGAAACAGGATGTCATGAGAAAGCTGCGCACTTTCGGCATCATGCTCTAGCGAATTGCCGTAGCAAGCTCCTGCACTTCCTTGATGTAACGGGTCACGCGCCTTTGCGCGTCCGGCATATCCGGGCGGGCGCCGACCCAACCGATATAGGTGAGGCTTCTCAAGAGCAGGAAGAGCGGCAGCGTTTCGAGCGCCGCATCCGATAAGGGCCGCCGTCTGCGGTAGCCGGCAATGAGCGCGCTCCGGATCAGGTCGTAGCAGGGCTCGCGCCGGTTTCTGAGAAGCGCCGTGGCGATGTCGAACATGCGCCAGCCATAGCCCGCGTCGTCGAAATCAATGAGCTCGACGCCGTGGGCAGCGATCAGCACGTTTTCACGCACCAGGTCGGCGTGGATGAGCCCGTAGTCGAGTCCGGCCTGCTCGACCAATCTCAGTTTCTCGCCAAGAAGAAGGCGCAAATCCTCAAGCTGTGCTGCCGTTTCCGACGTCAATCCCGGGCAGTCCCAGAACCGGCCCCAGAGAGGGCTATCCCCGAGCAAACCATCGAAATCCCACGCCGGGCGGGTGAAGGATGCGGGCGGCGTCCATCGGTCGGAAATGGTGTGGAGTTCGGCCATCGCTTCACCGAGCCAGCCGAAAATCGTCTCGATTCGGTCGGGCGAATGGCAAAGCGGCGCGCCGGATTGGCCAAGTTCCTCGCCGCTCATCCAACTGACAATGTCGGCGTGCTGGCTCGCAAATGCCGGGGTGGCCGGCAAGCGCACGAGATTATTGCCGTCCAAGGCCGGGATCGGTGCAGGGACATGCAATCCGCCCGCTTCGAGCGCCGCCATCCACTGCAGCTCGGAGGCGAGGGCGCGGTCGTCGTGATATCCGGGCCGATGCAGCCGAAGGGCTGCGGGTTTACCATCGGCCAGGCGAACCTGAAACACCGCATTCTCGCGGAATTTCAGCAGTTTCGGTGTCTGGTCGGCCAGATCCCAAAGTTGAAGTGCTTGTTTCGCCCTTGCCGGAAGGGCTTCCGTCAGCCCTGCGATTTCGTCTTCGCGCATCGAGCCGCTCACAGGCCCGACAGCACGTCGTCGAAGACCGACAACATCAGATCGGCATTTTCCCGGGAGAAGGGCATCGGCGGGCGGATCTTGGTGGCGCATTGGTGGATGCCGATCTTGCCCATCAGCACGCCGCGCTGGCGCATCTCGTTGACCATGCGGCTCGCCTCTGCGACGGCCGGCTCCTTCGTCGCGCGGTCCAGCACGAATTCCATGCCCATGAACAGCCCGCTGCCGCGCACGTCGCCGATGATCGCATGTTTCTGCGCCAGCCGCTTGAAGGCGTCGCGGGTGTATTCGCCGACGGCGCGGGCGTTCTCGATCAGCTTCTCATCCTCGATCACGTCGAGCACCGCCATGGCGGCGGCGCAGGAAACGGGATTGCCGCCGAAGGTATTGAAATAGCGGAAGGCCTTGCGGAAGGCGTTCAGCACATCGGCATTGGCAACGACGCCGCCGACCGGATGGCCGTTGGCCATCGGCTTGCCGAGCGTCACGATATCGGGAACGATGCCGGCGCGCTGATGGCCCCACATATCAGAGCCGGTGCGGCCGAAACCAGGCTGGACCTCGTCGGTGATGACGAGGCCGCCGGCCTTGCGCACAGCCGCTACCGTCTTGTCCAGGAAGCCCTGCGGCAGATCCGGAAAGCCTTCATTGGCGAAGAACGGATCGATGATCAGTGCCGAAAACCCATGCGGGCTTTCCTGCAGCGAGGTGATCGCCGCCTCGACCGCGGCCGCAAAGGCTGCGGCAAAGGCCTCTCCGCTTTCACCGCCGAGCGGGCGGTAGCTGTCGGGCGCCGGCACATGGCGGACATGACCGCCGAAGCCGCCGACCGGCGGCATGCGGGTCGAGAGCTGCGACACGGCGGCGGTATTGCCATGATAGGTATGGTTGGTGGCAATCACCCCGGTCTTGCCGGTGACGGCCTGCGCCATGCGCAGCGCCACATCGTTCGCCTCGCTGCCGGTGCAGGTCAGGATCGCAGAGTCGAGGCTGCTGTCGAAGGTCGCGGTCAGGCGTTCGACATAATCGAGAATGCCTTCATGCAGATAACGCGTATGGGTGTTCAGCGTCGACGCCTGCCGGGTGATCGCCTCGACCACGCGCGGATGGCAATGGCCGACATGCGGCACGTTGTTATAGCAATCGAGATAGCGCCGGCCGTCGGCATCCCAGAGCCAGACGCCTTCGCCGCGCACCAGATGCACGGGCTCGTCATAGAAAAGCGACATGTTGCGGCCGAGAAGCCGGTCGCGGCGCGCGATCAGGGCAGCGTTGTCGGACATGATCAGACTCCCGCCGCGGCAAGGCCGGCGTCGAGCGCCGTCAGGATCGTTTGCACGTCCCCTGCCGTGACGATCAGCGGCGGCGACATGATGACATTGGCGCCGGAAGTGCGCACCAGCGCGCCGGCCTCATAAGCGACATCCTGTACCTTCTGCATCACATCCTTCGATGCGGCGCTTTTCTTCTCCCGGTTGCTGACGAGTTCGAGCGCGCACATCAGGCCCTTGCCGCGCACGTCGCCGATCAGCTCATGCCTGTCCTGCAGCTTCTTCAAGCCGGCGATGAGTTCCTCTCCGCGGACGGCGGCATTGGCGGCGACGTTGAGCCGCTTCGTCTCCTTCAAGGTCGCAAGCGCGGCCGCCGCGCCGGTGGGATGACCGGAATAGGTATAGCCGTGACCGATGCTGCCGAACGCGCCCTTGCTGCCTTCGAACACTTCCGCCACCTTGTCGGAAATCATGACGGCCCCAAAGGGGAAATAGCCGTTGGTGATCGCCTTGGCGGTCGACATCAGATCCGGTTTGACACCCCACAGGCGCGATCCCGTCCAGGCGCCGGTGCGGCCGAAGGCGGTGATGACTTCGTCGGCGATCAGCAGGATGCCATGGCGGTCGCAGATCTGGCGCATCAACGGCAGGAAGGTCTCATGCGGGACGATGACACCGCCGGCGCCGAGCACTGGCTCGACGATCAGGGCGGCGATGGTGTCGGCGCCCTGGAAGGCGATCTCGTCTTCGAACAGCCGGCCGATGGCGGCCGCGATCTCTGCATCATCGGTGGTGCCGAACGGGTTGCGGTAAGCGAGAGGCGCCGGCAGATGGAAAACGCCGGGAAGCAGCGGCTCGTAATTGCGCCGGAAATTCTGGTTGCCGTTGACGGAGGCGCCGCCGAAATGCGTGCCGTGATAGCCCTTCTTCAGCGCGACGAATTTGGTGCGCTCCGGCTGTCCGTTGATCTTGTGGTACTGGCGAGCCAGCCGCAGGCAGGTCTCGACCGAATCCGAGCCGCCCGAGGTGAAGAACGAGCGGCTCAATCCGTCCGGCCTGAACCATTCCGCAAGCTCGTAGGAGAGCTCGATCAGCGGTGAATTGGTGGTGCCGCGGAATGTCGAATAATAGGGCAGCTCGTCGAGCTGGTCGCGGATCGCCTTCTTCACCGGCTCGCAGGAATAACCGAGATTGACGTTCCACAGACCGCCCACCGCATCCAGCACCTTCTTGCCCTGGATATCGACGATTTCGACGCCTTCGCCCGCAGTGATTACGCGTGGCGGCTGGGCCTGCATTTCGGCCGGATGAGCCATCGGGTGCCACATGTGGCGGGCGTTGTTCTCGATTATGAAATTGGTTTCACGCATCTCGATTCCCCTCGGGTTTCACAGGCCCAGCATCGCAAGGGCGCGGGCATAGCTTTCGGCAGGCCGGGTGACGTCGAAATGCACATGCGGCAATCCGACGGCTTCGGCGCCTTCGATGTTCTTCTTCTGGTCGTCGACGAAAACGCAGGCTTCACGCGGCAGGCCGAGTTCGGAAAGCACCTGCTCATAGGCGCGCGGATCGGGCTTCAGGATCTTGGTGTAGGTGGCGTCGACGATGACGTCGAAGAGGTCGATCAGCGGGAAACGCTGGCGGAATTCGACGCCGTAGAAAAGATCGAGTTCGTTCGACAGGATCGCAAGCTTCAGTCCTGCGTCCTTGGCTCGCAGTATGGCATCGCGGGCCTCCGGCCGCAGCACCAGCTCGGGTTCGGCGCCGCGGGCACGGCGCACGAAGGTCTGCATATCGGCCCAGTTCTCGCCGACCATCCCGCCGATCTCGGCGGCGCGCGTCAGCCAGTAATCGCGTTCGGTGATCTCGCGGTTCTGCATGGCCACCCAGAGCGGGTCGGTCGCGGTGTCGAACGGCCCAAGCCAGGTGAGCGAGCCTGGCGGAAGGCCGAGCGTGCGCTCGGTGATCTCATGCGTCTCGAACAGGGTGCGGGTGACGACGCCGCCGAAATCGAGGATGAGGGCGCGTTCGCTCGTCATGGCCGTCCTTCCGGAATGATGCCCTCGGCCACCCAGCCGTCGAAAACGGCAAGGGCTGCGGCCGCAAAGTCGGGAGAATTGATGTGGGCGTCGACTTCCTGGAAGGTGACGGACGGCGGAACGGCGCGGCGCATTTCGTCGAGGAAGGCGGCGAGGCCTTCCGGATCATGCAGCGGCTCGTCCGGCTTGTCCCATTCCTGCAGCCCTTCGGTCGGCAGCAGGAAGGCGACCTTGGCGTCGGCCCGTTCCAGCTTTCGTCCGATTAGCCGGGCCACGTCCCGCCGGCCTTCCGGCGAGGTCGTCACCGATCCGATCAGCCGGTTATGCGCATGGTAGGGACGGTCGGCGAAGATATCAGGCAGCGTCTGCCAGGCCTGGAGATCGACCATGTCGACGGCGCCGGGGGCGACGATCTGCGGAATGCCGGCGCGGCCGGCATTTTCCAGCCTGTCCGGCCCCGAGGTCACCACCGTGCCGTAATGATGATTGCTGACCTCCTGGATGCAGAAATCGAAGACGGCGGCAAAGCCTGACTGCGCGGCAATGGCCTCGAAGGCGCGGCCGCCCATGCCGGTGGAATGAAAGACGGCGACGTCATAGCCGCGCTTTTCCAGCTCGGGCCGCAGATACTTCATATATTTCAGGCAGGAGGAACCGAGCGAGGTCATGCCGATCAGCGGGCGGGCGCGATCGGGTCTGGTTCCGTGCCTTGCGGCACCGACGACCGCGCCGCAGGCCTGCGACAGCGCCGAGCGGCAGATGCTGTTGAGGCCGTAGAGGCCGCCGGCCCAGAGGATCATCATCAGGTCGGGGGCGATGCGTTCCGGCGGAATCAGGTGGGAATAGGCGATGGTCGAGACCACGAATTTCGGCACGCCGAGCGGCAGCACGGCGGCAACGTCGAGGGCGAGATCCGTGCCCATCGAGCCGCCGAGCACGATGATGCCATCGACAAGCCCGTCCTCGTAAAGCCGGCGGGTCAGCGCTGCCGCACCCGTGGCCATGGCGGCCATGGCACTGTTTTCGTCGCCGCTTTCAGTAATCGCCGCAATCGAGGTCGCGGCCGCCTTGGCGATGTCGTGCTTGGAATGGTCGGGAACATAGGGCGGATCGCCGAGAATGCTGACATCGACCATCACAGGCCGGCCGCCGGCTTCTTCAATGACCGACGCCATGAATTGCAGTTCGTCGCATTTCGTATCACCGGTTCCGATGACAAGTATCTTTGGCGAGGGAGCCGCAGGGCTCATCAATCTCTCCTCCTGGTTTTTGGACTGGTTCCCGCGAGCCTTTCCGACCCGTAGTATTTTTCTGAAATTCCGTCGGCGGCAGCGATGGCCTGCGTGCCGAATTCGTGAATGGCGGTCTTGGTGGTGCGCGAGAGCGGGGCGGCGACGGCCACACAGCCGATTGGCCGACCATCCGGCGCACGCACCGGTGCCGCGGCACTGATAACACCGGCTTCGAGGCCCTGATGGCTGATGGAAAAGCCACGCACGGCCGTTTCGTCGAGCAGACCGCGGACCATCTGTGGGTCGACGACGGTATGGTCGGTGAATTTTTCGAGTGGCTTGTGAAGCGCCGCATCGATCTCAGCTGGCGGGCAGAAGGCGAGGAAGGCGAGGCCGGATGCGGTGGCGTGGAAGGGCAGGATGCTGCCGACATCGACGATGATCCGGTGCGCCCGCGGCGGATCTTCCACATGAATGGTCGATAGCCTGCCGCCGGAGAATTCGGAAAGATGCACCGTCTCCGCCGAGGATTCGGCAAGTGTCCTGATGAAGGGGACGGCGACCCGCAGGAAGGGATAGCGGGCCTCGCGGATGCGGGCGAGCCGAACCGGCGCCGAGCCGATCCGGTAGCGGCGGTTGTCGGGATCCTGCTCCACGAAACCGTGTTTTTCCAACTCCACCAGAAAACGCCGGGCCGTCGCCTTGTCGAGCGAACACAGGCGGGCGATGTCGGTCAGCCCCACCTCCTTGTCCAGCCGTGACAGGGTGTCCAGCAATGAAAGCGCCTTTCCGATTGTGCTCATCGTTCTTCCTCTCGGGGAGTAGGGTTCATGTCCGGCTTGTCGCATCCGGCTTTACGCCATCCGCCAAATCAGCCCGCAAACCCTGTACCGCGGCGCGACAACAGCGACCCAAGATACTTAACATGCGAATTAACTTGACAGAGGCTGGGAATGTTTGCAAGTCTATATTTGAAGCTGAGGTTCAAATAATGAACCATAAGCGCTGACGGCGGCAAAATCAACAAAAGCCAAAACGCCCCTCGTCAGTCCGGTTCTGGTGGAGGTCGCCTGCGCGCAATCGCAGCGATGATCGGATGCTCTTAAAAAGGGGAACGAAGGCAGATGAATACGCAAAATTCGCAAAGTGCCGCTGAGAACCAGCTGCGCAAAAACAGTCTCGGCGTCGGCGCCGTGACCTTCCTGGTGGTTTCGGCCGCCGCACCGCTGACAGCGGTTGCCGGCGGCGTGCCGCTGTCGATGATGCTCGGCAACGGAGCGGGCATTCCGCTGACCTTCCTGCTGGTCACCGGCATTCTGTTGCTGTTTGCCGTCGGCTATGTCGCCATGGCGCGCCATATCCGCAATGCCGGCGCCTTCTACGCTTATACGGCTCAAGGCCTCGGCGGCCTGATGGGCGGGGCGGCGGCGCTGATCGCGATCCTCGCATACAACGCCATGCAGGTCGGCGTTCTCGGCCTCTTCGGCGCAGCGACCAGGGGCTTTTTCGCCGAGCAGCTCGGCATCGACCTTCCCTGGTGGGTCTGGAGTTATATCGGCATCGCCTTTGTCGCCGTCTTCGGCTACCGGCGGGTCGATCTTTCGGCCAAGGTGCTGATGGTTCTCGTCATTCTCGAATATCTCGTCGTCCTCGTCATCGACGCTGCGATCTTGGCCAAGGGCGGTGACAGCGGCCTGACCGCCACCCCCTTCACGCCCACCGCCTTCTGGAGCGGAACGCCGGCGATCGGCATCCTGTTCTGCTTCGCCGCCTTCATCGGCTTCGAGGCAACCACCATCTACAGCGAGGAAGCCCGCGAACCGCACAAGACCGTGCCGCGCGCCACCTATATCTCCGTGCTGATCATCGGCCTCTTCTACATGCTGACATCATGGCTGATGGTAAATGGCGCCGGCGCCGATAAGCTCGTACCCGAACTGCAGGGCCTCGCCGACCCCACGACCTTCCTCTTCGGTCTCGCCGAACGCTATGTCGGCCACTGGATCACCGTCGTGATGAGCGTGCTCTTCATCACCAGCCTGTTTGCCGGCGTCCTTGCCTTCCACAACGGTGTTGCCCGCTACATGTATGTCGCCGGCCGCGAGGGTCTGCTGCCGAAGTCGGTCGGCGTGACACATCCGGTCTTCCAGAGCCCGCATGTTGGATCGATCATCCAGACCGTCATTGCCGTGCTCGTGGTCGCACTCTTTGCAGCGACGGGTCAGGATCCGGTGCTGGCGCTGTTCTCCTGGCTCACCAATGTGGCGACGCTCGCCATCATTCTGCTGATGGCGTTCACGGCCTTCTCGATCGTCGTCTTCTTCAGCCGCAATCCGGGGCTCGAGCGTAATGTGCTGGCCGTCAAAATACTGCCCGTCGTCACGGGACTGATCCTGCTGGCGCTGGTCTATTACATCTCGGCGAATTTCGGCGCCATCGCCGGCGCCAATGGCGCGCTCGGCGTGTTCCTGCCGGGTCTCGTGCTGATCGCCGGGGTCGTCGGATTGCTTGCCGCGGCGCGTCTGAAGTCGGCAGACGCGGTCGGATTTGCCCGGCTTGGCGCCGGGCAGGAAGCCTGACAAAAACCGATCAACGGTGGCGGATCATCTCCGCCACCTTTTTTTGATGAGGGCATGAGATGCAGGACAAAATCGATCAGTTGCGAACGCAGCCCGTTCCTTCCCAATCGCTGTTCGTCGATGGCGCCTGGCGCTTGGCCGTCGGTGGAGCGACGATGGACGTCATCTCGCCGATCGACGGTACGAGGCTGACGACGATCGCCGATGCCGGCGCCGAAGACGTCGACCAGGCGGTCAAAGCGGCGCGCCGCGCCTTCGACAAAGTCGGCTGGTCGCGGGCCGCCCCTGCCGAGCGCAAGAAGGTGCTGCTGAAGATCGCCGAGTTGATCGAGAAGAACGCGCTCGAACTCGCCGTGCTCGGCGTGCGCGACAACGGCACCGAAATTTCGATGGCGCTGAAGGCTGAGCCCGGCAGTGCCGCCGGCACCTTCCGCTATTATGCCGAGGCGATCGACAAGGTCTATGGCGAGATCGCCCCGACGGCCGACAACATTCTCGGCCTCGTTCACCGTGAGCCCATAGGTGTCGTCGCGGCCATCGTGCCGTGGAATTTCCCGATGATGATCGGCGCCTGGAAGATTGCGCCGGCCCTTGCCGCCGGCAATTCGGTGGTGCTGAAACCGGCCGAGGGCGCGTCGCTGACCCTGCTGCGGCTCGCCGAACTTTGCACCGAGGCGGGATTGCCCGATGGCGTGCTCAACGTCGTCACCGGCCGCGGCGCCGTCAGCGGCGAAGCACTCGGGCTGCATATGGATATCGATGTGCTCGCCTTTACCGGCTCCGGCCCGGTCGGCCGCCGGCTGCTGGAAAATTCGGCGCGTTCCAACCTGAAGCGCGTCTATCTGGAACTCGGCGGCAAATCGCCGAACATCGTCTTTGCCGATGCGCCGGATCTCGATCAGGCCGCCAAGATCTCAGCCTACGGCATCTTCCGCAATTCCGGCCAGGTCTGCGTCGCGGGTTCCCGCCTGCTTGTAGAAAAATCGATCCATCAGGAATTTTCGGAAAAGGTCGCCGGCATTGCTGCGGCCATGAAGGTCGGCGATCCCTTGCAGCTCGCCACCGAAGCCGGCGCGATCTCAAGCGAGATCCAGCTGCGGAAAGACCTTGGCCACGTCGCCGACGCCCTGTCGGAAGGTGCTTTGCTGCGCACCGGCGGCGGCCGCATCCTGGAGGAGACGGGCGGTTATTACATGCGGCCGGCGGTGTTTGATGTGACGCCATCGATGACGCTCGCCCGCGAGGAGGTCTTCGGGCCGATCCTGTCGATCATTCCCTTCGAGACGGATGCCGAAGCCCTGCAGATCGCCAACGCCACGGAATATGGGCTGGCATCCGCTGTCTGGACATCGAACCTGTCGCGCGCCCATCGGATTGTCCGCGGCATCCGCGCCGGCGTCGTGCACGTCAACACCTATGGCGGCGCCGACAACAGCGTGCCGCTCGGCGGCGTCAAGCAATCGGGCAACGGCCACGACAAATCGCTGCATGCGCTGGATAAATATGTCGACCTGAAAACCGCGTGGATCCAGCTTTGAACAGGAATTTCGGCCAGCAGGAGGAGGCTGCCCATGACTTTCCCCGAAACCATCACGGTCGAGGAGCTCGAAGCCGACCCTTATCCAATCTATGCCAGATTGCGGCGGGAGATGCCGGTCGCCTATATCCCTGCCGTCAATCTCTGGTTCGTGACGCGTTTCAAGGATGTCGAATACCTGTCGAAGACGCCGGAAATTTTCACTGCCGCAGTCGAAAGCTCGCCGCTCGACCGGAGCTGGGGCAAACCGACCATCCTGACCGCCGACGGTCCGGTGCATAAAAATCTCCGCAGCGGCGTCGATCCGAAATATCATCCGAAGCGTGTTGCCGCCTATATGGACGATCTGGTCCTGCCGATCGCCCGGGAATATCATCACCGCCTGCGGGCCAGTGGGGGCGGCGACCTGATGTCGGACTATTTCGAACCGATTTCGATCCTCAGCCTCGCTCGTTCACTTGGGCTCGGCGATGTCGATCTCGCCACGCTCAGGCGCTGGTTCTTCGGTCTGGCGCAGGGCGCAATCAATTTCGAATGCGATCCGGAGCGGCAGACCGTTGCCGATGCGATCAGCACCGAAATCACCGGGATCGTGACGCCCGTGATGCAAAAGCTCATCGAAGAACCGGACGATTCCGCTTTGTCGCATATGCTGCATGACGGCATTCCCGAGGGCGAAACCCGCACCATAGACTTCGTACTGCCGACCCTCAAAGTCCTGCTGCTCGGCGGTATGCAGGAGCCGGGCCACGGAGCGGGTTCGATCATGGCAGGCCTTTTGCAGAACCCGGATCAGTTCGCGGCAGTGAAGGTCGATCCCGACGCGCTTCTGCCACGCGCCGTCGACGAAGGTTTGCGTTGGATGACGCCGATCGGGACGCAGACGCGGCAGACGACACAGGCTGCCGAAATCGGCGGCGTGACGATCCCCGCCAACCAGCCTGTCGCCGCCGTGCTCGCCTCGGCCTCACATTGCGAAAGCCGGTTCACGGATCCGGGACGCTTCGACATTCATCGCAACGAGGGAGGTCACGCGGCCTTCGGCTTCGGCCATCACTTCTGTGCAGGGCGCTGGTTTGCCCGGCAACAGATCACCTCGGCGCTCCGCTATCTGATCGACCATTCGCCCGAGATCGCGCTCCGCGATGATGGCCCGGTGCAGTTTCGCGGCTGGGAATTCCGTGCTCCCTCGACATTGAACGTCACGCTTCGATAAGTGGTTCAGCAGGACGTTTTTCAGGCGCCCTGCGCTCTAACACTTTGTCTCCACGCATCGACCGGATGCACTAGCCTCCGAAACTGCCCACCTGCGTCGGCACGTTGATATAGTTGCGGTCGAAGTAAAGCAGTGCATTGCCATCCGCCCGCGCGCGAATGCCAATGACCTGACCGATGAAGATATGATGCGTGCCGACCAGGCGCGCCTCGGTCAGCCGGCAGTCGAAGGAGACCATGGCGCCGGCCAGCGCCTGGCTTCCCGACGGCATGTCGACCCATTCCGCCGCGGCATAGCGTGCCGCCATATCCGCCTGGCGGCCGGCGAAATAGCCGGCGAGCTCCTGGTGGTCATCCGCAAGGACGTTGACGCAAAAGCGGTGGTTTTCGAGAAAGACGCCGCATTGGGCCGAGCGACCGTTCATGCAGACCAGCAGCGTCGGCGGTTCGTCGGTGACGCTGCACATGGCGGTGGCGGTGAACCCGCCGCGCCCGGCGGGTCCGTTGGTGGTAATGACGTTGACCGGGGCGCAGACCCTGGCCATGGCGTCGCGGAACTCGGTTTTCGAGACTTGCTCCTCCATGGCCATCTCCTCACTCGGCCGCGTTGCGGGCGGCGGATATCTCATCGAGCGGCGGCAGCCAGGTGTCGCCGGTCCAGCCGGTTTCGTCGTAATCGCTCATGCATTGGTCGACGAGCGCTTCCATCTCCCTAAGCCGCCCGCCGCGCTCGGCGCCCTTCAGCACCTGCAGCCGGACTTCCTCGGGCGCGCCGGCATAGTTGAGTTCGTAAAGCGCGTGGCGGCCGCCGAATTCGGTGCCGGTCGCATCCCACAGCAGTTTCATGATTTTGATGCGCTCAATATGGCCCATGTCGTTGGAGCCGCGCACATATTGGGCGAGATAGCGGTCGATCTCGGGATTTCCGAAATCCTTGGCGGAGGAGGGGAGATAGATCAGCCCCGAGGCGACGACCTTGCGCACCGTCTCGATGACGCGCGGATAGGCCTCCGACATGAAGGTGCGGTAGGAAAGGGCGGCCTCCATGTTGGGCAGCACGGCGCCGTTCGCCCATGGCTGCGGATTGTGGGCCATGGCGTTGGAAAAGGACCAGAACATGTGGCGCAGTGCGATGACCTCGCCGAGTGCGGCCTGATTGCCGCGGAAGGCGTCGCCGCCGGTGGCCCGCAGCGCCTTGGCGAGCAACCCCGCCATAAAGTCCAGCTTGACGGCAAAGCGCGTGCAGCCCTGGAAGCAGTAGCCGTGCATGAAGCCGGAGGCCGGATGGAACGACAGGATCTTGGCCGCATCGCGCAACACCAGCACGTCCTCCCAGGGCACGAAGACATTGTCGAGCACCAGGATCGCATCGTTCTCGTCGAAGCGCGACGACAGGGGATAGTCGAAGGGCTGGCCGATCGTATTGGCGGTCTGCTCGTAGGAGACGCGGCAGAACATCTTGATACCAGGCGCATTCATCGGCACGATGAACATGACCGACAGCGACGGAT
This sequence comes from Rhizobium sp. N324, assembly GCF_001664485.1. Taxonomy (NCBI): domain Bacteria; kingdom Pseudomonadati; phylum Pseudomonadota; class Alphaproteobacteria; order Hyphomicrobiales; family Rhizobiaceae; genus Rhizobium; species Rhizobium sp. N324. The sequence continues at coordinate 121,860 of NZ_CP013631.1, read as the reverse complement.
CTTCCGTGACCGTCGCCGAGCTCTGGGCGAGGAAGTTGTAATGCGTCAGCGCCGAGGAAGTCGCCACTACCTTGGCGCCTGAGACGTAGATGCCGGCATCGGTTTCCTTGGTGATGTGGACGAAGACATCCTTGACGGCGTCGGCCGGCTTGTGCCGGTCGATCGGTGGATTGACGATCGCATGGTTCATGAACAGCACGGATTCCTGGGCGCGTTTGTGCCAGGCAAGCGCGTTGTCCTTGAACGGTCCGTACCAGTCGGCATTGGCGCCGAGCGTGTTCATCAGCGCCGCCTTGTAGTCGGCGGTGCGGCCCATCCAGCCATAGGACATGCGGGCCCAATCGGCGATGGCGCCCTGCTGGGCGACGAGCTCGGCCGAGGATTTCGCCACCCGGAAATATTTATGCGTATAGCCGCCATTGCCGGTATCGGTCGGCGATGTCAGGCGGTCCCTGGTCTTCTCGGCGTGCAGCGCATCATACATCCGCGCGATCGAACGGGCGGAATTACGCATCGACGGATGGCTGGTGACGTCGGCGATGCGATCGCCGTTGATATAGACCTCGCGCCCATCGCGCAGGCTGGCGAGATATTCGGCGCCGGTAAACGGACGTGTCTTGTCGCCGCGGTGGTCTTCAGCTCGCATCTCAGGTTCCTCCCTTGGAATATTGACAGAAGCTAAAACGGGAGCGGCGGGCACACCATGGACAAAGAAGGGAATTCGCTGGTACTTTTTCCGGCATGGCGACACGAAACGACGTTCCCATTTTTTTTGTCTATGGCGAGCCGAGCCGCTCGCTCGATGTAGGATTCCTGCACGTCGAAACGGTGATGGAGCGAAAAACCCTGCATTTCGGCCATGTTTCGCCGCACAAACATCCGCTGATGGGACAGATCACCTATTGGTTTCAAGGTGGCGGAACCTATCGGATCGAAGACGAAACTTGGAATTTTTCTGCTCCCGCCGTGAGCTTCGTGCCGAGCAACGTGGTGCATGGTTTCGATGTCGACGAACAGTCCGACGCGATCGTCGTATCGGTCTCGGACGACATGCTGAAGGCGATCGTGCCGCAGGTCGCGCTCAATCTCGACGTGCCGACCTTCCTGACCGGCCAGCCTGCGGATCCGGCATGGACCAAGCTCGCAACCCTGCTCGACATGGTCGCCGAGGATTATCGCGATCGGGGTGCGGACGGGGAACAGGTGCTCTGCGGCCTGATTTCGGTCGCGCTGTCGCTGATGGGCCGCATCGGCGGCCGCGGCGCCTTGCCGTCGACCTCGGCGACGGTCTCGCTCGGCCTGGCGTTGCGCCGTCTCGTCGATCTTCACTACAGGAAGGATTGGCCGGTCGGAGCCTATGTCAAGCTGCTTGCCACCACGCCGCATCTTCTCGACAAGGCCGCCCGCGAAGTCTTTGGATTGTCCGTCAAGGAATTGCTGTTGGAGCGGCGGACGCTGGAAGCCAAACGTCTGCTGATGTTCACCGTCCGCTCGGTGGAAGATATTGCCGGTGAGATCGGCTTCGAAGATCCCGCCTATTTCTCCCGCTTCTTTCGCAAACGCACCGGTGAGGCGCCGGCCGCCTGGCGCCGGCGGCATTTGCAGGCGGCATCGTGACGCGCGAGAAGACTGCGTCGGCTCTCGTCACCGAAGAAAGATCAAAGCCATCCCGACGACAACGAGAGCGGCGCCGGCCCAGGCGCCGCCGGCTGGGCGTTCGCCGGTTTTGAGCCACAGCAACGGCAGAATAATCGCGGGCGACGTGGCCGACAGCGTCGAAACGATACCGACCTTGCCGCCCGCGAGCGCAAAGAGCAGGAGTGTCATGCCCATGCCGAGGGCTATGATCCCGGTCAGGGCGGTCATTGCTGCGACCCTGAAGGTGAGCGGCCCCTTCGGCTTGACCGACTGGACAGGCAACTGGATCAGGATGCTCAGGCAAAGGGCCGCCATGCCGACGCGAAGCAGCGAAGCGACAAAAGGATCGATACCGCTCACCATGACCGGCCGGGCGATGATGGAACCGACCGCCTGGCCCGTCGCGGCGCCAAGCCCCAGCAGGACGCCGATCCACAACGGTCCCTTGATCGTCTCCCATTGATGGATCTGTGATCGGCTCTTGCCGAAAACGATGGCGAGAAAAACGCCTGCGGCCGTCAACGCGATCCCCGCCACCGCAGTCGATGACAGCGCTTCCCCGAGCACCAGCCAGCCGAGCAGCGAGGCAATCGGAGCATTGAGCGCGAACAAGATGCCGGCGCGACGCGGGCCAAGCCGGTTCAGGGTCGCAAAAAGCAGCGTATCGCCGATGAAGATGCCGATCAGTCCGGACAATAGCAGCGGACCGACGCTTGCCTCGTCGAGTTGACGCCAGGAACCGGTGACGATCACATAAAGGGCCAAAAGGCCGGTGACGAAAACCTGGCGGACCCTGTTGAAGGCGGGCGCGCCGAGATGGCCGGATGGAACTGCCGAGATCAGACCGGTGAAGGCCCAGCACGTTGCCGCTCCGAGCGCGGCAAGTTCATGAATTGGCATGACTTCGATCCTCAATGCATGTCGTCCGGAATGTGCGGCGGTTCCCGGGTAACGACATGCATAAAACAAAGGACCAAAGCGCGGCGCATGGATCAAGTTTGATGCGACGCGCTTTGGAATCCGGGCGCGAAGCGTTTAAACGTGATTGAAGAGCAACTGTCGAGGGCTGTTCGATGCGACGCCACGGACGGCTTCTCAGCCACCGTCATCGACAGGACATCAAGCAACATTTGTCAGTGTCATTCTCTAGCTGACGGCATGGCCGGCCAGGCCATAAACCGCCGGCTCCCCATTCTTCCTGTTCAGGAAACGCCGCCCCTTGGACATGGTCGTCACGGTTTCCGAGACGGCCAGCCGGCTTTGTTGAAGGAACTCGGCGAACAGGCCTTTTTCCCGCGTATCGACGCGCGCGAAGCGGCCAGCCAGATTCTTGAGATGCACCGCGGTCAGATGGATCGCGTCCTGATCATTGCTTGCCACGATCGGCCCGACGACATGGCCGCGCCCGAATTCGCGGCACATGGAATAGCCGACGATTTCGCCGCCCCGCCGGAGTGTGCGAACGGAAGCACCTTCGGCAAGCAAAGCCAGCAATTTGCCGCGATCGGTGCCGAAAGCGCGTGTATCGAGGGCGTTGATCTCCTCGACATTGTCATTTGACAATTCGCCCAGCTGCCCGTTCAGCTCCGGCAGGAGAGGGAGCGCAGGCGTGACATCGCCCTGGTACTGATAGACAATCGCTTCCTTGGTGAAGCCGAGCGACACATAAAGCCTGTAAGCTGCATGGGTCGAGTTCAGGCTCAGATGGCGGTCGCCGCACTGTTCGAACACCTGCTCCATGAGCCATCGGCCGGTCCCTTGCGCTTGCGTGCGGGGCGAGGTGATCACCAGACCGATCGTGGCGAAATCATCCCCATGCGGAAACCACATCGCGCTTCCGAAGACGCGTCCGATCCCATCGACGGCAACGATGCCGCGGCCCGCGCGCCGCAGGAGATCCCAGTCTTTGGGCCGGTGCGGCCAGCCGACGCCGATCGACAGCGCGTGAAGCAGGCTGACATCGACACTGTTGATATCCTGCGCAATCAATTCGAACGATTTCAGCCGCACTGATTTTTGCATGTTCGGGTATCCGCTCCGTTCGCCCGATCACCAGCCCCACCGGAGGGAGACAGCGACCTTGATCCTGCGCCGATTGCAACCAAGTCACAATATCGCACATCAAGGCCGGCAGGATTGGCTTGTTCGCCGCAACAATTCGAAATCTTCAGCTGAACCGAAGCCCCACTCAGCAGGCAAAACTCCTGCCTTTGCTTAGGCTGGTTAGCATCTGGACCACTCCAAAGGCAACTTGGTCACCCATGAACGTCATAGATATTCTTGCGAGGCTGATCGCGTTCCCCTCCGTTGTTGGAACGCCGAACGGCGCGATTGCCGACTGGATCGGCGACTATTGCCGGAAGGCGGGGGCCGATGTCACAGTCCATCCTGGCCCGGAAGGTGACCGATACAACCTTTTCGCGACTATCGGACCGCCCGAAGGCCGAGGCTACATTCTGTCCGGACACATGGATGTCGTGCCGGCCGGCGAACCGGAATGGAGTTCAGATCCATTCGAGCTGCGCGCTGAAGGAGACAGGCTTTACGGGCGCGGCGCCACCGATATGAAAGGTTTTCTCGCCTGCGCCCTGGCCGCATTGCCGAAACTTGCCGCCATGAAGCTGCGGCGGCCGATCCACCTTGCCTTCTCCTATGACGAGGAGGCCGGCAGCCGCGGCGTGCCGCATCTGATCGCGGCGCTGCCGAAACTGTGCAACGCCCCGCTGGGGGCGATCATCGGCGAACCGAGCCGAATGCAGGCGGTGCGGGGGCATAAGGGCAAGGCAGCCGTCCGGCTCGAGGTGATTGGGCGGTCGGGTCATTCCTCCCGCCCTGATCTCGGACTGAACGCCATTCACGCCATGGCCAATCTGATCACCGAGGTCGCGGAATACGGTAAATCCCTGACGAACGGCCCCTTCCATCATGATTTCGCGCCTCCCTACTCGTCATTGCAGGTCGGCGTCATTGCCGGCGGCCAGTCGGTCAACATCATTCCGGATCGCTGCACCGCCGATGTCGAGGTCCGCGCCGTACCGGGCCTCTCGCCGTCCTCTCTGCTTGAGTCGGTACGAGCCAAGCTCACCGCTCTCAAAGATCAGGGCTTCGAGGTCGGCTGGCACGAGCTCAGCGCTTACCCCGGACTGGCACTCCCCGTAGACAGTAAACTCGCAGCGCTGCTGACGGACTTGACGGGGCAGAAGCCACTTGCCGCGGTCAGCTACGGCACGGAAGCCGGACTCTATCAGCAGGCCGGCATCGATTCCATTATTTGCGGTCCCGGGGATATCGGCCGTGCGCACCGGCCCGACGAATACATCGAGGTCGGCGAACTCGCCGCATGCCAGACGATGATCGAGGAATTCGGCAGCCATCTTGCCGAAGGCTGAAAGAAGGCGATCTCCATGGCATTTCTCTTCAACTCCGATGCCGCACGCGGTGCGATTTTCCGGGAGATTTTTGCCCGCGAGCTTCCGGATCTGGAGTTCGTCGGGCAGGGCCAAACGGTGAATCCGGATAAGGTGCGCTATCTCTTGACCTGGACGGTCCCCGGCGACATCGCGCGTTACCGCAATTTGGAAGTTCTGTTTTGCATCGGCGCCGGCGTCGATCAGCTCAAACAGGACAGCGTGCCGGAGCATATAGCCGTCGTCCGCATGGTCGAGGACGGCATTATCCGGATGATGCAGGAATACGTCACTCTTGGGGTCCTGACGCTCCACCGGGAGATGCTCGCTTACCGGGAACTGCAGAAACAGTCTGCCTGGCAGACGCTGACCGTACCGCAGGCCGCTCGGCGCAGAATAGGCTTCCTCGGCCTCGGCATCCTGGCGCAGGCGGCGATCGAGCGCTTGCAGCCGTTCCAATTTCCGCTCGCCGGATGGAGCCGCAGCAAAAAGCAAATCGACGGCGTCACCTGCCATCATGGCACGGACGGACTCGCCGGCTTTCTGGCCGAGACGGACATTCTGGTCTGCCTGCTGCCGCTGACCGACGAGACGCGCGGCATTCTCAATGCCGAACTCTTCTCCCGGCTGCCCGCCGGCGCGAGGCTGTTGCATGTGGGCCGCGGGCCGCATCTCGACCAGGCGGCGCTGATCGAAGCGCTCGACAGCGGCCGTCTTGCCGCGGCCATGCTCGACGTCACCGATCCGGAGCCGCTGCCGGCAGACCATCCGCTCTGGCAACATCCAAAAGTGGCGATCACGCCGCACATCGCCTCGGTCACCCAGCCGGAAACGGCAGCGCATTCGGTCATTGAAAATATTCGGCGCCATCGCGCTGGAGAAAACCTGATCGGCCTGGTCGATCGGACACGCGGTTATTAACGAGGAAAATCACATGTCGCTTCTGCTGACCATCGACACCGATCCGAACTTTACGCCAAAGCATGCCGTGCCGGACGCAGACCGGCTGATTTCGGGCAGCCCGGCCTACAAGACCTGGGCTCAGGATGCCTCCAGAGGCGAGAAGGTGCTCACCGGCATTTGGGAGGCGACACCCGGCGAGCACCATTCCATCAAGGGCACGGTTTACGAGTTCTGCCACATCATTTCCGGCGTCGTCGAGATCGATGAAAAGAACGGCGAGACGAAGACTTATCGCGCCGGCGACAGCTTCGTGATGAAGCCCGGTTTTGTCGGCGTCTGGCGCACGATCGAAACCGTGCGCAAGATCTATGTCTGCGTTTACGACTAAGAGGCCGCCGATGGGCGCGCCCAAGAACGGCGCGCCTGTTATCTAGCCTTCGGCAATGACAAAGATCTTCTTGAGATTGCCGTGAATTGAAAGGCGGTTGATCGTCCCGCGGTCGACGAAGATCGCGTCCCCCGGCCCGACCGATGTTTTCCTCCCGTCTGCATCGGTCACGTCGACCTGCCCCTCCAGGATATACATCAATTCATGGACGGGATGTGGGCGCGACAGCCGGGTGTGCGGAGTCGTCGCCCAGACACCGGCCCGAAAGCCGGCGGCTTCGTCGGAAAATGCCCGGAAGTGACGACACTGAGGCGTATCCCCTTCCAGAAACTGCGCCGGGGGCGGCGCGGAAGAGGCAAGCGCCACATCCCTATCGATCGCCACGACGCCTTGCCTGCCCGATGTTGCCGCGGTCGCCGCACAAAAAATCCATTGCGTGCCTTCGTCTGCTTCCGCGGTGATGTCCTGGCCGCGGCCGATGACTACGCTGTCGCCGGAGGCGAGATCAAACGTCAAGCCGCCCGAATGCAGGACAAGACGCCCTGCCACGACGACCAGGCATTCCGTATGGGGAAAGCCGGCGGTCGCGGCTTTTCCGCTCCAATGGACTGATCCGGCGAAAACCGTGCCAGAGGCGCTCCGGACGATATCGCGGCCAGCCCCGAATATGTCGTCTGGCCCCAAGGCGCTTCGCTTGCCTTCCGGGGCGGATCCGCTTTTCGCCTCAAAGAGGAGGATGGTTTTACCGGTCATCACGTCAATCCCATTTTGATGAGCTATTCATAGGTTCTGGTGTCGATGGGCCGCAGGCCGTTTTACCAGGGCAAGGCCAGTGCTCTTCCGGTCCTTGGCCTCGGCCGAATGCAGCAGGCTTTCGGGCAACAGCTGAGCATCATTGGGCATGGACCTATTCCGGAAAACCGCGGGATCGAATTCTGCAGAGATCCTAATCCGTGGCGTCAAGGGACGCGCTGCGGAGTTGGCGCATAAACAGAATATCCTTTGGTTTGCGGCCCCCAACACAGGCAAATGTTGCGAAACAAAGCCGCCTGCGCCGCACCTCACCAGCGCGAGCAGGCATATACTTCCCGCATCGGATCAGACGAGCAGAAGGGCATGCGCCAATGAAATTTGCTTCCTACTGGCATGATACCTCGATCCCCTTCGCCGGAGGCATCGCCGATCCCGTCTCGGGAGATTTCGAAGTTGCGGTGATCGGGGCCGGCTTCACCGGGCTCAACGCAGCGCGCACGCTGGCGCAATCCGGTGTGAAGGTCGCTCTGCTGGAAGCCGAGCATGTTGGCTATGGTGCGTCCGGACGCAATGGCGGGCACCTCAACAGCGGCCATTTCGCAAGCTTCGGCGCCGCCAAGCAGCATCTCGGGGAAGACCGGGCGCGCCGCTTGTGGCGGGCCTATGACGACTCGATCGACATGATCGAACGCATCATCGAGGAAGAAAAGATCGCATGCGACTTCCGCAGGGGCGGCAAGCTCAAGCTTGCCTCGAAGACCTCTCATGTCGGCAAGCTGCAGGCAATGTCCAAAGAAATCCGCCGCGAAGTCGACCCGTCAGCCGAATGGCTGACGCGCGAGGACCTCCGCAAGGAGGTGGTATCGGATGCCTTCCATGGTGGAGTCCTCTATCCGAAATCCGCCATGATGCACATGGGACGCTACGCCAATGGCGTGGCGCAAGCCGCCTGCCGCCATGGTGCGGCGATCTGGGAGCGCAACCCGGTCACCGCCCGCGAACCCGTACCGAATGGATGGAGGCTGACCACGCCGACCGGCTCGCTCACCGCCCGCCAGGTCATCCTGGCCACCGATGCCTATACGCCAAGCGTCTTTAACTATTTCCGCCGAAGGCTGATGCCGATCGCTTCCTTCATCATTGCGACACGCCCGCTCACCCCGCAGGAGGTCGCGGCGACGGTTCCGGGCAACCGCAACTTCACCAACTCCCTCAACATCGCCAACTATTTCCGCCTGACACCCGACAACCGCATGCTGTTCGGGGGGAGGGCGAGATTTTCGGCCGTCTCGAACCAGAAAACCGACGTCAGCTCCGGCCAGCTTCTGCGCCGGCAGATGGTCGGCATGTTTCCGCAGCTTGCGGACGTCGAGGTCGACTATTGCTGGGGCGGCCTCGTCGGCTGCACGCAAGACCGTTATCCCCGCGCGGGCAGCGCCGAGGGCGTGATTTACAGCATGGGCTATTCCGGCCACGGAGCCCAGTTGTCGACCTTCATGGGCGGCGCGCTGGCCAATATGGCGATGGGGCGCAAGGACGCCAATCCGCTCGACGGCTTCACGTGGCCCGCCGTTCCGATGCATACCGGAAACCCCTGGTTTTTGCCCATCGTCGGCACCTATTACCGCATGAAGGACCTGCTGCCCTGACCGACCCTGGCGCCGCCGCCCGCGGCTTCGACAGCCTCGCGCAGGACGACCGCCCCTGTTTTCCTGCCGATCCTCCGTGCCTCATGCCGCATAAGGACTTTGCAATGATCACGCCTCTCGAACATCTGTCCCGCAACGGTCGTCTGCACAAGTTCTTCATCGACGGGCAATGGCTCGAACCCAGGGGCAGCGCCAAGGGCGCCGTGATCAATCCTGCCACTGAGGAGACAGTGACCCATTTTGCGCTCGGAAACGGCGAGGATGTCCACGCTGCGGTTTCCGCCGCCCGGCGGGCCTTCGCCACCTGGAGCCGGACCACGCCGGAATACCGTGCGGCTCTGCTCGACCGCCTGCAGGCGCTGCTCGAAGCGCGCAGCGAACTGTTCGCGCAATGCCTGAGCCTCGAAATGGGCGCGGCGATCGGATATGCGCGCAGCGCGCAGGTGCCGCTGGCGATCGCCCATGTGCAGGTCGCCCGCGCTGTGCTGGAGGCCTTCCCCTTCGTCAAGCAGCGTGGCCACACCGCCGTCACCCACGAACCGATCGGCGTCTGCGCACTGATCACCCCGTGGAACTGGCCGCTCTACCAGATCACCGCCAAAGTCTCGCCGGCGCTTGCTGCGGGCTGCACGGTCGTGCTGAAGCCTAGCGAGCTTTCGCCTCTCGACGCGCTGCTGTTTGCAGAGACGATCGAGGAAGCCGGCTTTCCCAAAGGCGTCTTCAACCTCGTCAATGGTGACGGCCCGTGCGTCGGTTCCGCTCTCGCGTCCCATCCCGATGTCGACATGATTTCCATTACCGGCTCTACCCGTGCCGGTGTCGCAGTGGCCCAGGCAGCTGCGCCGACCGTCAAGCGCGTCGCTCAGGAGCTCGGCGGCAAGTCGCCGAACGTGATCCTGCCGGACGCCGATCTCGATCGCGCCGTTTCCCTGGGCATAGCGGCTGCCTTCCGTAACCTTGGCCAATCATGCAGTGCGCCGACGCGTATGATCGTGCCGCGCGCGCTCCTGTCCGAGAGCGAGTCCATCGCCGGGAGAGCCGCAGATGAGATCGTGGTCGGCGATCCCCTCTCAAAATCCAGCACGCATGGTGCGATCGCCAACCGCGCTCAATTCGATCGGATCCAGACCATGATCGGCGTCGGGATTGCGGAAGGCGCGACGCTCGTTACCGGCGGGGAGGGTCGCCCAGCCGGGCTGAATGCCGGCTTCTACGTCAAACCGACGATTTTCTCGGAGGTGCGCACGGATATGCGTATTGCCCAGGAGGAAATCTTCGGCCCGGTTCTCTGCCTCATTCCCTACGACACGGTGGAGGAAGCCGTCGCCATCGCCAATCATACCGTCTACGGCTTGGGTGCGCACGTGCAGGGCAAGAATATGGACGTCGTCAAGGACGTCGCGTCACGGATCCGCTGCGGTCAAGTGCATCTCAACTATCCGGCCTGGGATCCGCACGCCCCATTTGGCGGCTTCAAGCAATCTGGAAACGGTCGCGAATTCGGCATTGAGGGCATGCTGGAATACCTCGAGGTCAAGTCCATCCTCGGATACTTCTAAAGCATCGCATCGCTCTCTGCCGCGCAGGCCGCTGACATTCCTATCCGGCACCTGCTCACCGACGCCGGGTTTCACCGGTTTATCGACCCCTCGGCACTTCCAAAAGAAACTCTCGACGACAACTGCGGGAGCCTCGGGGCAACAGCCGAAGATGACTGTCGCATCGACCAAAACGTTATTTTCCACCGCGCCGGAAGCCACGGTCGATGCATGATGCTTGTCCTGTTTCGCTAGACTTGGCTCAGACTGATGGTCAGAGAGGAAACGATATGCTTGAGTTGAAAGACAAGGACCTTTTCCAGCAGGCCGGCCTGATCGACGGGGTCTGGTCGCGTGCAGCCTCGGGCAAGACGGTGGATGTCGTCGATCCCGCCACTCAGGTAAACCTCGGCACCGTCCCGGACATGGGAACTGCCGAGACCCGCGCGGCGATCGACGCAGCCCAGGCCGCTTTCACCCTATGGAAGAAGCGGACGCATGCCGAGCGTGCGGTTCTGCTCGAGCGCTGGCATGCGCTGATGATCGACAATCTCGAAGATCTCGCCCTGCTCATCACCCTTGAACAGGGCAAGCCACTCGATGAATCCCGCGCCGAGGTCCGTTACGGCGCTTCCTTCGTCAAGTGGTTTGCCGAAGAGGCCCGCCGCATCGGCGGCCACACCATTCCCTCGCCGACGCTGGATCGCCGCATCGTCGTGCTCAAGGAAGCGGTCGGCGTCTGCGCCATCGTGACACCCTGGAATTTCCCGATCGCCATGATCACCCGAAAGGTGGCGCCCGCCCTGGCGGCCGGCTGTACGGTTGTCGTCAAGCCTTCGGAATTCACTCCCTATTCGGCGCTCGCCATGGGTATCCTTGCCGAGCGCGCCGGCATTCCGGCGGGTGTGATCAACATCGTCACCGGCATGCCGACGGCGATCGGCAACGAGTTGATGGAAAACCCGACGGTGCGCAAGATCTCCTTCACCGGCTCGACCCGGATCGGCTCGCTTCTGATGCGCGGCGCCGCCGACAGCGTCAAGCGGCTCTCCCTCGAACTTGGCGGCAATGCGCCGTTCATCGTCTTCGACGACGCCGATCTCGATCTCGCGGTCGAAGGCGCAATCGTCTCGAAGTTCCGCAACGGCGGCCAGACCTGCGTCTGCGCCAACCGCATCCTGGTGCAGGCCGGGGTCTATGATGCCTTCGCCGAAAAGCTCGGCGCCCGGGTCAACGCCATGAAGGTCGGCCCCGGAACAGAACCCGGCAATGTCATCGGCCCGATGATCAACACGGCGGCGATCGCGAAGATCACCCGCCATGTCGACGACGCTCTGGCCAAAGGCGCCAAGATCGCCGCAAGGGGCAGCTCCGTGGCGGAGGGTTCGCAATACGCCGCGCCGATGGTGCTGACCGGAGCGACGACCGATATGCTGCTTGCCAGCGAAGAAACCTTCGGCCCGGTTGCTCCGCTCTTCCGCTTCGAGACGGAAGACGAGGCGATCGCAATCGCCAACGGCACGCCCTTCGGCCTGGCTGCCTATTTCTACACCGAAAACCTGAGGCGCTCCTGGCGCGTCGGCGAAGCCCTCGAATTCGGCATGATCGGGCTCAACACCGGCGCCATCTCCACCGAAGTCGCCCCCTTCGGCGGCGTCAAACAGTCCGGCCTCGGGCGCGAGGGCGCGCAGGTTGGCATCGAAGAATATCTCGAAATGAAGAGTTTTCACATTGGCGGGCTGAGCTGAGCCTGCAGCGATTACGGGAGGAGAACCAGCAATGTGGCGCACGCGGGTGCGCCATTTTTGCAGCCATCGCTACACACGAGCGTTCGCAACCCTTCGGCGTCGGTCGGTCCGCGAGCACGGCCGATCACTTTAAAAGAAGCGCGGGCGGAAACGCCCGCGCTTTTTCTCGTACGGTTTAGAGACCGAAAACGCCCGGCAGGCCGGAAATGTCGGCGATCTCGACATAGCCATAGAACGGGTTGGCGGGTTCATGGCGGCGGTTGACCCACACCTTGTTCTTGATGCCGATATCGTTGGCCGACATATGGTCATAGCGGAACGACGAGGAGCAGTGCACGACATCGTCGGGGCCGCAGCCGAGCATGTCGAACATATATTCAAAGGCCTGCAGCCGCGGCTTGTAGGCTTGCGCCTGTTCGGCCGTGTAGACCGCATGGAACGGAGCGCCGAGCTTTTCGACATTCGACATGATCTGCGAATTCATGGCGTTCGACAGGATCACCAGCGGGATCTCCTTGGCGACCTTCGCAAGGCCGGCCGGCACATCGGCATGCGGACCCCAGGTCGGCACGCGCTCATAGACCGAGCGGGCGTCTTCGTCCCTGAACTTGATGCCGTTGCGTTTGCAGCTGCGCTCGATCGAATTGTGAACGACCTCGGCATAGGGCTTCCAGTCGCCCAGAACCTCGTCGAGGCGATAGGCGGCGAAGTTGCGGACGAACTCGGCCATGCGCGGCTCGTCGAGCTGATCGCTGTAAAGGTCGCGCGCCGCTTCCGCCATCTGGAAGTTGGTCAGCGTGCCGTAGCAGTCGAAGGTGATGTATTTCGGACGCGAGAGGGTCATGGACATATCCTTTGGAGGGTGGACCGGGGCATTTGAAGTCATGATAGACGCGGCCCGCCCCCCGGCTCGCCTGAATGTGGCGGCGATCGAAGCAGATTATTTCGTATCGAAAGGCGGCTTTGGCAGATGGTTGTGGATGCCGGGCGCGCTGGCGGCGGCCGAACGACGGGGAGGATGACCATGTCGTCCTCTATTATACGTGTCGATTTGATCGGCCCGCCGCACTCGCTCACCCGGCTTGCCGGCGTGCAGCGCATGTTGCCCGCGATCCGCCCGGTGACGCCTGCATGCCAGCATAAGATGCGGCGGGCGACAAAGGGAAAACGATAAGATACTGCTCAGGGCGCAGCCTTCAGACGATTAGCCAAGCCGCACTCCTTCACACTTCCACTCAGGAGAATAAGGGAAGTGTCATGCAGACAAGCCAGATCGACTTTGCCGCTTTCGGCAGCGAACACCTGGGTGCCGCCCTCAACCTGTCCCGGCAGGCGGGCTGGCCCCATCGCCCTGAAGACTGGCAGATGGCGTTTGCATTGAGCGAGGGCGTCGTCGCCATCGAGGGTGATAGGGTGGTGGGCACCGTGCTCGTCACCCCCTACAAACAGGACAGCGCCACGATCAACATGGTCATCGTCGATGAAGCCATGCGCGGCCGCGGTCTTGGCCGCAGGCTGATGCATGCTGCCATGGAGCTTGCCGGCGATCGCCCGCTCCGGCTTGTTGCGACCGCCGATGGCCTTCCTCTCTACGAGAAACTCGGCTTCCGCCAGACCGGCCGGATTCTGCAGCATCAGGGCACTGCAGCACAACTCGCCCGGCCGATCGCCACATCTACCGCCACCATGACCGATTTCACCGCGATCACCGAACTCGATCGACAGGCTTTCGGCGCCGATCGCGCCGATCTGCTCGAATATATCGCCAAGGCTGGCGAACTTGCCGTGCTCCGCCACAACGGGCGCATCACCGGTTTTGCGGCCCTTCGCACGTTCGGCCGCGGCGAGGTCATCGGCCCCGTCATTGCCGGCAACCTGGAGGACGCCAAGGCGCTCGTCACGCATTTCATCGCGCTGCGCCCCGGCGCCTTCCTGAGGGTCGACACCACGGCTGCCGCCGGTCTGTCCGATTGGCTGGCCGAACAGGGCCTCGCCCATGTCGGCGGCGGCATCGCCATGATGAAGCCACCGATTCCAGGCGCCGGACCCGTCGCCACCATCTTCGCCCTCGCCAGCCAGGCGCTCGGCTGATCCGGAGAATATCATGTACAGCAATTCCCTTGTCGAACTCGACCGCGCCCATCTCGTGCACCCCGTCGCCTCCTACCGCAATCACGAAAAGCTCGGCGTGCGCGTGCTCGCTTCGGCCAAAGGCGCGACGGTGACCGATGCTTCGGGCAAGCAGTTGGTCGACGGCTTTGCCGGCCTGTGGTGCGTCAATGCCGGTTACGGCCATGACTCGATCGTCGAGGCGGCGGCGCGGCAGATGCGCGAACTGCCCTATGCGACGACCTATTTCGGCCTCGGCTCGGAACCGGCGATCCGGCTTGCCGCGGCATTGGCCGAACGCGCGCCGGGCGACCTCAACCATGTCTACTTCACTCTGGGCGGATCCGATGCCGTCGACAGCACGATCCGGTTCATCCGCTATTACTGGATCGCCCGCGGCCAGCCGCAGCGCGACCAGTTCATCTCCATCGAGCAAGGCTATCACGGCTCATCGACTGTCGGGGCGGGACTGACGGCGCTTCCGCTGTTCCACGCCGGCTTCGGCATTCCCTTCGACTGGCAGCATAAGATCCCCTCGCACTACGCCTACCGCAACCCGGTAGGTCAGGACCCGCAGGCGATCATCAACGCCTCGCTCGCGGCCCTGCGCCGCAAGGTCGAAGAAGTCGGCCCCGAGCGGGTCGCCGCCTTTTATGCCGAACCCATTCAGGGGTCGGGCGGCGTTCTGGTGCCGCCGAAGGGTTGGATGAAGGCGATGCGCGCGCTTTGCAGCGAGCTCGGCATCCTCTTTGTCGCCGACGAAGTGATTACCGCTTTCGGCCGCACCGGCCCGCTCTTCGCGTGCGAGGAGGACGAGATCGTTCCTGATTTCATCACCACCGCAAAGGGTCTGACGTCGGCCTATGTGCCGATGGGCGCGGTCTTCATGGCCGACCATGTCTACCAGGCCATCGCGGATGGCGCCGGCGGCGCAGCCGTCGGCCACGGTTATACTTATTCGGCCCATCCCGTCAGCGCCGCTGTCGGCCTCGAAGTGCTGAATCTGTATGAAACGAGCCTGCTGGAGAACGGCCGGAAGGCCGGCGCGCGGCTGATGCACGGGCTTGAAAGCCTTAAAGACCATCCGCTTGTCGGCGACGTGCGCGGCCGCGGCATGCTGGCCGCCATCGAGCTGGTGGTCGACAAGGAAAAAAAGACGCCGCTGCCGGCAGCCGCCGATCCGGCGCGCCGGGTCTTCGACCGCGCCTGGGAAAATGGTCTGGTCATCCGCGCCTTCGCCAACGGCGTGCTCGGCTACGCGCCGCCGCTCTGCTGCACCGACGCCGACATCGACGCGATCATTGAGCGCACGCGCAAAACGCTGGATGACACCCTGGCCGACTCCGATGTACGCGCGGCTCTGAAGGGCTGAGCGTGGCCGGGCCGACGATCGAACGAGAGCAATTCCCGGCAAAGCACGAAGCGCTTTTGCCGGGAATTGCGTAAGAACAAGAGGTTAGAACGGTTCTGCGCTTTTCGTGAAAAGTTGAACCGCTCTAAAGCGGAAACAGGCTCGTCAATGGCATGTGCGATTTGACGATGGGCGATTTCAGGACGACGAAGCTGAAATACTTGTCGATGCCGATCTCCATATCGGAGAGCCGCTCCATGATTGTCTGGTATTCGCCGATCCCGGCCGTGACGAATTTCAAAAGATAGTCGTAGCCGCCGGAGACCAGATGGCATTCGATCACCTGGTCGATCTTCTCGACCGTCGTCAAAAATCGGGCAAAATCGATCTGCCGGTGGTTCTTCAGGGTGATCTCCGTGAACACGGTCAGCGTCTGGCCGAGTTTGGCGACATTGATCTGTGCGGAGTAACCCTCGATATAGCCTTCCGACTGCAGCTTCTTCACCCGCATCAGGCAGGGGCTCGGCGACAGGTTGACGAGCTCGGCGAGCTCGACATTGGTGACGCGGCCATTCTTCTGTAACTCATGCAGAATTTTTATATCGATCCGGTCGAGTTTCATCGCTCCACTCCGCCTGTCGAACCTGCCAACGCCGCAGCATATTCTGCCGCTACCTTCCCAACACTATCACATCGAAGGTGCGAGTCGATCGCGTTTCGCGGGCTTCGCGAGGGAGGAACAGCATGCGGCGCGACCTCCAACAGCATTTTATGCTGCTCGCTGGCGACGCGATGATCCTGCACGCGGCCGTGTTCTAGACATTGGAAGAATGGATCGCATCGCAAACTGCGTCCGTGACCTCTCTGGTCGTGGCGGTACCGCCGACATCGGGCGTGAGGATGCCCGCGCCGGTGACCGCTTCGACGGCGCGCATGAGACGAGCCGAGGCCTCCTGCTCGCCGAGATGGTCGAGCATCTGGGCGGCGGTCCAGAAAGTCGCGACAGGGTTGGCGATGCCCTTGCCGGCGATGTCGAAGGCCGAGCCATGGATCGGTTCGAACATCGAGGGAAAACGGCGCTGCGGATCGATATTCGCCGTGGGTGCAACCCCGATGCTGCCGGCGAGCGCGCCGGCGAGGTCGGAGAGGATGTCGGCATGCAGGTTGGTCGCGACGATCGTGTCGAGGCTCTGCGGTTTCAGCGTCATCCGCACTGTCATGGCGTCGACCAGCATCTTGTCCCAGGTAACGTCAGGAAATTCCGCAGCCACCTCGGCGGCGATCTCGTCCCACATGACCATGCCGTGGCGCTGGGCATTCGATTTGGTCACGACCGTCAGCAATTTGCGCGGCCGCGCCTGCGCCAGTCTGAAGGCGTAGCGCATGATGCGGGTGACGCCGACGCGGGTGAAAATGGCAACCTCGGTTCCGACCTCCTCCGGCAGGCCGCGATGGGCGCGGCCGCCATGGCCGGAATATTCGCCTTCGGAATTCTCGCGGACGATCACCCAATCGAGATCGCCGACGCCGCAGTTGCGCAGCGGAGGGATGATGCCTGGAAGGATCTTCGTCGGTCGGACATTGGCATATTGGTCAAAACCCTGGCAGATCGGCAGCCTAAGCCCCCAAAGAGTGATGTGATCGGGAACATCCGGCGCGCCGACGGCGCCGAAATAAATCGCGTCGAATTTCTTCAACTGCTCGAGCCCGTCCGACGGCATCATCACGCCGTACCTTTTGTAGTAGTCGGAGCCCCAGTCGAAGTGTTCGATGGCGAACCTAACGTCGCCGAGACGTTTTTCCAGACTTGCGAGCACCGTTCGCCCGGCGGCAATGACCTCGGGACCGATCCCGTCCGCAGGGATAGCCGCGATAGAATATTCACGCATCGATTTGCTCCGCCAACGTCTTCCCAGCCCTGCCCGATCAGTCTTACGCATTCTTCCTGAAGCCTAGTGCCGGTCCCTCGGTTTACTCAATGGCGAAAGAATTATATAAAATATGAATATAATAGGAGGCTGGCGTGTGGAGCTGGAGCAGTTGAGATGCTTCGTTGCCGTTGCCGAGGAGCTTCATTTCGGAAGGGCGGCGCAAAGGATCGGGTTGCTTCCGGCATCGCTCGGGCGTCATGTGCGCTTGCTGGAAGAGTCGGTCGGAAGTCAACTGCTGAGCCGCACGACCCGGAGCGTCTCACTGACCGAGGATGGAATAGCGCTTCTGGAAGAGGTCAGGCCGCTTCTCGCCCGGCTCGATGAACTCGGTCAAAAATTTCGCGCCAAGCAGCAGCGGCGCAGCCGCATCCTTCGAATCGGTACGATCGACAGCGCCGCCGCCGGCCTCCTTCCGACACTGATCCACGACTTTCGAGCCATCGCCCCCGATGTCAAAACCCAGCTGACGGAGGACAAATCCATTCGGCTCGTGCCCAAACTGCTGGCCGGAGGATTGGATCTGGCTTTCATCAGGCCGCGTCCGGGAATGAGCCGTCACCTGGCGGTCGAGGATCTGTTTTCCGAGACCACCGTCGTGGCGGTCCCGACCTCTCATGAACTCGCGGACCATAAGAGCGTCTCTGTCCTTGATCTGGCGAACGCACCGCTGATCGTCCCGGACAGACGATCCAGGCCGCACAGCTATGATTTGACGATGAACCTGTTTGCCGCAGCCGGCCTGCATCCTGATATCGCCCAAGTCGCCGATGAAAAACAAACCATCGTCAGCATGGTCGCCGCCGGCCTCGGCCTCGCCGTCGTCCCGCGATGGACATCCTCGCTTGCTTCAGCCGGCGTTCGCTTTCTGCCGGTCCAGGAGAGGGCAGGGCAGACGACGCCGAAACTGCCGCTGGCTGCAGCCTGGATGAAAGCCGTCCGCGATACGGAGCGAGATGCGCTGCTTGATCTCCTGAGGCGGAATCTCGAAAGATATTCGACAGCGGCCTGAGCATGCCGGTTTCTCGATCGCGCCGGTGTCGAATGAGTTGAAAGCATGCCGGGCAATTTCACGCCGATGATCGCTGCACAAGACGTCCGGGTAGAACAACTGTTTTGGCTTCGCGCTTGCCCGTGATCATTGCCACCATGGTGTCGATCATCTCATCGGCAGGCTGTTGGTAAGAAGTCAGTTGATAGGCCGGAGCGGCGCCGAGCTCGATATTGTCGAAGCCGACGATCGCCAGATCATCTGGCACGCGAAGCCCGAATTCGCTGCGGGCCACATCCATTGCTCCGAGCGCCAGAATGTCGTTTTCGCACATCAGCACATCGATGCGCGGGGAGGAGGAGGTGGCGCTCAGATAGGCGCGCGCCACCTTGGCACCGGCCTCCGCGCTGTAGCGCTCTGCGGCCAGCTCGACGACGCCATCGACACCCTTCCGCTGCCAGAATTGCATATAGTGGTGTCGTCGGCCGAGCGCGGTCGACAGGGTCTTTCCTCCCGTCATGAAGCCTGGACGGCGATATCCTCTCTCGAACAGGTAATTTACAATTTCGCCCAGAGCGAGTTCGGCATTGCAGGCGACGGCGGGAACCCCGGGGATCTGGCTATCTCGCGCAAGGACAAACATTGGCGGGAAACCGGGGCCAAGCCGTGGCCCCCCCAGCGTTTCCTCACGAAAGGCGGTTCCGAACAGAATGACGGCGTCGAACTGCCGCTGATCGGCGTTGATCAACGCATGGATGTGATCGAAATGGCGATTGATATTGATCAGCACGGTTAGGAGACCCTCCGCCTGCAGCCGCTCGGTCAGCATCTCCAGAACGGGGAGCTTATGTGGGTTGGCGAAGTCGTCGACGAAGACGGCGACCTGATGCGTAATGTTCGTCGCAAGGCTGCGAGCCAGCAGGTTGGGGGAGTAGTTCAGAGCCTCTGCCGCCTGAAGTACCTTCTGTCGGCTGGCATCTGTAATGGACGCACCCGGAGTGAAGGCGCGGATGACCGTCCATTTCGATACGCCAGCGGCGTCCGCCACCTCTTTTGCTGTCGCCCGCTTGCGCATCTACTGCCTCCTTGATTGGAATGAATATTCCACAAAAAAATAAAAATGGAATGGATGCTTGATTTTTATCGAGGATAAAGTAACTTTTCTCAACTTGCTACCGGGTGCAAAAGGAGTTGCAACCGGTAGCATCTGGAGATCCCTCCGGTGGGATCGTTTTGGGAGGTTAAAATGAAATTGGGTCTGAAATCACTTTTCGCAGGCACTGCCTTTGCGGCAGCGATCATCGCGTCTTCGGCGCTTGCCAATGCCGCCGACATTCGCATCGTTGCCGTCACTCACGGTCAAGCCAACGACCCCTTCTGGTCCGTTGTCAAGAACGGCGTGAGCGCAGCGGCCAAGGACATGGGTGCGAGTGTCGAATATCGTGCACCAGAAACGTTCGACATGGTGTCGATGGGGCAGCTTATCGATGCCGCGGTCAATCAAAAGCCGGATGGGTTGATCGTCTCCATTCCGGACGCCTCGGCACTCGGTCCTTCCATTAAGAAAGCCGTCGCCGCCGGGATCCCTGTCATCTCGATCAATTCCGGCTCCGATGTCTCGAAAGAGCTGGGAGCGCTTCTGCATGTCGGTCAGGACGAATATACCGCCGGCAAAGCCGCCGGCGCGAAGCTGCATGAGCTCGGCGGCAAGGAGGGCCTGTGCGTGAACCAGGAAGTCGGCAATGTTTCGCTCGATCTGCGTTGCAAGGGCTTTACAGATGGTTTCGGCGGCAAGGTCACGGTGCTTCCTGTCAGCAACGATCCTGCCGATGTTCGGGCGAAGGTCAAGGCAGCGCTGAGTTCCAACTCGGCCGTCGATACCGTTATGGCGCTCGGCGCAAGCACAGCTGGTGAACCGGCGTTGGCAGCCGTCGAAGATGTCGGCATGACCGGCAAGATCAAGGTGGCAACCTTCGACCTTTCGGCCGATTTTCTGAAGGCGGTTGCAGACGGCAAGGCCGCTTTCGCTATCGATCAGCAGCAATTCCTTCAGGGCTATCTGCCCGTCGTGTTTCTGGCCAACTACGCCAAATACGGGCTCATCCCGGGTGGCAACGTTCCCTCCGGTCCGAACCTGATCACCAAGGAAAAGGCCGCTCAGGTGGTCGATCTTTCCGCCAAGGGGATTCGCTGATCGAGATTGCCGAAAGGCATCCTCCTCGAAGTTCCTCCCCGTTACCGGGGGAGGGGCTTTGGTTCGATGGAACGCGCTGCGAGGCAGCGCAGCTGAAGCGCTAAATCACATTCACAGGGAGAAATCATGGCTTCGCTTGAGCAGAAAGCGGCGGTCGCGCCGAAAGCCGATGAGCGCATCAAGCAGGTGGGTTTTCTGACGCAACTGATGCGCCGGCCCGAGCTAGGAGCCGTGGCCGGCCTGGTGCTCGTCATCGTATTTTTCTTTCTCACCGCAGACCCCACGATGTTTTCGCTTTCGGGCGTGATGACGATCATGGCGCCGGCCTCCCAATTGGGGATTCTCGCTATCGCGGCCGCGCTCCTGATGATCGGCGGCGAGTTCGATCTCTCGATCGGGTCTATGGTCGCCTTCGCAGGACTGATCTTTGGTGTCATCCTGACGAACTTCGGGCAGCCATTGTCGGTCGCCATCGTGATGACGATGCTTTTCGCTGCCTTCATGGGCGCGATCAACGGACAGATCGTGATCCATACGCGTCTGCCATCCTTTATCGTGACGCTGGCCTTCCTCTTTATTCTCCGTGGCCTGACGCTTGTCGGCCTGAAATGGGCGACGGGTGGCTCGACGCAGCTCCGCGGCATCAGTGACCATGTCAAAGACAGCCCGCTGCTTGGAATTTTCTCCGGCGAAGCCCTGAAGGGCGCCTTCTTATGGTTGGCCGACCATGATCTGATCGACAAGTTCCCCAATGGCGTGCCGAAGGTCACGGGTGTTCCGGTTTCCGTCTTGTGGTTCGTAGCCCTTGCCCTGCTTGCGACCTGGGTCTTATTGCGTACGCGCACCGGCAACTGGGTCTTTGCGGCCGGCGGCGATCCCAATGCGGCGAGGAACTCGGGTGTCCCGGTTCACAGGGTCAAAACCGGCCTCTTTGCGTTGACGGCATGTGCGGCGGCTCTGGTCGCGATCATCACCGTACTCGATGCTGGTTCCACCGACGCCAGGCGCGGATTTCAGAAGGAATTCGAAGCTATCATCGCGGCCGTCATCGGCGGATGTCTGCTCACCGGCGGGTACGGCTCGGCAATCGGCGCCTTCTTCGGTGCGATTATCTTCGGCTCGGTTTCGATCGGCCTGACCTATACCAAGTTCGACTCCGACTGGTTTCAGGTCTTCCTGGGCTCAATGCTGCTGTTGGCAGTGCTCTTCAACAATTTCATTCGCCGCAAGGTTACCGGGGAGCGCTGATCATGGTTGATTTCAACATTCGAACTCCGGTCATCGAAGTAACCGATATCGTCAAGCACTACGGTTCGGTGATCGCATTGAACGGCGTTTCCATGCAAGTCTCAGCCGGGGAGGTGCTTTGCCTTCTGGGAGACAACGGCGCGGGCAAATCCACGCTGATCAAGACGCTATCCGGCGTTGTCCGCCCGAGCGGTGGCGAGTTCCGGGTGGAGGGAAAGCCGGTCGATTTCAGGAGCCCCCGGGACGCCCTCGATGCGGGGATCGCGACCGTCTATCAGGATCTGGCGATGATTCCCCTGATGTCGATCACCCGCAATTTCTTCATGGGGCGGGAACCTCGCAGAGGTGTCTTCCCATTCCGCCACATCGACTTCGATCACTGCAATGATGTCACGCGCGAGGAAATGCGCAAGATCGGCATCGATATCCGTGATCCCAACCAGGCCGTCGGCACGCTTTCCGGCGGTGAACGCCAGTGCGTAGCCATCGCACGAGCAGTCTATTTCGGTGCCAAGATCCTGATCCTGGACGAACCGACCTCGGCACTCGGTGTGGCGCAGACCTCCATGGTGTTGAAATACATCCATCAGGTCCGGCAGAAAGGATTGGGTGTAATCTTTATTACCCACAATGTCCGCCACGCCTATGCGGTGGCCGACCGTTTCACCATCCTCAACCGCGGTCAAACGCTTGGCACCTACGCAAAGGCGAACATCGCGATGGACGAACTCCAGAACCTGATGGCCGGTGGCAAGGAGTTGCAGCAGTTGTCCGAAGAACTCGGCGGCACGATCTAGCCTGGAATCACACCACAGGCGGTGCTCGACCAGAACAGCGACGCCTTTCATTCACGCAACAACGATGGAACACGATCATGAACGATCGATCACGAGAAGATTTGCCAACATTTTCGCTCGCCGCCTGTGCGGAAATGCTCTGGCGCGACAAGGCGATCGAGTGGCGAGCCTCCCGCCTCAAGGAACTGGGTTTTGGCGTTGGTCTATGGAATTGGCCGGATCACGATCTGAACAAGCTGGAAGCAACGGGCGCGACCTTCACGATCATGAACGGATATCTCTCCGGCCGTCTGACGGACGACGAAGGTGCTGCCGAACTTCTCAAGACAGCACGCGAAACGGCGCAGATCGGTAAGCGGCTCGGCGTGCAAAGGCTCAATCTGCACGGCACCGGTCTGGGAGATGGAGGTTTGCCGGCCCAGCCGGTCGACGTCTTGACCGGCGCCATGTGGTTAAAGGCGCGCGACACCCTCTGCCGTGTCGCCGACATGGCCGAAGAAGAGGGCGTCATCTTCACCCTCGAAAACCTCAATCTTCCGGTCGATCATCCGGGCGTGCCATTCGGGCGTGCCGAAGACACGCTGGCGCTCGTCTCAAGCGTCAATCATCCGCGGGTCCGCCTCAATCTCGATCTCTACCATGCCCAGATTGGGGAGGGAAACCTGATCGAGCTTTGCCGCAACTGCCTGCCTTGGATCGGCGAAATCCAGGTGGCCGATGTGCCCGGCCGCTGCGAGCTAGGTACCGGCGAGGTCAACTACAAGATGATCGCACGCGCGCTCAAGGACATGGGCTATCGCGGCGCCATCGGCATGGAAGCTTGGGCTTCCGGCGAGGATGAGGCAGCGCTCGACCGCTTCCGCGATGCCTTCACGGTTTGAACGATCCGACAGTTAACGCTTACGAATACGGAGAAATGATCAATGATCAGGTTTGGAGTGATCGGCGCCGGACGGATAGGCAAGGTACATGCCGCCACCATCGCGGCGAACCCGAAGGCAAAGCTCGTTTATGTGGCCGACGCCTTCAGGGCCACGGCAGAAGCGCTTGCTGCCCAGACAGGCACCGAGGTCGCTGACGCAGAGGATATCGTCAAGTCCCCGGCGGTGGATGCGATCCTGATAGCAACGCCGACATCAAGTCATGCCGATCTCATCGAGGCGGCTTCGAAGGCCGGCAAAGCGATCCTCTGCGAAAAGCCGGTATCCTTGTCGGTCGAACGCATCAATTCCTGCCTAGACCTTGTCGAAAAGAACAATTCCACCCTGATGATCGGCTTCAATCGGCGGTTCGATCCCAACTTCGCCAGTGTGGAGGCGCGGCTGCGTCGCGGCGATGTCGGCGACATCGAAATCGTCACCATCACCAGCCGTGACCCCGCTCCACCGCCAGCCGAATACGTCAAATCCTCCGGTGGCCTGTTCCGTGACATGATGATTCACGACCTCGATATGGCCCGCTTCCTCATGGGCGAGGAATTCGTCGTGGTAAACGCGCTTGGATCGTCTCTCGTCGACAAGGCGATCGGGGCCGAGGGCGATGTGGATACTGCCGCGGTTCAGATGCAGACGGCGTCGGGTCGAATCGCTGTCATCACCAATTCGCGCCGGGCAACCTATGGCTACGATCAACGCATCGAAGTCCATGGTTCTGCCGGCATGCTGGCGGCACGGAATATCCAGGCAACCAGTGTCGAGCTTTCCAACGCCAGCGGTGTCAGCGGCGACCCCGTCCAATATTTCTTCCTTGAGCGCTATGCGCAGGCCTACGCCAACGAGATCAATGCCTTCATCGAAGCGATCGACAATGGCCACCGGTCGCCGCGGCCGAGCGGATTTGACGGATTGCAAGCGCAGAAACTCGCGGAAGCCGCAACCAAGAGCTGGCAAACCGGCAAACCGGTGGCGGTCGATTGATGGAAAGGAACGGGTGCGAACCGATAGCGCTCCACGCGTCATCGGTTCGCACCCGGCGTATCGCCTAACCTGTGCAGATCATCCGGCGCTGCGCATGACCTCAATCCTAGATAACGCCCTCAAGAGGCAGAAGCCCATGAAGCAGGCCACCATTAGTCCTCCTGAGACATTGGAGGAGTTGAAATCGCTGATCGCGAGACGTCAGATTGTCTTTCCCGATCGACTTGAGCAAGTTGCCAGACGAGTCATTGAACGACCGGAGATGGTCGCTTTCGAAAGCGCGGCAGAAATCTCGCGCAGCTGCAAGGTGTCTCCAACAACGGTTTTGCGCCTGGCACAGCACTGCGGACTACAAACATTCGCTGAATTGCGGGCGATGATGAGAAATCATCTTCGGAAGGCTGCCATGACCCATGGTGAGGTGATTGAGTGATCGAAAGCTTGCGCGACCATCCTGTTCGGGCCGACCGGTAGGGGGCGCCAATTGCTTTTCACTGCGGAGCCCCGAGCGATCGGATTTGCTTGAAAGCTCGGTTAAAGCGATGTATATCCATATGCATATACAAAGGAGTTCCAATGCCCCATCTCCGGCACAATGAAACCACCCCGCCACGGGAGGCTAAGCTTTTCCGAAACAACAAAAGCCAAGCTGTGCGAATTCCGGCTGACTTTGAATTGCCCGGCGACCGAGTGATGATCCACAGGGATGGTGATCGGCTCATCCTAGAGCCGGTCCGACGCAAGAACCTCCTAGAAGTACTAGCCGGTTTGCAGCCGCTTGGTCCCGAAGATCAGTTCCCGGATGTTGACGAGACCTTGCTTCCCGCGAAGGATATCGACTTGTGACCAGCCTTTATATGCTGGACACCAATATCGTGTCCGAGCTTGCTCGAAACCCGAGGGGCGTTGTCGCTCGACGCATCGCTGAGGTCGGCGCGGAAGCAATCTGCGTCAGCATCATCACGGCATCTGAGTTGCGCTACGGTTGCGCCAAGAAAGGATCGGCGAAACTTCTCGCACAGATCGAGGCCATCCTTGGGAGCATCCCCGTGCTGGCACTGGATGTGCCCGCCGACGCCCAGTATGGCGTCATCCGGGCGGAACTAGAGACCTGTGGCAAACCTATCGGTCCGAATGACCTCTTCATTGCCGCGCATGCATGCGCCTTGGGAGCAGTTCTTGTGACGGCGAACCTCGGAGAGTTCGTGCGCGTGCGCGCTTTGCAGGTCGAGAACTGGTTGGATTGAATGCGACCAACACGAGTTGAGTCCATCGGCAGCGACGAGTTCCATAATTCCCATTACGCAAGAAGTGCAATCTTTAATTGCGAACAATCCTTCACACCCTCGCTGCATCGCAGATCTTTTTACCAACAACATGTTGATATATATAACTGTTATTTGGCTTGCCTTTGCACATCGCGTGGGCGGGCGCTTCTTTCGTCTTGAGATGATCGTATATTAAAGATTGCAATCTCCCTACAAAGCGTCATCGCCATGAGCGCTTCGCTGCGGGTCGTATGCAGGTGGATGGTGCCGGCGACGTCTTTGACGCGCACCCCATTTCGATCGCCAGCGCAACGAGTTCGGAAACACCCGCCCCACTGCCTGCACGCCGAGAACTGCTTTTGGCTTGCCAGGAAGCTTGTCGATGCAGGTCACTGCAGCTGCTGTCGGATCATCGGCAAAGCCAGGGTGAGGAGCACGGCGAAAACCATGACGACGCCATAAGGCACCTTCCGGCTCGCCCGGATTTCCGCGATGCGCATGAAAAAAGCGAGATGTGCGACGGGCAACGGCACCGGCAGCCGCAGAGCCAGGAGCGTCAGAATGCCGAGGACAAGGAGGAAAAACGAAAACGGCAGGATTCCGTGCCATCCGACAAAAAGGCCGATCGGCAGGAAAAGCTTGGCGTCTCCTGCGCCGAACAGCCGGAGTGCCCAGAGCACCACCCCAAGCAGGAACATCAGCAGGCCGGCCCCGACGTCGCCGCCAATTCCGCTCGAAGCAAACAGCGCAGCGCCGACATCTTCGGAGCTGAGAATCACAGCCGCCGCGCGCAATACATAGAGTGTTACGAGGGCAAGAACGAGCGTGTTGGGGATTTTCCATGTGCGGAAATCTGTCCAGGCGGCGTAGAGAAAAAGTAATACTGAAAGATAGTTAATAACGGCGACCAGTTTCAGCATGAAAATCAACCTCTTTGGGTTATTTAACCTATCTTTGCGTTCAATTTCATTCAATGGCTGCGACGCTAGCTGGTATTTACTGCGCACTATTCGGACTTTGGTCTTAACTATAAAAGTATAGATGTATATCTTCCATGTATAAAACAATTGACTAATTTAGACTTAACAGATTATTAATACAACCAGTCGAAGGGGCGGTCTCGACGACAACGCGGCCGGGGGAAATACGGCGCACAACTTACCTGGGAGGTAATTCTCGATGAAAGCATTTGTAAACTGCGTACGCGCTTTCGCGCGGGAAGAAGACGGCGTCGCACTTACCGAATACCTCATTCTGCTCGCCTTGCTGGTCGGCGGCGTGATCGGGGCGGTGACATTGGCCGGCACCAATCTGGCCACCGTTTGGAACGGCTGGGCAGGCTGGTTTACGACCAATCTGACCGCTCCAGCAGCCTGATATCGGCGTACGAAGAAGCGAGGGGTTTTGTTAACCCCTCTCTTCTAAATTAGAAGCAATGAATGGATGCGTTCCGTCCAGTGTAGCGAGTAACTGCGATGCGTTCTTCAACGATTTTAAGTCTCGTTATTGCGTTTGTCCTCGCAGCAGCAGCAGTTTTCGGCATGCGCGAGTATCTCTCCGATCAGAAGGCCCGGTTGCTGGCGATGAGCGGCGTGAAGGCCGAGGAGCGGACACTCGTTGTCGCCGCCAAACCGATGCGCTTCGGCGACCGGATCCGGCCCGAAAATCTCAGGGCCATCCCATGGCCCTCCAATGAAACACCCGCAGGTTCGTTCGTCAGCATCGAGACCGTCGTCGGCAGCGATGCCCAACCGCGTTATGCGATGGCGGCGATCGATCCCGGCGAGCCGGTACTCTCCTCGAAAATCACCGGCGCCGGCGAACGCGCCACGCTGTCGGCGGCCCTCGACCAGGGCATGAAGGCCGTTTCCATCCGTGTCAACGACGTGCTCGGCGTTGCCGGCTTCGTCAGGCCTTCCGATCGCGTCGACGTGCTTCTGACGCGGGTCGTGCGGGGGCCGGCCGGCAACGATCAGACCTTCGTCGACGTGCTGCTGCAAGGCGTCAAGGTGCTGGCGGTGGACCAGACGGCAGACGAACGCAAGGACGAACCATCCGTCGTCAAAACCGTGACCTTCGAGGTCACGACCGATGAGGCCCAGCGCCTTACCCTCGGCTCCAGCATCGGCACGCTCTCGCTGGCGCTTCGCAATATTGCCTCTGCCTCCGTCGAGCAGACCCGGCCGATCACGGTCGCCGACCTCGGTGGCGGGGCGATGGCGACGGAACTCGGCAATGATTTGGAAAAGAATAAGTTGCCAGAACCTGAAAAACAAGTGCAGATTGTAGAACAAAAGGTCGAACCGGTGTTGCCGGTTGAGCCGAAATGGGTGACGGTGGGGGTCTGGAACACGACGAAGCGCGAGGAGCACCGAGTCGGCCTGGTCCAGTGATGTTGTTTAGCCGGCATGCCGCAGATGCGGCCAGCCGAACGAGGGGGCTAAAGCAGGCATGGCGAATGGCAAGAGAAGAATCGCAAGGACGAAAAGCCTTGCGGCACTGGCGGCAGTATTTTCGGCCTGTGTGTGTTTAGGGCCCGGATTTGCAGGCTGCGCCAACGCACAGGAAAAATCGGTCACCTTAGGCAAATCGGTCCAGCGCGTGACCTTGCCTCCGAATGCGACGCTGACGCTCAATACCGGCCAGGCCTTCGGCGATCTCGTCATCGGCAGCGCCGATATGATCGACGTGGTGCCGCTTTCCGACAAGTCGCTGTTCATCCGCGGCAAGAAGATCGGCGCCACCAATATCTCGGTCTATGGCGACGACAAATCGCTTCTCGGTGTCATCGATGTCCGGGTTGCCAGCGATTTCAGTGAAGTCGCCGCCGCCATTCGTTCTGCCGCGCCCTCGGCCCGGGTTATCGTGGCCAATTCCAGCGACCGCATTCGCCTGACAGGCATAGTCCGTGACGGCGTCGAATTGCAGCGGGTGATGGACATCGCCCAGTCCTATTCCGACCAACCGGTGCTGAACCAGTTGCGCGTCAGTGACAGTCAGCAGGTGATGCTGGAGGTCCGTGTCATCGAAGCCTCGCGCCAGACGGGTCGCGACCTCGGGATCGGCTGGTCCGGGCGCGGCAACAACGGCATCGGCAAGGCAACGACCAGCCAGGGTATTACCGTGAACGATGACGGCAACCTGGCCCGCTCCCTTCTTGACCCCAAGGGTGCGGCAACGGGTATGCTGCCCTTCGGCCAGTTGATCGCCAAAGTGCTGGAAATCTCGGGCGGCCACATCGACGTGGTCATCAACGCGCTCGAGCAGAAGGGATTGGTGCGTCGCCTGGCTCAGCCGAACCTCATCGCAATGAGCGGCTCGACGGCCAGCTTCCATGCCGGCGGCGAAGTGCCGATCCTGAAGACGACCAACAACGGGACGACAGTCGCCACCGAGACGGACTATCGCCCCTTCGGTGTGCGGCTGACCTTCAAGCCGGTGGTTCTTGATGACGGGCTCATCAATCTGGAGATCGAGCCTGAGGTTTCCGAGCTTGATCCGTCGATCAACGTCAACGGCAATCCGGGTTTCATCTCGCGCGCGGCCAGTACCACGGTCGCACTTCGCGACGGCCAGAGCTTTGCCTTGGCGGGCCTGCTGCAGTCGATCAACGCGAAGGACATCCAGCAATTGCCGGGTCTCGGGAAGATACCGATCCTCGGCGCACTGTTCCGTTCGACGAGTTTCCAGAAGAAGGAATCCGACCTGGTGATCGTCGTGACCCCGCACATCGTGCGGCCGGCTCGTCCGGGCGAAGACCTCTACAGTCCGCTCGATCAGACGCGTTCGTCCAACGATGTCGAGCTTTTCGCGCTCGGTGTCCTGGAAGTCGACAAGGACATGCTCCGGCGCTTTCGCAATGGCGAAGGTGTGACCGGGCCTTATGGCCATCGTCTCGACCTGAACCAGGGAGGCCAGGTTGTTGCTACAAAACGCTAAGCGCGTCCTTCTCGTCCTTGCCGCTGCCGGCCTCACTTCCGGCTGCGCCGACTACATGAACCATCGCGACACGATCACCTTCGGGGCCGGGAACGCCATGGAAGCAAACAAGGCCATCCACACCGAGGATCCGTTCCCGCCGGAAGCCCAGCGAACCCATATCGCAAGCGACGGCAAGGTGGTCCGCAGGGTGATGACTGAGTATCAGAACGGCGGGGCGGTGGTCATTGAGCCGTCGCCGGCCATGGAGGCCAACGGTGCGTCCGGTGGGGCCACCGTCAGCCAATAGCCGTTCGAAAGGCATGAACGGCGGCAGCGCGCCGGAAGGGGAAATGCACGAAACAGGGTCGTCACGGCGAAAGCCGTGATGGGGTAGGCCAATGCTGAGCAGGGTTGTCAGACGGTTCTGGAATGATCATCGTGGCTATGTCATCGCCTTGACGCTCATCGCCATGCCCATGCTTCTCGGTTTTTCGCTGCTGGTCATCGATGTCGGCCGCAGCAGCAACCTGCATACCGATCTCCAGAACGCGGTCGATGCGATGGCACTGGCCGGAGCCCGCGAACTCGATGGCCGCGACGATGCCATTTCGAGGGCGCAGACGGCGATCGAGAAAATCGCCAATAGCGCGGCTTTTTCCGGAGGCGGGGCCGGCATGTCGCTCGGCTCGCACATCAGCGTCACCTATGACGCCGGAAACGACGCCGGCAGCACGGTCACAGTGCTCTTTCTGAAGAACATCCCGGCCAACGACGATACGCCGATCCCGTCTTCGATGGAAACGACAGTGGCCAGCGAAGCGTCCTACGCCTGGGTCATCGCCAAGCCGCAGGCGATGCAGACGATCTTTCCGGTCCCGGTCGGCTTTACCCGCAGCACAATCAACATCGCTGCCGATGCCGTGGCGGTATACCACGCCAGCGCCTGCGACGTGACGCCGATCTTTATCTGCAATCCCTACGAGCCGGCGGGCAATACGAGCGAGGCCGCCAGCCAGCAGGCGGCGACGGATCTCCACACCAACTTCGCGGCTGGCAATCTCTACGGCCGACAGATCGAAATGTACAGCACGTCCTCCGCCAATCCCGGGCCTGGCAATTTCGGATTCCTGCGGACGCCGCTGGGCAATGGTGCGAACGTGATGGCAGAGGCTCTGGCCACCGGCAATCCGGGGGCCTGTTATACCCAGGACAGCCTCGATACCAAGACGGGTGCCATGGCAGGACCCGTTGAAGCTGGCGTCAATACGCGCTTCGGTATTTATGAGGGGTCGTTCAAGGGCTCGCGCGGGGACAGCCGCTATCGCCCGGCCCAGAACGTCCGCTCCGCGCAAAAGCAAACAGGGCAGAACGGCTGCAAAGGCTACGACCCGGCGATGGTCGGCAGCACGGTCGGCGATGTCACCAAGGCGGTGCCTTTGGGCTACGGCGCAACCATGAGCCCCCTCGGCGGCGGCAAGATCAGCACCGGCAACAATTGGAACTACGCAAACTACTGGAGTGTCGCCCAGGGAGGCACGGCGCCGTCGGTCAGCGCGATCCTCGGCAACTATTCCAGCTATCCCCCGGGGGCCACCGGAACGCCGAGCCGGCCCTCTGCCTATGATGTCTATCGTTACGAGCTCAATACCGCGGCGCTGCTCAACCATGCCTCTGCGAACGGCGAGGTCGGTACGCCGACGACCGGCGGCGGTCAGTGCTATTCGGGACCTGCTCTCTCGAACTACACGGGTAGCGAGTACGGCGATCGCCGAGAGATTTTCGCCGCAATCGTCAATTGCGGCTACGAGGCATCGGTGGGCCATCTGAATGGTCAGAAACAGACGCAGGCGGTTGCCTTTGCGCGCATGTTCATGACCAAACCGGCGATCAAGGCCGGTAGCGAGCGCTATCTTTCGCTCGAGGTGATCGACATCTCGGGCATGGGTGGCCGCGGGACGCTGGACGAATTCCTGCGGGAAGAAGCGGAACTGGTCAGATGATGGCGCTCCGCAACTTTATCCGGCATCGGCTTTGCCCAGGCTTCTGGCGGCAGGAGGAAGGCGCGGTGCTTGCCGAAGCGCTGCTCGCCATCCCCTTCGTGACGCTCTTTGCGGCTGGAATACTAGAATTCGGCAGTATCTTCTGGGAGCGTATGCAGATCGACGCAGGCTTGCGCGATGCGGGGCGTTACCTCTCGCGATGCCGGCCGCTGTCGGGAACCTATGTGCCGACCTGCAATCAGGCGACTGCGAAGACGATCGCCTTTTACGGAACGCAAACGCCCGCGGCAGGCGCCACACCCCGCGTCCCCGGCTGGACCAACCCTGCCGACATCACCATCACCGCACCCGATGCGGATGGGAACATCACCATTTCCACGGCTCATCTCTACCAGAGTTCGCCGGTGTTCAGCTTTCTCGGAATCGACGCCATCACCATCAGTTCCTTCCATGAAGAGAGGTACATCGGATGGTGATCCCTAGGGCAATCAAGGCATTCTGGCAGGATAACAGCGGTGTCAGCCTCGTCGAAGCATTGCTGACCTTTCCGATCGTCATGCTGGTGTTCGCCGCCTTCATCGAGTTCGGCTATGCCATGTCGCAGTGGAACCAGACGGTCAAGGCGCTGCAATATGGTGCTCGCCTGGCGGCCGTATCCGATCCGTTGACGACGAATTTCAATGCCGCTTTCCCAACCGACGCTGCCGATCCGCTCAACAACGGCAAAGCGGCGCCGAACGATGCCACGATATCCTCGACTTGCGGACCAGCTCTTGCGAACTGCAGTACGGCGGCATTGAACCGGATTGTGCTCGGAAGCGACGGCGTCTGCAACGCGGGAACCGATCCTCACCCCGGCATTTGCGACCTCAACTGGCGCATCACCCCGGATAAGCTGATGGTCACCTATCAGCGATCGGGGCTCGGCTATTGGGGCCGGCCGGACGGGCCTGTGCTGACGATGCGGCTCGAGGTGCGCGATATCACCTTCGATCTGCCGGTGCTCGGCGGCCTGTTGGGACTGAACGACGTCACCATCCCGGCCCACCCGGTGACGATCACGACGGAAGATCTGAAGACGTGCTCCACCTGCTGACTCCTTAATTTACGCGTAGGAAAGCGAAAATGACAGCGCACATGAACATTGCCGCATCTACCAAGATCCTGGTCCTTTCCGACGACGCGGCTGCAGCGAGCTTCATGCTCGATACGTTCGGGTCGTTGTCACGTTACGATGTCCGCCATCTCGCGCTGAAGGCGCTCGCGGAAAAGGGCCGGTTCGATCCGGCGCAGTTCGACCTTATCGTTCTCGACGTCGACAATGGGAAATTGCTGCAGCAGCCGGAGCTTTTCACGTTTCGCACCAGCTATCGGGACATTCCGCTGGTCGTCGTTTCCGAAGACCTGCCGGACGACATGCTGCGGCTGCTCTTTCGCCTGAACGGCAATGACTGGCTGAAGAAGCCGCTCGAGCGCCGCGCACTGATCGACATGATCTCCACCCATGCGCCGGGCACCGGCGCGAGCGACAGCCGGGTGCATGCCGTGGTCTCGGCCGTCGGCGGCGCAGGCGCCAGCGTGATCGCCTCGTCGCTTGCGCATGTGCTGGCCCAGCCAATCAAGAATTCCACGCCGCGGATCGACTTGTTCGACACGGATTTCTGCTCCGGAACGCTTGGCTATTACCTCAACCTCGTCAACGACTACGACTTGAAACCGGTCATCGCCAATCCGTCCCGGGTCGATCTGGAATTCATCGATCTGGTCAGAAAGCGGCATTCGGGCGGCTTTTCGCTGCTGTCCTTCAAGCAGCCATCCGTGCTTCTGGCGCCGAAGGGCCGTGAACTCGTGCTGCGCATGCTCGACGTGGCCGCCTTCGAGAGCGATCACACGATCATCGACGTTCCCTATTATGACACGCCGTGGAAATACGAGGTGCTCACGTCGGTCAACAGCGTCTGCATCGTCACGGAAATGACGGTGCCTGCGCTTTCTCAAGCCAAGGATCTGTTTGCCAATCTGGTGCGGCTGCGGGGCAGTGCGGATCAGATATTCATCGTCATCAACAAATACCGCTCCAAGCTTTTCGGCCTCGGCCTGCGCCGACAACAAACGGAAAAGATATTCAAGGAGATCCCGACGCATGTCATCGGGGATGACTGGGAGACTTTGAGCGAGGCGGTCAATCGCGGCGTGCTGCCATTTCAAGTGAATTCCCGGGCGCGCTTCTGCGGCGCGGTCGGCAAACTTGGGGCGCTGGTGCGATGAGGGCGATCGACAGTGGGCGTATAAGATCCCGCGCAACCGGTGCCGGCCTTGCCGTTTTGGCAATTCTGGCCCCCGCCGGAAATGCCGCGGCAGCCGGGCTTGTGCCACGCAGCCTCGGGCCGACGACAAGCGCCGTGGTGACGATCGAAAAAAGCTACGCGGCCGGGACAATCGTCATCGTCAGTAGCAACCGCACGCTGGATCTCGTCATCTCCGAAGGACGCGCTATCCGGTACAAAATCGGCGTCGGACGAGACGGGTTTCGCTGGAGCGGTACCGTCAAGGTCGGACGCAAGGCAGAGTGGCCCGACTGGCGCCCGCCTGCCGAGATGAAGGCGCGCGCAGCCGGACTTCCGGATCTGGTGCCCGCCGGGCCGCTCAATCCTTTGGGTGCTCGCGGGATCTATCTCTACAAGGGCGGGGCCGACACGCTCTACCGCATTCATGGAACGAACGAGCAGTCGACGGTCGGCGGTTTCGCCTCATCGGGCTGTTTTCGCATGAGCAATGCCGACGTCATCGATCTCTATGAGAGGGTGAAGGTCGGTTCCACGGTCATTGTAAAATAGTTCAGGGGTGGGACGCATGGCGAGCGGTATCATGGGGCGTTTCTACAGGCAGGAGCCGGAAAAGCGGGAACATCCGGAGGCGGCCGAACTGTCTTTGATTGGCGCGGCTCAAGCCATGCCCAACCAACCGGCCTCTGAGGGCGCCACGGCGAGGGAGGAAGAGGCTTCGCTCGGGCCGGACATGGTTTCCGAGCGGGTCAATCTGCACCGTTACCTGCTCGATCGCATCAATCTCGGGATCCTCGACACACTCGACAACGAGGAGATCGCCACCGAGATCCGGCCATTGGTCAAGGATTATATCCGGACCAACAACTTTCCGCTCAATGCCAAGGAAATCAATGATCTGATCCGCGATATCACCGACGAGATGCTGGGGCTCGGACCGATCGAGCCGCTGCTGGCCGACGACACGATCGCAGATATTCTTATCAACGGTTACAACAGCGTCTATGTCGAGCGGAGCGGCAAGCTCGAGAGCACCGCCGTGCGGTTCAAGGACGAGGACCATCTGCTTCGGGTGATCAACAAGATCGTCTCGGCGGTCGGCCGCCGCGTCGACGAGTCGACGCCGATGGTCGACGCCCGCCTCAAGGATGGCTCGCGTGTCAACGTCGCCATCCGGCCGATCTCGGTCGATGGACCGCTCGTCTCCATCCGTAAATTCACCCGCAAGCCGCTGACGATGGAGCGCCTCGTGCAATATGGCGCCATGGCCGATGCGATGCGCATCCTTCTCAGCGCCGCGGTCAAGGGCAAGGTGTCGATGGTCATTTCGGGCGGCACCGGTTCCGGCAAGACCACCTTGCTGAACGCGCTTTCGTCGCAGATTTCTCCGAAGGAGCGCCTGATCACCATCGAGGATGCGGCCGAGCTTCAACTGCAGCAGCCGCATGTCGGGCGTTTGGAGACCCGGCCGCCGACGCTCGACGGACGCAACGAGATCCGGCAACGCGAACTTTTGAAAAACGCCCTGCGCATGCGTCCCGACCGCATCATCGTCGGCGAAGTCCGCGGCGACGAAGCCTTCGATATGCTGCAGGCGATGAATACCGGTCACGAGGGGTCGATGACGACCATTCACGCCAATACGCCGCGCGACGCCGTCGGCCGGCTTGAGCAGATGGTCGGCATGGCCGGGATGCCGATGTCGCAGATCAGCATTCGCTCGCAGATCTCGTCGGCCATCACCATGATCGTGCAGGTCCAGCGCCTGAGCGACGGCACCCGCAAAGTTGTCTCGATTTCCGAGATCACCGGCATGGAAGGTGAAGTCGTGCAGATGCAGGAGATTATGAAATTCAAGAAAATCGGCACCGATGAAGGCGGGCGGATCCATGGAGAATTCCGCGCCACCGGCATCCGGCCGCGCTTCGTCGAGGAATTTGCCGAACTCGGGATCGAGATCCCCGTGACGATTTTCGATCCCGGCAAACCGCTGCAGACGGGACCTGTTCAATGACCCTGCTTCTCCTTTACGCGGCCGTTTTCACCGCCGCCCTTGTTGCCGTCGAAGCGATACTGCGCGGCTACTTCAAGACATCCGAACGCCACCGCGCCGTGAACCATCGGCTGAGCTTGCTCGAGGTCAGCGATGATCATCGCAAGACCTATAGCGATATGCTGAAGGAACGCGGCGCCGCAACCAGTTGGCGGCAAACCCCGGTGATGCAGCGGCTGCTGCGGTTCTACGCCCAGTCGGGGATCAAGTTCGATGCCAGGCGATTTGCTATCTTCGCGATCGCGGGCGCACTTCTGACGTGGCTGATCGTTCAGTTCCTCGTGCCGAGCACGCTGTTCAGGATCCCTGTCTTTCTTCTCGTCGGCCTCCTCGTCCCTGCACTCGTCGTCTGGCGTGCCCGGGCACGCCGCATGAGGAAATTCGAACTGAAGCTTCCCGAAGCGCTCGATGTCGCCAATCGCAGCCTGGCCGCCGGCCATCCGCTGCCGGCGGCGATTTCTTTGGTGGCGCGCGAGATGCCTGATCCGATCGGCACCGAATTCGGTCTGCTCTCGGATGAACTCACCTACGGCGTGACGCTGGACGATGCGCTGGTCAACCTGGCGGACCGCGTCGGCGTCGAGGATCTGAACCTGCTTGCGATATCGCTGAGCGTCCAGGCGGGAACCGGCGGAAACCTCGTGGAGATCCTGCAGAACCTTTCGAAGACGCTGCGAGACCGGTCGATGCTGAAGGCAAAGGTCAAGGCGATTTCCTCGGAAGGACGCATCACGGCGATCTTCATGTCGATGTATCCGTTTCTGCTCTACGCGATGATCAAGATGTTGTCGCCGACCTACTTCGATCCCGTCTGGGAGAGCGGCCACGGAGCCGTCGTGGTGACCGCGCTGCTGGCCGTCATGGCGATCGGGAATGTCATTCTCTACAAGATGGTCAACTTCGAGTACTGAGGCGGTCATGTCGAGTGAGTATGGAATTTATCTCATCGTCTTCTTCGCAGTGCTGATCTTTACTGCGGCCGCCTCGGAATTGTTTTTTCGCCAGCGCGAGGTCTCGGTTCGGGTGTCGAAAAGCTCGGCGACAGCCCGCGAGGAGTTCCATCTTGGCGATACGACAATCGCCGATCTCGGCGAGGCGGAAAACCGCCTAATTCGTCGCTATTTCGAGATTACGCGACGTGACACCAATGTGAACTCCACCCAGAACCGGCTGATCCGGGCGGGCTATTTTGCCGCCGGCGCCGTGACCACCTTCCAGGTGGTTCGCGCCGCGGTCTGCATCGGCGTGATGGTCTCGGTGGTCTGGGCTCTCAATTGGGTCGTGCCTGATATGTCAGGGGTAGCGACATTGATCGCTGCCATGTTTGCCGCGGGCTCCACCTTTATACTGGTCAACATCTATATCGACCGGCGCGGCGCTGCCAAGGAGAGGGAGTACCGCCGCCTCTTTCCCGATTTCATGGATATGCTGATCGTCTGCCTCGATGCGGGCATGAGCATCGAGGCGGCGGCGAACCGTGTTGCCCGGGAATTCGTCGACAAGCGGCAGGATTTCGGCCTGCATCTGTCGATCATGATGCTGGAAGTGCGCGGCGGCCGGCGATTGCGCGAGGCGCTCGCCAACCTTGCTATCCGCCTGAGGATTGACGAAGCCCGGGCCCTTTCCGTTCTGTTTCGTCAATCGGAGGAGCTCGGGACCAGCGTAACGCAGACGCTGCGGGTCTACTGCAAGGAAATGCGCGACATCCGTATTGTTCGCGCGGAGGAAAAGGCAAACGCCCTGCCGGTCAAAATGCTGCTACCGCTCGGCGCCTTCCTTTTTCCGGTCAGCCTCATCATCGTTCTTGTTCCCGTCGTTATGCGCGTCGTCAGTCTTCTTATCAGCATGAAACCCGGCGGTTGAGCCAAGCGAGGTCGTATGCAGTATCCGCTCGAACAGAACCGAAACGACGCGATCATTTCCCTCGATCCGCGCATGCCGATGGCGCCGGCAAGCATGGAACAAGCCGGACTGGATCCGTCTTTCCTGCTTCGGCTGGCGGCCAAATGCGCGGCCGAGCAGGATACGACTACGGCCTCTCATCTGGCTGAGCGCATGAAATTGCCGAAAGTGATCGCCAATATCCTGATCAAGGAATTGGTGAAACTCGCATATCTCGAGGCGCGCGGCCTGGCTGGCGAGGATGTGAGATCCGATATTCGATATGCGCTTTCCATGAAGGGGCTTGAATATGCCCATACGGCGTTGCGTCAATGCCAATATGCCGGGCCGGCGCCGGTGTCGCTGGACGCTTTCTGCCGGCAAGTCGGTCTGCAGTCCATCCACGACGAGCGCGTAACTCCGGAGCGGCTGACCGACAGCCTTGCCGGGCTGGTGCTCTCGCACACCCTGGTCGAAAAGCTCGGCCCCGCCATCAATTCCGGCCGCTCCATCCTGCTTTACGGCCCACCCGGAAACGGAAAGACCAGCATCGCCGAGCGGACGTCGCAACTGTTTCGCCAAACGATCTGGGTGCCTTACGCCATCGAGGTCGGCGGCCATGTCATCAGTTTCTATGACGAGGCCGTGCATCAGCCCATATCGGAGGCTGCTACGGAATCCCATCCGAAGGCTGATCAGCGTTGGATCGAATGCCGCCGTCCGGTGATCAAGACGGGCGGGGAATTGACCCTCGATCAGCTCGATCTCACCTTCAACGCCGGACCGAATATCTATGAAGCGCCCATCCATTTGAAGGCATCCGGCGGCGTTTTCATCATCGACGACTTCGGCCGCCAGCAAGTGGCGCCGCAGGCGCTGATCAATCGCTGGATCGTGCCGCTCGAGCGCGGCTATGACTTCCTGACGCTGCACACCGGCAAGAAGTTCAAGGTTCCCTTTGACGAACTGGTGGTATTTTCGACGAATATCGCCCCGAAGGACCTTTCCGACGAGGCCGGCTTGCGGCGTCTGAAATACAAGATCTTCGTGAACACGCCGTCGCGCGACGAATATATCAGGATCTTCAAATCCTATGCCGGCGGCAACGGATTGGTTGTCTGCGATCCAGACCTGAACCTGTTCTACGATCGCAAGTATAATGGCGATATGCCGGCCTCTTGCTATCATCCGAAATATCTTTTGGATTTCGTCGGTTCTTACTGCGATTTCAACGGAATAGCAAAAAACGCATCGCTCGACATGCTCGAACGGGCATGGGAAGGTGTGTTTACATCGGAATGATTTGCGGACTGGCGCCAATCACGGCCAAGGCAGATTGAATGACTTACGGAGGAGTAAACGAATGACCAGCATTCCGAGCATCGAGGTCGAAGCAGAACGACCAAAACCAGGCAATGTGCGAACCGTAGAACAGAAAGGCTCAAAAAGCCCGCTGCTCGTCGGTTTGCTCCTGATGCTCCTGCCTGTGAATGCCGGCGTTCTCATCTATACCGCCAAAAACTCGGCGGATGTTCGCGAGAGCCGCGAGACCATCGCCGCGCTGAAAAGGTCCATCGACGGCCTGAGAGGACAGATGGAAAAGCAGTCGGGCAAGATTGACGACAATGCCAAGGCCAACGACGTCGCAGTGATTCGCCAGCAGATGGATGCGCTGCAAAAGGCCGTGGTGAACGAACGGCAGAACGACACAAGCAATCTTCGGATGGGTTCGGCTTTGGTCCTGAGCGCGCCCGGCAAGGAACCGGCACAATTTTTCGCACCCCGTGCCGCGTCGGTGGAAACTCAAATGCCGGACAGCAGTCTTGCGTCGATCGCAGCCGGCGGCATTGCCGTCAACGACCTGCCGCGTTACGAACGAACGCTCTCGCCGGAAGGCCAGCTCATCCTTCGGAAGGCACGTTAGATAAAGGCTTCACCTGCAAAGCACGTCGCATCAGACGTGCTCCATGTGACGAGCTTTGGGTCTTTGCATTTAGGCGATGTCCCTGCCGCAAAACCGCTGCACAATTTTGCGCGACGCATGCTTGAAAGCAATCGCTGGACGCTGCCAGGGGCGCCGCGCCGATGCTCGCAACGCGGCAACGGCACTCTCATCCCGATGCAGATCGCTGAAAAGCTTATCAGCGCTGAGCGTAATTTACGCTATTCTTCATCAATTCGAGATTGCGGGCTGTGACTTCGTTTCCGGGATCAAGCTCATAGGCTTTCAAGAAATACCGTCTGGCGTTGCGTAAATCACCGCGTAAAAGGTGAGAATATCCAATATTGTTGTAGTAAACTGGGGTGTTGCCGATCATGCGCGAGAGCTGCTGGTAGGCGCGGTCGGATGTGTCGAAGCGGGCAACCATGTCGGCGGAGGCTGCAAAACCCAGCCAGGCGGCCGGATCTTCCGGAAAAACGTCAACCGCCCGCTTGTAAATGGCGTAGGATTTTCCGTAGTTCTTTTCCTGAAACTGCAGTTTTCCGGTGGTTATCAACTCGTCGTTTTTATAGAAGGCGACGGCTGAGTCATCCTCGAGCGTCTTTGCGCTGTCGCCATAGGCAGCCAAGCCATCAGTGGCTGACTGGCAACCGGCCAAAATCGCCCCGGTCGCTATCAAAAATGCGATGCATGTCGTTCCAGCTTTGATCTGCAGCATTGGCAATTTGATCTCCCCGTCAGACATTCTTACCTGAATTTCGGATACGTTCACCCGAAATCATCGTCAAAAAAAGCTAACAACTCAAGAATTTGAGCAAATAGCCGCAAAAAAGCGACAAACCCGGTCTTCGCCGGAATGCGCCGGAGCGATGAACGCCACCTATTTACGGTAGTATCATGCGTCCG
Source organism: Rhizobium sp. N324 (assembly GCF_001664485.1). Lineage (NCBI taxonomy): Bacteria > Pseudomonadati > Pseudomonadota > Alphaproteobacteria > Hyphomicrobiales > Rhizobiaceae > Rhizobium > Rhizobium sp. N324. The sequence continues at coordinate 81,046 of NZ_CP013631.1, read as the reverse complement.
GCGATTCTTAGAGTGGAAATTCAATCAACGTCGCTTAACTCCGCTCGTCAGGGCAAAGGATGGAACGCCGTATGCGGATCGCCATTCATCAAGCGCACATATCGGCAGAGGCTCGGCGTTCTTCACTTGTTCGCAAATCCTGGGACGCCTCCTTCTTTGTCTTGGCCAGCTCGGCTCAGATATGCAGAGCACTCCCCAAAGCCTTCAGCGCCGCCTCCATGACCGCTTCGCTGCGGGTCGGATGCGCGTGGATGGTGCCGGCAATGTCTTCGAGGCGCGCGCCCATCTCGATCGCCAGCGCAAAGGACGCCGAGAGTTCGGAAACCCCTGCCCCAACTGCCTGCAGGCCGAGAACGAGGTTGGTGTCGGCGCGGGCGACGACGCGCACGAAGCCCTCTTCGGACAGCATCGTCATCGCCCGTCCATTGGCGCTGAAGGGAAACTGGCCGGTGCGGATTTCATAACCTTGCGCTTGCGCTTCGGCCGGCGAGAGACCGACGCTGACAATCTCCGGATCGGTGAAGCAGATGGCCGGAATGCAGCGCTTGTCCCAGGCGCGTTTCTTGCCGGCGATGATCTCCGCCACCATCTCGCCTTGCGCCATGGCGCGATGCGCCAGCATCGGCTCGCCGGTCACGTCGCCGATCGCATAGATGCCACGCATCGATGTGCGGCAGCGATCGTCGATCCTCAGATAAGGGCCGGCGCGATCGAGATCGAGTTCTTCGAGACCGGAGCCCGCCGTTCGCGGGCGGCGGCCGACGGTCACAAGGATGCGGTCGGCCGGCAGGCTTTCTCGCCGGCTGTCGGAGGTTTCGACAAGCAACGCCTCACCGTTGTCGGCAAGGCCCATCGCCTTCGCGCCTGTCAGCACCCGGATGCCGCTTTCGGTCAGCTTGCGCATGACGGGGCGCACCAGTTCCCCATCATAGAGCGGCAGCACCTGCGGCGTCGCCTCGACCACCGTCACTTCCGATCCCATCTTGGAGAAAGCCATTCCGAGTTCCAAGCCGATATAACCGCCGCCGACCACGACCAGCTTTTTCGGCAGCTCCGTCAGCGACAGCGCCTCGGTCGAGGAGATGACGCGGCCGCCGAATGGCAAGTTGGAAAGCTCGACCGGATCGGAACCGGTGGCGATCACGACGGTCTCGGCGCGGATGATCTGCTGGCCGGTTTCCGTCTCGACCTCCACCGTCTTGCCGTCGCGAAAGTGGGCCCGGCCATGGACGATCTTAACCCGGGCCTTCTGCAAGAGACCCGAGACCCCGCCCGTCAGCCGGCCGACGATGCCGTCCTTCCAGGCGATCGTCCTGGCAAGATCGATCGAGGCGCCTTCGACGCGAATGCCCATCGGATTTTTGCCGGCGAGCATTTTCTGCGTCGCCTCGAATTCCTCAGCCGCATGGATCAAGGCCTTGGAAGGAATGCAGCCGACCGTCAGGCAGGTGCCGCCGGGCTTGCCGGCCTCGACGATGACGGTATCGACACCGAGCTGGCCGGCGCGGATGGCGCAGACATAACCGCCCGGACCAGCGCCGATGACGAGGAGCTTGCAGACAATCTCTTTCATGGATCAGCCTTCGATGAAAATGAGCGCCGGGGTTTCCAGGAGCGTACGGATGCGTTGGACGAAGGTCGCCGCATCCCAGCCGTCGATGATGCGATGATCGAAGCTGGAGGACAGGTTCATCATCTTGCGCGGCACGAATTGCGCGCCGTCCCAGACCGGACGTGTGGCGATCTTGTTGACGCCGATGATCGCCACTTCGGGATGGTTGATAACAGGTGTCGAGACGATACCGCCAAGCGCGCCGAGCGAGCTGATGGTGATGGTCGAGCCGGAAAGCTCATCGCGCGTCGCCGTGCCCGACCGCGCCGCTTCCGCCAACCGGACCATCTCGGCGGCGCAATCCCAGATGCCGCGTGCTTCCGCGTGCCGCACCACCGGCACGGTCAGACCGGCGGGCGTCTGCGTGGCGATGCCGATATGCACGGCACTGTGGCGTGTGATGATGCCGGCATCGTCGTCGAAGGTGGCGTTGACCTCAGGCTGTTGGGAAATGGCCTTGATCAGCGCCCGCATCAGGAAGGGCAGCACTGTCAGCTTCGAGTGCCCTTCCCGGCGGTCGCTGTTCATCGTGGCGCGCAATTCCTCGAGCGCGGTCATGTCGACTTCCTCCACATAGGTGATGTGGGGAATGCGCGAGGTGGACAGCACCATCTTCTCGGCGATGCGGCGGCGCAGGCCGGTCAGCTTGATCTCCTCCGTCGCCATCTTTCTGGCGAGACCATTCTTTACCGTTGCGGGCGCGGCTCCCTGAGACAGAAACTGCTCGACATCCTCGCGCAGGATGCGGCCGGCAGGTCCCGTGCCCTGCACTTGCCGGAGATCGACGCCATTTTCCCTGGCGAAGAGCCGCACGGACGGTGCGGCGAGCGGCCTTTCGGCCGGAGGCAATGCGTGAGCCGGCGCAGGCGGAGCGACCGGAGCGGGCTGCGCAGCTTCGACCTTGGCCGGTTCCGCAACGGGGGCCTGCGAGATCTGCACAGGCGGAGCCTCGCCGGCATTACCCGCCGTCTCGATCCGCACCAGCGGCGCCTTGACCGCGATCCGGTCTCCGACCTCGCCGGCGAGCCAGGTGACGGTGCCATTGACGGGCGAGGGAATTTCCACGGTCGCCTTGTCGGTCATGACGGCGGCGATCACCATGTCCTCGCGGACCGGATCTCCTGCCTTCACGTGCCATTCCACCAGCTCGGCCTCGGCGACCCCTTCGCCCACATCCGGCATCTTGATGATGAATTCGCCCACGGCTCAGGCCTCCATGACTTCGGCAAGCGCCCGCCCGACACGGCCGGGACCGGGGAAATAGTCCCACTCCTGCGCATGCGGATAGGGCGTGTCCCAGCCGGCGACGCGCACAACAGGCGCTTCGAGATGATAGAAGCAATGTTCCTGCACCAGCGACACGACCTCGGCGCCAAAGCCCGACGTCAGGGTCGCCTCGTGGACAACGACACAGCGCCCGGTCTTGGTAACCGATTTGACGATCGTATCGAGATCGAGCGGCAGCAGGCTTCTGAGATCGATCACCTCGGCATCGATGCCGGCATCTTCGGCTGCGGCGAGCGCCACATGCACCATCGTGCCGTAAGCAATCACGGTCACCGCCGATCCCTCGCGCCGGACCTCGGCCTTGCCGATCGGGATGGTGTAATGGCCATCGGGCACCTCGCCCAGATCATGTTTCGACCAGGGTGTGACCGGCCGCTCGTGATGGCCGTCGAACGGGCCGTTATAAAGCCGCTTCGGCTCCAGGAACATGACGGGGTCAGGATCTTCGATCGCCGCGATCAGCAGGCCTTTGGCGTCGTAAGGATTGGAGGGAACAATCACCTTCAGCCCGCAGACATGGGTGAAGAGCGCTTCCGGGCTCTGGCTGTGCGTCTGGCCGCCGAAGATGCCGCCGCCTGTCGGCATGCGCACGACGATCGGGCAGGTAAAATCACCGTTGGAGCGGTAGCGGATGCGCGCCGCCTCCTGCGTCAGCTGGTCATAGGCCGGATACATGTAATCGGCGAACTGGATTTCGACACAGGGTTTCAGCCCATAGGCGGCCATGCCGATCGCCGTGCCGACGATGCCGGATTCGCTGATCGGCGTATCGAAGCAGCGGGTTCTGCCGTATTTTGCCTGCAGCCCCTGCGTGCTGCGGAAGACACCGCCGAAATAGCCGACATCCTCGCCGAAGACCACGACATTGTCGTCCTTCGCCATCGAGACATCCATGGCGCTGCGCACGGCCTCGATCATCGTCATCCTGGCCATGTCAGTACCCCGCCTTCTGCCGCTGACGGCGGATATGCGGCGGCATCTCTGCATAGACGCCCTCGAAAATATCGCGCACCGAAGGCCTGCCGCCGGCATGCAGAGTGCCGTGCGCCTCTGCCTGGCGCTGCGCCTCGATCACCTCGTCCATGATTTCGGCTTCCGCCTGCACATGCCGCTCCTCCGACCAGGCGCCCTTGACGATCAGATGTTTCTTCAGCCGCAGCACGGGATCGCCGAGCGGCCATGCCTCCGATTCCGTCTTCGGCCGATAGGCGCTCGGATCGTCGGAGGTCGAATGTGCGCCGACGCGGTAGGTCACATATTCGATCAGCGTCGGGCCGAGATTGCGCCGCGCCCGCTCGGCCGCCCAGCGGGCGACGGCATGGACGGCGAGATAGTCGTTGCCGTCGACCCGCAGCGCCGGAATGCCGAAGCCGAGGCCGCGGGCGGCAAAGGTGCCGGAACCGCCGCGGGCGATGCCCTGGAAGGTGGAGATCGCCCATTGATTGTTGACGATGTTGAGAATGACAGGCGCCTTATAGGTCGAGGCGAAGACGAGCGCCGAGTGGAAATCCGATTCCGCCGTCGATCCGTCGCCGATCCAGGCAGCGGCGATGCGGCTGTCATTCTTGATCGCCGAGGCCATCGCCCAGCCGACGGCCTGCACATATTGGGTGGCGAGATTGCCCGAGATGGTGAAGAAGCCATGCTCCTTGGAGGAATACATGATCGGCAGCTGCCGGCCGCGCAGCGGATCGCTCTCATTCGAGTAGATCTGGTTCATCATCTCGACCATCGGATAATCATCGGCGATCAACAGGCCCGCCTGGCGATAGGTCGGGAAATTCATGTCGCCCTTATTGAGCGCCTTGCGGAAGGCGCAGCTGACGGCCTCTTCGCCGAGATGCTGCATGTAGAAGGAGGTCTTGCCCTGGCGCTGCGCCATCAGCATGCGGGCATCGAAGGCGCGCAGCTTCATCATATTGCGAAGCCCGGTCAGCAGTTCCTCATCCGAGAGCGACCCCGCCCAGGGACCGACCGCCTCGCCGTCACGGTTCAGCACGCGGATGATCGAATAGGCAAGATCGCGGATTTCCTCCGAGGCGACATCGACCTCCGGCCGCGGCACGGCACCGGCCTTGGCAATCTTGACGTTGGAAAAATCGGGCTGGCCGCCGGGTCGGACGGCAGGTTCGGGGACGTGCAGGCTCAAACGAGCGGAATCCACCATATTTTTCTTTCCTCCCTTTGCCGGCCACACCCCTCTCCCCGGGAGCGGGGCCGGATATGATTCTTATAGATTGCGGGCGATCACCATGCGCTGCACGTCGCTCGTTCCCTCATAAATCTGGCAGATGCGCACATCGCGATAGATGCGCTCGACCGGGTAATCGGCCATGTAGCCATAGCCCCCATGGATCTGGATCGCGTCGGAACAGACGCGCTCGGCCATCTCCGAGGCAAAGAGCTTTGCCATCGAGGCTTCCGACAGGCAGGGCATTTCGGCCTCCCTCAAGGCGGCGGCATGAAAGACCAGCTGCCGCGCCGCCTCGATCCGCACCGCCATATCGGCAAGGCGGAAGGCGACCGCCTGGTGCTCGAAGATCGGCTTGCCGAAGGCCGTGCGCTCCCTGGCGTAATCGCGCGCCGCCTCGAAAGCCGACCGCGCCATGCCGACCGCCTGCGCCGCGATGCCGATCCGTCCGCCTTCGAGATTGGCGAGCGCGATGCGGTAACCTTCGCCTTCCGCCCCGAGCCTCAATTCTGCAGGAATGCGCATGTTGTTGAAGGCGATCTGGCAGGTATCGGTGGAATGCAGCCCGAGCTTTTCCTCGACCCGGATCACCTCGTAGCCCGGCGTCTCCGTCGGCACGATGAAGGCGGTGATGCCCTTCTTGCCGGCATCGGGATCGGTGACAGCAAAGACGATGATGACATTGCCGTTCTTTCCAGAGGTGATGAACTGCTTGGCGCCCTCGATGACGTAATGATCCCCGTCCCGCCGCGCCCGGGTCTTCAGGTTCGAGGCGTCGGACCCCGCCTGCGGCTCGGTCAGCGCAAAACCGCCGATCCATTCGCCGCTTGCCAGTTTCGGCAGGAAGCGCTGCCGCTGCTCCTCGGTGCCGAATTTCAGGATCGGCACGCAGCCGACGGAGGAGTGCACGCTCATGATCGTCGAACAGGGCCCGTCGCCGGCGGCAATCTCCTCAAGTGCCGCGGCATAGGCAACCACGCCCGTATCCGAGCCGCCATAGGCCTCCGGCACCAGCATACCGAGCAGACCGAGTTCGCCCATCTCCTTCAGTTCCTCGCGCGGGAAAAGATGCTCCCGGTCGCGCTTGGCCGCCCCCGGCGCCAGCCGGTCGCGGGCAAAATCGCGGGCGAGATCTGTGATCTGCTGCTGAAGTTCGGACAGGATCATCTGCTTGCCCTCCCCTAGTGCCGCTCGATGGCGACGGCCGTCGCTTCGCCGCCGCCGATGCAGAGTGCCGCCATGCCGCGTTTCAAGTCGTAACGCTCGAGCGCCGCAAGCAGCGTGACCAGGATGCGGCCCCCCGATGCGCCGATCGGATGGCCGAGGGCACAGGCGCCGCCATGAACGTTCACCTTTTCATGCGGCAAGTCGAGATCGCGCATCGCCGCCATGGCGACGACGGCGAAGGCCTCGTTGATCTCGAAGAGATCGACATCGGAGAGCGCCAGTCCGGTACGGTCCGACAGCTTCTGCAGCGCACCGATCGGCGCTGTGGCGAAAAGATTAGGTGCCTGCGAATGGGTGGCATGACCGAGGATCGTTGCGAGAGGCTTGAGCCCACGATGTTCCGCCTCGGATCGGCGCATCAGCACAAGAGCCGCCGCGCCGTCGGAAATCGAGCTGGAATTGGCCGCCGTCACCGTGCCACCCTCGCGGAAGGCGGGCTTCAGTGTCGGGATCTTGTCGAGCCTGGCCTTGCCGGGCTGTTCGTCGCGGCTCGCCACCTGCTCTGATTTGCCCGATTTGACCGTCACCGGCACGATCTCGCTTTCGAAACAGCCTTCGGCAATCGCCTTCTGCGCCCGCGTCAGCGAGGCGATGGCGTAGCTATCCTGCGCCTCGCGCGTGAACTGATAGGCCTCGGCGCAATCCTCCGCGAAGCTGCCCATCAAGCGCCCCTTGTCATAAGCATCCTCCAGCCCGTCGAGGAACATATGATCCACGACACGCCCATGGCCGAGCCTGTAGCCGCCGCGGGCCCTGTCAAGGAGATAGGGCGCGTTGGTCATGCTTTCCATGCCGCCGGCGACGGTCACCGAGGCGCTGCCGGCGGCGATCAGATCATGCGCCATCATGACAGCCTTCATGCCCGAGCCGCACATCTTGTTGACGGTGCTGGCGCCGGTCGAAAACGGCAGGCCGGCATGGATGGCCGCCTGACGCGCCGGCGCCTGCCCCTGCCCTGCCGGCAGCACACAACCGAAGACGACCTCCTCGATCGCCGCGGCCTCGACGCGGCTGCGATCAAGTGCCGCGCGGATCGCCGTTGCGCCAAGCTCGGGCGCGGCCGCCTCCTTCAGCTCTCCCTGAAAGCTGCCGATCGGGGTGCGCGCCGCACCGACGATGACGATAGGGTCCTGCAATGCCATCTTCCCTCCTCGGGCGACGCTCACCGCGCCCCCATCCGCAATGCGCCGTCGAGGCGGATGACCTCGCCGTTCAGCATGTTGTTTTCAAAGATATGGCGTACCAGCCCGGCAAATTCCGCCGGCCGGCCGAGCCGCGGCGGAAAGGGCACGCTCTTGCCGAGCGCTTCCTGCACCTCCGCCGGCATGTCAGCCATCATCGGCGTCTCGAAAATGCCGGGCGCGATCGACACGACCCGGATGCCGTGCCGGGCAAGTTCACGGGCGATCGGTAAGGTCATCGCCGCCACCCCGCCCTTGGAGGCGGCATAGGCGGCCTGGCCGATCTGGCCGTCGAAGGCGGCAACCGAAGCCGTGTTGACGATGACGCCGCGTTCGCCTTCGGCATCCGGCTCCATGCTCCGGATTGCGGCTGCGGCAAGCCGAATCATGTTGAACGTGCCGACGAGATTGATGCCGAGCGTGCGCGCAAAACTCTCCAGCCGATGCGGCCCGTCGCGGCCGATCACCTTTTCGGCCGGCGCGACACCGGCGCAATTCACCAATCCGCGCAAGCCGCCGAAGGCTTCGACCGCAGCGGCAACCACTCCAGCTCCTTCCTCGCCATCGGTCACATCGGCCTTGACGAAGCGAACCTCGTTCCCGAATTCCCGGGCAATCTCTTCGCCCGCTCCCGCATTGAGATCGGCGATCGTCACGCGCCCGCCGGCCTCGACAATCGCGCGCACCGTGGCCGCGCCCAGGCCTGAGCCGCCGCCGGTGACGATGAAACTTGCTCCTGGGATCAGCATGAATCCGGTCCTCCCTCCCGGCAGACGCCCTCCTCCAGACGCAACCGGCAGCAGCGATTCTATTCGCTCCACCTGTTGCAAGCGATGACAGAACTGCTCCATAATTTCGGACAGTTTTGCCATAGAGAGGACCGGCATGGCCGAGATCGAGCGACGCATGATCGCGCCGGGTTTTGTGGAGGAGGCGCTGGACAGCCTGCGGCGGCTCGGCAAGCCGACGGAGCCGATCCTTGCGCAGGTCGGCCTGCCATCTCTCGTTGAACATCCGGTTTCGGCCGAAACCTACGGCGCGCTCTGGCTGGCAATCGCTGCCGAACTCGACGACGAATTCTTTGGTATGGGCGCCCGCCCGATGCGCAGTGGCAGTTTCACATTGCTCTGCCATTGCGTGCTGCACGCGCCGACGCTCGGTCATGCGCTGCGCCGGGCGCTGCGCTTCCTCGCTGTCGTGCTCGACGACCCCCGGGGGCAGCTCGTCATCCGCGATGGTCTCGCCCAAGTCGAACTCAGGAATGCCGGCGGCCCGCGTTCGGCCTTCGCCTATCGAACCTACTGGATCATCCTGCACGGCATCATCTGCTGGCTGGTCGGGCGGCGCGTCCCGATTCGCCTCGTCGATTTCCGCTGCGCCGAACCCAAACAAGGGGCCGACTACCGGCTCTTCTTCGGCGCGCCGGTGCGTTTCTCGCAATCGATCAGCCGGCTCGGCTTCGACAGCACCATGCTCGACCTGCCGATTTCCCGCAGCGAACAGGCGCTGAAGCAGTTCCTGCGCGGTGCGCCCGCCAATATACTGGTGCGGTACCGCTACGACGCCGGCATCGCCGCCGCCGTCCGCCGGCGCTTGAACCAGGCGACGCCGGCTGCCTGGACGAGTTTTGCCGCACTTGCCGCCGATATGCGCATGCCCTCCTCCACACTCCGCCACCGCCTGCACGACGAGGGACAAAGCTATGCCGCCATCAAGGACGACATCCGCCGCGATCTGGCTGTCGAGCTTCTGCTGAACTCAACCAAGACAATCGGCGAGATCGCCGTGCTGCTCGGTTATTCCGAACCCAGCGCCTTCTTCCGGGCCTTCCGGAAATGGATGGGCAAGAGCCCGGAGACATTCCGGCGAGAGGAATTGGAAAATCAGAGCTAAGTCAGTCGAACCGCTTAACTTGACCTGACTGGCTTCGCGCTTTCGCGAACAAGGCGGCAATCTTCATCACAAAGGATTTGCTGAAGCGGCCAAGAGCCTCCTGATGAGGCTCGATGTACCAGGACTGCTCGACAATATCGTAATTATATTCGTCTATGACGATCCAGCTCTGCTTGAGATCCCCAAGACCGGCACGCCGACGCTCGATATCGGGAATTTCCAGGGCAATCCTCCCCGCCTGCGGTGGCTGCGTGGTAATCGCCAGAAGCACAAGGTGCGTCTTTCCATCGCCCGCACTGCGGATTGCGACAACGACACAAACTGGTCGCTGTTTGCGCCCTTCCGTTTCGCCACGCTGCTGCTGCCGTGCCCAGAGATAGGGATAGGATATCACTTCCCCAGGGCGAAACTCACGGCTCATCGTCGTAGCCTTCACCCTTCGCCAGCCGCTCGATCGCCTCGCCGAACAACTCGGCATGTTCGTCCGGCATCTCCGAGATGTGATGGGCACGACGCGGGTCCATGCCGCTGCGCATCCGCTCGAAGTGCTCATAGCTCATGAGCACAAAACGCGGCTTGTTATGCCGGGTGAGAACGACCGGCTCCCGGCTCGCAGCATCGGTGACATCGCCGACCTGCTTATTGAGGTCGCCTGTCGTGAATTGTCGCATGGGATCATCTCCGTTCTTTATTTCCATATATTCCATATTTCCCATATTTTCAAGAAAACGGCACGTGTATGACTTTGAATGTGAGGACCCTCACCTGCATCAAAATCATGGGCACTTTGAACCTTTCGCAACCCGCGCTACATATTTCAGCGGGAGGAGTGCCATGTTTGATTTTTCGCTTGGCGAAACCGCGGATGCGATCCGCGACACGACGGCGCGGTTTGCCGCCGATCATATTGCCCCGCTGGCCGCGGAGATCGACGAAAGCAACACGTTTCCGCGCCAGCTCTGGCCCCGGATGGGCGCGCTCGGCCTGCATGGGATCACCGTCGAGGAGGAATTCGGTGGCGCCGGTCTCGGTTACCTCGAGCATGTCGTCGCCATGGAGGAGGTTTCGCGCGCTTCGGCCTCCGTCGGCCTGAGTTATGGCGCTCATTCCAATCTCTGCGTCAACCAGATCCGCCGCTGGGCCTCACCGGAACAGAAGCGCCGCTATCTGCCGAAGCTGATCTCAGGCGAACATGTCGGCTCGCTTGCCATGTCGGAGGCCGGCGCCGGGTCCGACGTCGTGTCCATGCGGTTGCGGGCCGAGCGCAAGGGCGACCGCTACATCCTCAACGGCACCAAATTCTGGATCACCAATGCGCCGCATGCCGATGTGCTGGTCGTCTATGCCAAGACCGATCCCGCCGCCGGCGCGAAAGGCATTTCCGCCCTCATCATCGAGAAGGGCATGCCCGGCTTCAGCGTCTCCAAGAAGCTCTCCAAGCTCGGCATGCGCGGCAGCGACACGGCCGAGCTGGTATTCCAGGATTGCGAAGTGCCGGCCGAGGCGCTGATGGGCCGGGAAGGCGAAGGCGTGAAGATCCTGATGTCCGGCCTCGATTATGAGCGCACTGTCCTTGCCGGCGGCCCGCTCGGCATCATGCAGGCCTGCCTTGATGTCGTTCTGCCCTATGTCAGGGATCGCAAGCAGTTCGGCAAGCCGATCGGCGAATTCCAGCTGATGCAAGCCAAGATCGCCGACATGTATGTCGCGCTGAATTCGGCGCGCGCCTATGTCTATTCCGTGGCGCGGGCCTGCGACGCCGGCCGCGCCACACGCACCGATGCAGCGGCCGCGATCCTCTTTGCCAGCGAGAATGCCGTGAAGGTTTCGCTGGAGGCGATCCAGGCGCTCGGCGGCGCCGGCTATACCAAGGAGTGGCCGGTCGAGCGCTTTTTGCGCGACGCCAAACTCTACGATATCGGCGCCGGCACCAACGAGATCCGCCGCTATCTGATCGGTCGGGAGCTCATCGCATCATGACGGTGATTTCGACCGCGATCGACCGCGACAGCGACAGCTTCAAGGCCAATGCCGTCAAGAACAGAACCCTGATCGACGAGCTCCACGCCCGTTCGGCGAAAGCCCGCGAGGGCGGATCGCAAGCAGCGCGCGAGCGCCACACGGCCAAGGGCAAGCTCCTGCCGCGCGACCGCATCCAGCTTCTGCTCGATGCCGGCAGCCCGTTCCTGGAGATCGGCGCGCTGGCGGCCAACGGCATGTATGGTGAAGAAGCGCCGGGCGCCGGCCTCATATCCGGCATCGGCCGCGTTTGCGGCCGCGAAGTGATGATCGTCGCCAACGACGCGACGGTGAAGGGCGGCGCCTATTACCCCCTGACGGTCAAGAAACATCTGCGGGCACAGGAAATCGCCCTGCAGAACCGGCTGCCCTGCCTCTATCTGGTCGATAGCGGCGGCGCCAATCTGCCGCATCAGGCCGAGGTCTTTCCCGACCGCGACCATTTCGGCGCGATCTTCTACAACCAGGCGCAGATGTCGGCCGAAGGCATTCCGCAGATCGCCTGCGTGATGGGAAGCTGCACCGCCGGCGGCGCCTATGTCCCCGCCATGTCCGACGAAACGGTCATCGTACGCAATCAGGGCACGATCTTTTTGGCCGGCCCGCCGCTGGTCAAAGCCGCGACCGGCGAGATCATCTCGGCCGAAGAATTGGGCGGCGCCGAGACCCATGGCCGCCGCTCGGGCGTCGTCGACCATGTCGCCGAAAACGACGAACATGCGCTGCTTCTGGTGCGCGATATCGTCGCCAGCCTCAACAGCGTCAAATCGGTCGATATCGACATTCAGCCTCCGCGTCCGCCGAAGCTCGACGTCGAAGACCTTCACGGGATCATTCCCGAGGACGTGCGCTCGCCCTATGACGTGCGCGAGGTGATCGGCCGGATCGTCGACGGCTCGGAACTGCATGAGTTCAAGCCGCTCTACGGCACCACGCTCGTCTGCGGCTTCGCCCGCATCTGGGGCATGCCGGTTGCCGTCATCGCCAACAACGGTGTGCTGTTTTCCGAAAGCGCGCTGAAGGGCGCGCATTTCATCGAGCTCGCCTGCCAGCGCCGCGTGCCGCTGCTCTTCCTGCAAAACATTTCCGGCTTCATGGTGGGCGGCCGCTATGAGGCCGGCGGCATCGCCAAGGATGGGGCGAAGCTGGTGACGGCGGTGGCGACCGCGACCGTGCCGAAAGTCACCGTCATCATCGGCGGCAGCTTCGGCGCCGGCAATTACGGCATGTGCGGCCGCGCCTATCGCCCGCGCTTCCTGTTCACCTGGCCGAACAGCCGCATCAGCGTCATGGGCGGCGAACAGGCGGCCTCGGTGCTCGCCACCATCCGCCGCGACGCGATGGAGGCGCGCGGTGAGGCGTGGCCGGCCGATGAGGAAGAGGCTTTCAAGGCGCCGATCCGCGCCGGCTACGAGGCGGAGGGCAATCCCTATTTTGCCACCGCCCGCCTCTGGGACGACGGCATCATCGACCCGCGCCAGACGCGCGACGTGCTGGGCCTTGCCTTTTCCGCCTGCCTGAACGCGCCGATCCCGAAAGGGCCGCGTTTCGGCCTGTTCAGGATGTGACGCGCGATGATGGAAAGCCTTCTCATCGCCAACCGGGGCGAAATTGCCCGCCGCATCATCCGCACGGCGAAGATGCTCGGCATCCGCACGATCGCCGTCTATTCCGAGGCCGATGCCGGTCTGCCTTTCGCCAGGGAAGCGGACGAAGCGATCGCCATCGGCCCGCCGCCGGCCCGAGAAAGTTATCTCTCGCAGGAGCGCATCCTGGAGGCCGCCCGAAAAACAGGTGCTGCCGCCATCCATCCCGGTTACGGATTCCTGTCGGAAAATGCCGAATTCGCCGAAGCCGTCGAGAAGGCCGGCATGATCTGGGTCGGCGCGCCGCCGGCCGCAATCCGCGCCATGGGGCTGAAGGACGCCGCCAAGCAATTGATGCAGGCGGCGGGCGTGCCCGTCACCCCCGGCTACCTCGGCTCGGACCAGAGCGAAGCGAGGCTCGCGGCTGAAGCCGATCTCGTCGGTTGCCCCGTGCTGATCAAGGCGGTCGCCGGCGGCGGCGGCAAGGGCATGCGTCGCATCGACCGGCCTGAGGATTTCGCCGAAGGTCTCGCCTCCTGCCGGCGCGAGGCAGCCGCCTCTTTCGGCGACGACCGCGTTCTGATCGAGCGCTATATCGCCAATCCGCGCCATATCGAGGTGCAGGTCTTTGCCGACATACACGGAAACTGTGTCCACCTCTTCGAACGGGATTGTTCGCTGCAGCGCCGCCATCAGAAAGTCATCGAAGAGGCGCCTGCCCCCGGCCTCGATGCCGCCACCCGGGCGGCGATCTGCGATGCGGCGGTAAAGGCCGCAAGAGCGGTCAACTATGTCGGCGCCGGCACGATCGAATTCATCGCCGACGCCTCCGCAGGCCTCGATCCCGACCGCATCTGGTTCATGGAGATGAACACGCGCCTGCAGGTGGAACATCCGGTCACCGAGGCAATCACGGGTGAGGATCTGGTCCTCTGGCAGCTGAAGGTCGCGAGCGGCGAAGCTCTGCCGAAAAGCCAGGACGAGATCACCATGAAGGGCTGGGCCTTCGAAGCCCGGCTCTATGCCGAAAACCCCGCCGCCGGATATCTGCCCTCGATCGGCCGGCTCGACCATCTCAAACTGCCGACGACGGTCCGCGTCGACAGCGGCGTCGTTGAGGGCGATGAGATCACCGCCTTTTACGATCCGATGATTGCCAAGATCATCGCGCATGGGCCGAACCGCGAGGCCGCCCTTTCGAAGCTCGCCGCCGCCTGTGCCGGCATCGAGGTCTGGCCGGTCAGATCCAACGCCGGCCTTCTCGCCCGCATCACCACTGACCCGGATTTTCGCGCCGCACGGATCGATACCGGCTTCCTCGACCGCCACGGCGAAAACCTGGTGACGAGCGAGCCTGATGAAACCGTCATCGACAAGGCGGCGACGGCACTTTCGAAGGGCATGGTTGGCAATCCTTGGTCTGCGCTGACCGGCTTCCGCATTGCCGGACCAAGTGACAGCCGCGTGCGCGTGCGCATCGACGGTCACCTCCATTGGGGACGCGCGCGCGCCGACCTCGAAGCGAATGCCGTCGAGATAGGCGAAGCGGCGGTGCTTTTCGATGCGGGCAATGCCTGGCCGATCGGCTTGCCGCATGCAGGAGAGGTCGAAGCAAATCACGGCGTGGGCGACGGCGCCATCCTGTCGCCTATGCCGGGCCTCGTCATTTCGGTTGAGGTCACCGAGGGCGCCCTGGTCACCAAGGGGGACCGTCTGCTGACGGTCGAAGCGATGAAAATGGAACATACGCTGCGGGCGCCCTTCGACGGCATCGTCGGCAAACTGCAGGTTTCCCCCGGCGCCAGGGTCTCGGAAAACCAGCTGGTCGTCACCGTCATGAAGGGAGAGGAATGATGGCCGGCCGCTATTTCGACGAATGGACGGTCGGCGACCGCATCGCCCACGACATCCGCCGCACGGTCACTGAGACCGACAATCTGCTGTTTACGACGCTCTCCCACAATCCGCAGCCGCTGCATCTCGATGCCGAATATGCGGCCGGCACCGAGTTCGGCCGGATTGTCGTCAACGGCACCTTCACCTTCGCGCTGACCGTCGGCCTTTCGGTCGGCGACACCACGCTCGGCACGCTCGTCGCCAATCTCGGTTATGACAAGGTGACGATGCCGAAACCGGTCTTCATCGGCGATACGCTTAGGGTGGAAAGCGAGGTGATGGAACTGCGCCGCTCGAACTCCCGCCCCGATGCCGGCATCGTCACCTTCCGGCACATCACGCTGAACCAGCGCGACGAGATCGTCTGCCAGTGCCTGCGCACCGCCATGCTGCAGGTGAAGCCGTCATGAGGCTGCGCTCGCTGCTCTTCGTGCCCGGCGACCGGCCGGACCGCTTCGAAAAAGCCCTCGCCTCGGGCGCCGATGCCGTCATTCTCGATCTTGAAGATTCCGTCGCGCCGGCCAACAAGCCAAAGGCCCGCGACAGCGTGCGCACCTTCGTGCAGCGCCATGCCGCCGAGACCGCTCTCCTGATCCGCATCAATCCCCTCGCCTCGCCGGAATTCGAACACGACCTCACCGTCTTGAGCGGTCTTCAGCCTTTCGCGCTCATGCTGCCGAAGGCCGAAGGCGCTGCTTCCGTGCGGCAGCTTGCAAGCGCTCTGGCATCGGCCCTTCCCATCCTGCCGATCGCGACCGAAACGCCGTCGGCGATCTTCGAGATCGGCAGCTATCGCGAGGTCTCGGACAGTCTCTGCGGGCTGACTTGGGGTGCCGAGGATCTGCCGGCTGCGATCGGGGCTTCGACCGCGCGCAGGACGGACGGCCGCTATACGCCGCCTTACGAGCTTGCCCGCTCGCTCACCCTATTCGCCGCCCATGCCGCAGCCGTTCCGGCGATCGACACGGTCTATCCCGATTTTCGCGATCTCAACGGCCTGAGGGCCTATGTCGGCCGCGCCCGGCGCGACGGCTTCTCCGGCATGATGGCCATCCATCCGAGCCAGGTGGAAACGATCAATCACGCCTTCACGCCGGATGCATCCGAGATCGCCTGGGCGGAGAAGGTGGCCGCCGCCTTTGCCGCCCAGCCCGACGCCGGTGTCATCCAGCTTGACGGGCGCATGCTTGACCTGCCGCACCTCAAGCTCGCGCTCCGCCTTCTGGAGAGTGCTGGGCGATAGCAAAACCCTCCGGCCAATCAGCCCGACTTTGCCGTTGGCTTGGAGGCACGCTCCGGCTCGAGGTAACCGGCGCCGATCGCGACATAAAGGTCCACATAATCCTTGGCGACCTGCTGCACTGTGGCGGCAAGGCTTGCCTCGGCATCGGAGACCGAACGCTGCGCGTCGAGGACATCGAGCAGCGACGAGGCGCCATCCTTGTAGCTTACGGTCGAAAGCGCCAGCGATTCCTGCGCCGTCTCGACCTGCCGGCGCAGCGGCTCCAGCGTCTGCGTGTCGCGGCGAACAGCCGTCAGCGCGTTTTCGACCTCTTCGACGCCGTTCAGCACCGCCGCTTTCCAGGCGAGATACTGGGTTTTGGCGTCGGATTTTTCGATATCGACATTTGCCCGCAACGTGCCGCCATCGAGGATCGGCAGGTTGAGTGATGGCCCGAAGGACCAGCTGGTCAGGCTTGCGCCTTTGGCGCCTGACGATTTGACCCAGCTCGGCGAGACCGAGCCGGACAAGGTGATCGACGGATAGAGCCGGGCTTCGGCCACGCCGATATCGGCGACGGCCGCCGCCAGCTCGCGTTCGGCCTTGCGGATATCGGGACGGTTGCGGATCAGGTCGGCCGGGATCCCAGCGCGGATGTCGCCGCGGAAGACCGGCTGGGCCGCACTCTTCTGCAGCTCGTCCATTAGCGACGACGCCGGCATGCCGAGCAGCGTGGCGATGTGATGGGCTGATTCCGTGAAGCTCTTTTCGAGGCCGGGAATGTCGGACTTCGTCGATTGCACCAGGCCTTCAGCCTGCACGACGTCGAGGCGGGAGGCCGCACCGGCTTTCAGCTGCAGCTGCGTCAGTTCGTAGGTCTGCTGCCGGGATTTCAAACTCGCCCGGGAGAGCGCGATGCGCTCCTGGTAATAGCGGGCGTCGATATAGCTCTCGACGAGATCCTTCAGAAAGGTGAGCTTGGCATTGTCGGCCGTCGCATAGGCCGCCCCGAGCGAGGCGATTGCACTTTCCCTCGAGCGGCGATACTGGCCGAAAATGTCGAGCAGCCAGGAAAGGCTGGCTTCGCCGCCTGATGTGTTCGTGGTGCCGACGCTCGTGCGCAGCCGGCCCTTCTCGCCGGACAGCGTGTGCGATGCGCCGACGGTCAGGCTCGGCAGGCCTCCGGCGCCCGCGACGGTGACGTTGGCGGCTGCAGAATTGATGCTTTCGAGCGCCTGCAGCACATCGAGGTTCTCGCGAAGGCCACGGGTCACCAGGCCGTTTAGCTGCTTGTCACGATAGGCCGTCCACCATTCGGCGGTCACGACATTGCCGTTGCTCATGCTGCCGCCCTCCTCGAATTTGGCGGGCAGCGGCATTTGCGGGGACACGTGATCCGGACCGCTGACGCAGCCTGCCAGCAGAATTGTCAGGAGCGATGCGGCATAGCGGAGGGGTGATAGTCTTGTGCGAAGCGACGTACTCACGGGCGAGCCTTCTGAACCGGGATCGTGGGCTCAGGCTTAGCGACGCCAGCGTTAATGGCGGTTAAGAAACTGTAAAGTTAGGTAAAACCCGCCTTCATCGAGATCGGCTTTCATCGCCGCCCGCGCCATAGGGCGTCGGTCTTCTCGGAAGTTCCAGCGTGATGGCCAGGCCGCCGGCCGCCGGCAATGACGCGTGCACGCGCCCGCCGTGGCGCTCGATTGCCTGCCGGGTGATGGCGAGGCCCAGGCCGTATCCGCCTCTCGGCACGGCATCCTTTCCGCGGGAAAACGGCTGGAAGATGCGTTCGAGTTCGTCCCGCCCGACACCCGGACCCTCATCCGTGACGCGGATCGTCAGACGCTCGGCCGCGGCTTCGCAGGACACCGATATGTGCGAATGCTCCGCCGTATGTTTGACGGCGTTGCGGACGACGTTTTCGAGCGCCCGGTAGATCAGTTCGCCTTCGACCTCGGCACGGAAGATGCCGTCGACGCTCGTCGTGATCGATATCTCCCGCGCCTGGGCTTCGAATGCTGCATCGCCGAGGATTTCGTTGAGGAGCTCGATAACATCCACGGTCTGCGTCTTCAGCGGCAGGCTGGATCCCGCTGTCAGCCTGGCAAGTGTCAAGACCTCGCCTACCAGCGTATCGAGCCGTTCGACCTCGCGATCCATGCGGTCCAGCATGGAGCCGAGTTTGGCGGGACTCTGCCTGAGGACGCCGACGGCTGCCTGCAGGCGGGACAAAGGCGAGCGCAGCTCATGGGAAACGTCATGGAACAGCCTCTGCTGCGCATCCTGAAGCTCCTGAAGCCGGGCAGCGCTCGCATCGAAATCATAGGCAAGTGCGGTGACTTCATCCTTTCGCCCGGCCATCTTGTCGCCGATGCGAAAGTCGAAGCGGCCATGAGCAAGCGCACTCAAGCCGTCGCGCAGATGCACGACGGGACGAATGAGATATCGGGCGAGCGCCCAGGCCGATATCGTGCTCGCAACCAAGATCGTGAACCACGGGATGAACGGACCAATATTCTCCATCGTGAAGGTGGGCTGGACCGGCAAGGAAATCCGATAGCAGACGCCCTCTGCCGGGACGAGTCTCGCATCGGCACTCTTCGAGCCCGCGCATGCATCGGCATTTTCCGTTTTGGAAATCGTCAGACCCGGCGGCAGCGTCTCTGCGTTTATGCCCACGAAATGCGAGGCGACGGCGGCACCGTCTCTCGCCAGCATGTCCGCCGTCAGATCCAGGACGATCGTTCGTCGTCCTTCCTCCCGCTCTCGCGCGAAAGGAGCTCCCTCGATTATATTCACGAGCAGGATGATCGCCCCGACAGTCACCGCCATCGTTAGCCATATGATGCTGAAAAACTTCCAGAAAAGCCGGGGCATGGTCAGTCCACGAGAAGTTGGTAGCCCTGGCCGCGGACGGACTGGATCCAGGATTGCCCGTCCTCCCGCAGCCCGAGCTTCTGGCGAACGCTGCTGATATGGACGTCGATGCGACGGTCGAACGGCGTGAGCGGCTTGCCGAAGGCCTTCTTCGAAATCTCCTGCTTCGACACCAGTTGGCCGGCGCTGCGGGCGAGAACCTCGATCAGGCTGAACTCGGTGCCGGTCAGCTCCAAACTCTCGCCGCGCCATTCGGCGCTTCTGCTGCCGGAATGGATCACCAGCTGCCCTGCCCTGATCGTGTCGGTCGCTGCACCGCCTGCCGGCTGACCCGCACGGCGCAGGATGGCGCGCAGCCTTGCCGCCAGTTCACCCGGCGAACAGGGTTTCGGCACGTAATCGTCAGCGCCGAGATTGAGGCCCGATATCCTGTCGACGTCGTCGCCTCTTGCGGTCAGCATCAGCACGGGGACCTGGCTCAGCTTCCTGATCCGCTGCAGCACCTCGATGCCGTTCATCCGCGGCATCATGATGTCGAGCACGATGATATCGACCGTATTGCCGGCGGCCGCGGCAATGGCGGCGCGGCCGTCCGTGCCGGTTACGACGTCATATCCTTCCTCGACCAGATATTCCTGCAGAAGCGTCGTCAGCTCGGCATCGTCGTCGATGAGGAGAACCTTGTTCATTTGCATTGTCCGTCACTAGAACAGGATGATTTTAGGCCGGCTCGGCCTAAAATCTAAATCCTGTTCTACATTAAAGAGTTAGAGCATGATGTCGTCCGAAAACCGCTCACACTTTTCGGCATCATGCTCGAATCCAGGCAAGCCATACAGCAAAAGCACGCTGACCCGGCCAAGTTTTACCTAACTTAACACTAACTTGACCGCGCTTAACGTTCGCCCCGTTACTTATCCTGCCCATGACATCGACGCGCACCACGACCGGGTTGCCTCGACATGAGCGGCACTCCTTCGTCGTGTTCGCGCGGATCCAAAGGCATGTGCCTTTGACCACAAGGAGTGCTTTGTTGAGAAAATCATCCAGAATACTTGCCGCAGTTCTCGTTGTGGCAGCGTTTGGCTCTCCCGCCCGTTTTGCCGTGGCGGAACAGGCCACTGCGACGGCTCTCACCGTCTCTCTGACGACGCCTGCGCAACGCGACTGGCCGGAAACCGTGCCCGCGAGCGGCTGGCTGAAGCCTTGGCAGGAAGCGGTCATCGCCTCTGAAACAAGTGGCCTGCGCATCACCGATGTCCTGGTCGATGTCGGCTCCGTGGTCACGAAGGGACAGACGCTCGTCCGGCTTTCCCAGGAAAGCGTGCTCGCCGATCTTCGCAAGCAGGAGGCGGCCGTCGAGAATGCCAAGGCAAGTCTGACGAAGGCCAAGGCCAATGCCGACCGGGCACGGCAGCTGCGTCCTTCCGGCGCGCTCTCCGATGAGAAGATCGTCGAATACCTGGCCGACGAGCAGACGGCGACCGCAAGCCTTGCATCCGAAGAGGCCGCACTCGACAGCGAAAAGATCAAGCTTGCGCGGGCCACGATCACGGCCGTCGACGACGGTCTCATCACGTCGCGTTCCGCCAACCTCGGCGCTGTCGTTTCCACCGGCACCGAGCTGTTCCGCATGGTCCGCCAGCAGCGTGTCGAATGGCAGGCCGAGATTTCCGCGCGCTATCTCCTGCGTATTTCTGAAGGCTTGAGCGTGAGGATCAACGGGCCGGACGGCCAGGTCATCGACGGCAAGGTGAGGCTTGTCGGGCCTTCGGTCAGTACCGATACCAGCCGGGCAATCGTCTATGTCGCGCTTCCCGCGGACGCGCGTCCGCGCACCGGCCTTTACGTCACCGGCAACATCGAACTGCAGACCTCTCCGGCGCTGACCGTTCCCGAGACTGCGATCGTGTTCCGCGACGGCATCAGCTACCTCTTCACTTCAGGCGAGGATCAGCGGGTGCAAAGGGTCAGGGTAGAAACGGGCCGCCGCAACAATGGCGAGGTGGAAATCGTCTCCGGCATCGACCGCGCGTCGAGGGTCGTAACCTCGGGCGGCGCCTTCCTGTCGGACAATGACCTCGTGAAGATTGCGGAGAAAAACTGATGAACTTCTCAGCCTGGTCGATCCGCAATCCCGTACCGGCGATATTGCTGTTTGTGATGCTGACCGTTGGTGGGCTGTTGGCCTTCAAGCAGCTGCCGATCCAGAACTTCCCCGATATGGACCTTCCGACGATCAACGTCACCGCCACGCTCGAAGGCGCCGCACCGACGCAGCTCGAAACCGAGGTTGCCCGCAAGATCGAGGATGGCCTTGCCGCGCTCAGCTATCTCGATCACATCACGACGACGATCACCGACGGCACCGTCTCGATCAAGGTGTCCTTCAAGCTGGAAAAAGACAGCGAAACGGCCTTGAACGAAGTCCGCAATGCCGTCGACAGCGTCAAGGGCGACTTGCCGGCGCAAATGGAAACACCAAACGTCAGCAAGGTCACGGTACAGAGCTCGGCTTTGGTCACCTATGCCGTCCGCTCGACCGCTCTCAACGAGACCGAACTTTCCTGGTTCGTCGACAATGATCTGACCAAGGCGCTGCTGTCGGTGCCCGGCGTCGGGCAGGTCAACCGCATCGGCGGGATCGACCGCGAGGTTCATGTGGATCTCGATCCGGCGACAATGGCATCGCTGGGTGTCACGGCAGCCACCGTATCGTCGCAGCTGAAGGCGGTGCAGACGGATACGTCGGGCGGCCTCGGCGAAATCGGCGGCACCCGCCAGACCCTGCGCACGCTCGGCGCCCTGCCCTCGGTCGAGGCACTGAAAGGGCTGAAAATCCCGCTGGCAAACGGCCAGCAGATTCGCCTCGATGACGTCGCATCCGTCACCGACAGCTTCGCCGAACGCTCCTCGATGGCCTATCTCGACGGCAAGCCGGTGATCGCGGTCGAGATCAAGCGCTCGAACGGATTTTCCGACAGCGGTGTTGCCGCCGCCGTCGACAAGGCGATCAAACAGTTCGCCGCCAAACATTCCAATGTTAAGATCGACGAGGCTTACAGCACGATCGGCCCGATCATCGGCAATTACGATGGCTCGATGCACATGCTCTACGAAGGAGCGATCCTGGCGATCATCGTCGTCTGGCTTTTCCTGCGGGACTGGCGGGCGACGATCCTGTCGGCCGTGGCGCTGCCCCTGTCTGTCATACCGACCTTCCTTGTCATGTATTTCGCCGGCTTCAGCCTGAATATCGTCACGCTGCTTGCGCTGTCGCTGGTGGTCGGCATCCTCGTCGACGATGCCATCGTCGAGATCGAAAACATTGCCCGCCACCTGCAGATGGGCAAGCGGCCGCTCGACGCTGCTCTCGAAGCGGCCAACGAGATCGGGCTTGCCGTCATCGCGACCACTTTCACGCTGGTCTCGGTCTTCCTGCCGACGGCCTTCATGAGCGGCATACCAGGCCTCATATTCCGCCAGTTCGGCATCACCGCCGCCGTCGCCGTGCTCGCCTCGCTCGTGGTCGCGCGCCTGCTGACGCCGATGATGGCCGCCTATTTCATGAAGGCCCATCCGACCGAGGAGAAGGATGGCCGGATCATGCGCGCCTATATATCAATCGTGAAGGCCGCCATGAACCGCAGGAAGACGACCGTGGCCGTCACCGCCGTCGTCGTGGCACTCTCGCTTTCGACAATCCCCCTGTTGAAATCGGGCTTCCTGCCCGCTTCCGACGATGCGCGGACCCAGGTCACGCTCACCATGCAGCCGGGCGCCACCATCGAGCAGACGGATGCCACAGCCAGGAAGGCCGCGGATATTATCGGCAAGCTTCCCGACGTCACGCATGTCTTCTCAGCCGTCGGTTCGACCTCCTCGGGCGGCGGCCCCGACGCCAGCACCACGAGCGATGTCGGATCGGCGACGATCGTGGCCGTGCTGCCGCCCATCGACGAGCGCGACCGCAAGCAATCGGAAATCGAAAACGACATCCGACAGGCGCTCTCCGTCCTGCCCGGCGTGCGTGTGGAGGTCGGCGGCGGCGGCAATGGCACGAAGCTCGAGATTACGCTGGCAAGCGACGATGCGAACGTCCTCGACAGCGCCAGCACGGCGCTCGAGGAACAGCTGCGCTCGCTGCAGGGCATCGGCGCGGTGACGTCGACTGCGGCCAGGCAGGCGCCCGAGATCCAGATCGCACCCGACTTTGCGCGCAGCGCCGCGCTCGGGGTCACGTCGAGCGCCGTCGCCGAGGCGGTGCGCGTGGCAACGAATGGGGAATATTCCTCCGATCTGCCGAAGCTCAACCTGCCTCAGCGGCAGATTCCGATCGTCGTCCGCTTCTCGCCCGAGACCCGCACCAATCTGGACGACATCAAGAACATGCGGGTGGCGGGAACGCGCGGCAATGTCGATCTCGGATCGATTGCCGATGTGAGGATCGGCGGCAGCCCGTCGGAGATCGACCGCATCGATCGGATGCGCAACGTCACCCTGTCCGTCGAACTCAATGGTCGCATCCTCGGCGACGTCAACCGCGAGGCGCAGGCGCTGCCGGCGCTCCAGCATCTGCCGTCGGGTGTCACCCTGGTCAACCAGGGCGAACTTCAGCGCAGTTCGGAGCTGTTCCAGAGTTTTGCTCTTGCTATGGCAATCGGCGTCTTCTGCATCTATGCGGTTCTCGTCGTACTCTTCCACGATTTCCTGCAGCCACTCACGCTTCTGATGGCTCTGCCGCTCTCGCTCGGTGGCGCGTTGCTGCCGCTGGTGCTGACCGGGACGAGCTTCTCCATGCCTGCGGTCATCGGCCTGCTGATGCTGATGGGTGTGGTGACCAAGAACTCCATCCTGCTCATCGAATATGCGATCATGTCGCGCCAGCGTGGCATGTCGAGATTCGACGCCTTGGTGGATGCCTGCCACAAGCGGGCGCGGCCGATCGTGATGACCACCATCGCCATGGCCTCAGGCATGCTGCCGGCCGCACTCAGCCTGATGGGCGGCGATTCGAGCTTCCGCCAGCCGATGGCGATCGTCGTGATCGGCGGCGTGGTGATGTCGACGCTGCTCAGCCTCATCGTCATTCCGGTCATCTTCACCTTCGTCGACGATTTCGAACAGATCGTCATACGGGTCCTGCGCCGGATCGGGCTGGCCGAGGACCCTGCCGGGGGTAAACCGCATGCGTCCAACGATCACGCTGCGATCGCCTTCCAGCCCGAGCAATCACGGCGGGGGCACGGTCAGAGATAATCTTCGCCGCCCTCCAGTCAGCAGCCGGTGACGGCAACCTCTTCGGTCGCGTTCCTCTCCCCCGGAACAAGACCGCGGGACGTATTCCCCCGCAGGCGGCCACAAGCCGCCTGCGCGTCCTGCTATCCGGCCGATAACGGCTCCATTGCCTCGAAATCAGGCAGGACGCTGCTGGCGTAGCCGATCGCCCCGAGCGAACCGATGGCGATCTGACCGTCGCGGATCGACAGCAACGGCCCGTCGGCACCCTCTTCGTAGAGATCGGGATGGGCGGCGGCAAAGCGCGCTTTCTCCACCTGCGGCGCCGCTTGCATGCCGGCCACATAGTGATGGCCGTTGCGCTCGACATGGGAAAGGCCGAGCAGGGAAACCAACGCCAGATCCTGCTGCACGGCAAGCCCGGCCTGGCAGGTCAGATCCTCGCCGGAGAGAAACAACCCCGACACGCCTCCGGTTCTGATGCGGATCGCCTTCAACAGCGAGCGGTAAATGCCCTTGCAGGTCTTCGACGAGACGCCGGTGTAACCGAGCCGCCGGGCGCGGGCGAAGGCGCCGTCGCCATCGTCGCTCTCGTCGATCAGGAAGGGCAATTGCGCCGCCAGATCCCCGAGCGGCGTTTCCATGGTGATCTCGCGTGAGAACGGCTGCTCGACGAAGGCAATGGCCGCGCGCAGCCTGGCTAGCCGGGGCGTTGAATCAATCCGTGCCAGCAGGAAGTCCAACAGTTCGGCGCCGCCGAATTGTTCGTTGCCGTCGACCGTCACCCGGTAATCGGGCAGACGGTCGAGCACGGCGGCGATCCGCGCCAGCCGGTCGATATCGGCATCGATCGCGCCCGACAGCTTGATCTTGAACCAGCGATTGCCATAGCGCGCGATTACCGCCTCGAGGCTCTGCGGCAGGTCGTCGTCGACGGGATCGACGATCTCGCTCTCGGTGATCGGGTCGAGAAGCCCGATCGTATGCCGGGCTGCGATCGAGCCGGCGGGACGAAGGCCGGCGAGCACGGCTGACGCTGCATCCGCGTCGATATCGCCAGGCAACATCGAACCGCCGATGCCGACCAAGTTGCCCCGCACCGCATCGAAGACGGAAATGCCGGCAAGGCGGCAATAGGCATCGAGTGCTGCGCGGGCGACAAGCGAAGGTCCGAAGCCGGCGGCCAAAGGATTTCCGGGCAGGCGGCGGGTGGCTTCCATCTCGTTCAGGCGGGCAGCGGCAAACAATGTCGTCGGCGCGGACGCTTCAAACGATGCCGCGGCTGCGGTGCGGATCGAGCCGCGCAATTGATCGACATTCTGCACCGGCGTCAGCGCCGGGTTTTTGTCGAACCATTTCGGCACCATCATTTCGGCGGCAGCGCCGATGGCGGTTTTCCCTGCCTCATCCTCGACACGCACTCTGAGGAAGGCCTGCGGCGCCCTTTCGAGGGTTGCCGCGCCGAAGCGGAACGGCAGGCGCAGGCTGACATCGCGCTCGAAGGCATCGATCTCGACAATTCTGATGCGCGGCGCCGTCACGGAACCTCCGATGTTCCTGTCCATGCTCACGCCATCCGCTCGAGCATGGCGCGCGACACTTCATGTTGGAGCGGTTCGTCGCGCAGCAGCCGGCCGATCTCGTCCACCATGGCCTGCCCTTGGGCGAAATGCGCCTCCTCGGTGTGGCCGGCGGCATGCGGCGAAATGGTGACATTGGTGAGCCCGGGATCGCGGAACGGGCTGTCCTGAGGCAGCGGTTCATTGTCGAAGACATCGAGAGCCGCCTCGATGCGGCCGGAGCGGAGCTCGGCAAGCAATGCGGCCTCATCGACCAGCTCGGCCCGCGCGGTGTTGATGAACAGCGCGCCGGGGCGAAGCAGCGCCAACTCGTGGGCGCCGATCATCCCACGCGTTTCCGGCAGGACGGGCGCATGCAGGGAAATCACATCGCTTTGCGCCAGCACATCGTTCAGTTCCGTTCTGACGACGCCGAGTGCCGCGGCCTCGCTGTCGTCGAGATAGGGATCGACAACAAGCACGCGGCAACCGAATGGCACGAGCAGGCGCATGACTGCCCGCCCGACATATCCGGCGCCGACGATGCCAATCGTTCTGGCGCCGAGCAATCTTTGCGGCACGGCGGCGCGGACGTCGAGCCATTCACCGCCGCCACGCAATTGATGATGCAGCCGGTGAATGCCGCGCATGGCGAGCAGCGCTTCGGCGACGACGAACTCGGCAACCGAGGCGGCAATTTTCGAGGCGGCGTGGCTGACGCGAAGGCCGTCATCGAACAGGCCCGCCGGAACGAGTGTGCGGATGCTGCCTGCGGAATGAGCGACGAGAGAAAGGCGCGGATGACGCTGCCGCAGGGCCGGATCGAAGGGCGGCGTGCCCCATCCGGTGAGGCAGGCCGTGGCGCCTTGCAGCAACCGGTCGATATCGGCAGCGTCGATCGTGGCACCGGCCGCCCAGCGCACCTCGCCGAGGCCGTTCAACCGGGCGGTCGCCGCATCGTCCAGCATCATGCGGCGGGTCTTTTCGGTCAAAAGGACTGAGATGACGGGAGCCTGTTTGCTCATGGTTCTACTCTTTCGCTGCGGCGACGAGGCGCCTGAGATGGGCAAGATCGGCGCGGGCCTTGTCGAGCGCCTGGTCCCGGGCAAGCCGGTATTGCGAATGCATCGAGAGCACGCCGGCAAATCCGGTGGCAACCAGATGCGGGACGATGTCGTTCCAGGGCACCATGCCTTCGTCGAGCCCATACCAGTCCGAATGCCATGCACGCTGGCCGCGGGCGCCGTGAGCGCCGGGAAACCAACCGCAATTCTTGACACCCATGCAGCAGAACCAAGGATCGAGAAGATCGAGGGTCAGACGCCAGTCTTCACTGCCCTCGCGAATGAGCTGATTGGCCGGGTCGGGATAGGCGCCGATCCTCATCGGATCGCGCCCGGCCAGCAGTTGCGCCGCCAGCGCACCGGAGCTGTGCAGGGTTCCGCCGTGAAGCTGGATCGTCAGCTTGACGGCGAAGCGTTCGGCAAGGCGTTCGAAACCATCGAGGTCACGCCGCGCCTCATCGGCCTGAGCCTTCCAGCGCCGGGACGGATCATAACGCCAGAAGCCGAGCCGGACCTGGCCGATGCCGGCCTCACCGCAGAAGCCGAGAAGACGCGACGCAGCAACGTCGGGCCGCGTGGAATCGATGGTCGCCATCGGGATGCGGAGGCCGGCCGAGGCAAAGAGCTTTGCGGCCTTGACGATTTCCTCCGGCCGGCCGGGAGAAACGGCATGGCCGTCGCGAACGAGAAGATCGGCACAGTCGAAGCCCAGCTCCGCCGTGATCTCCGCCGCCGTCTCCAGAGGCAGGCCTTCCAGGGTCTTGGTGAAATAGGCGATATCCATGATGCCCCTGCTCATCGGCTGGAAACACAGAGCTCGCTCCCGCGGCCGAAGGCATCGCGGGCGCGCACCGCATACTGCGCGCCCTCCGGCGGCGACATGTGCAGGAATGCCGTCGAGATCAGCGGCACCGGACTGACCTTTTCAAAGGTCTTGCCGTCGGTGCTGGTGAAGACATCGTAGAAGATGGCGGGACTGCCGTCGCCGGCCGCCCAGAACAGCATCCGCTCTTCCCGGCCGCCAAGACCGAGGTAACGTTCGACGACGAGGCCGGTGGGTGCGGCCGGGCGCGCGCCGGTGTCGGGGACGACGAGCACCTGCGTCAGCGACGGCAACGGCACGTCGAGATCGACGCTGATCCGGCCCTCGTCGCATTCGACGACGCTGATCGGATGCAGCAGGGCAGGCTCTTGCGCGCGGCGCAATTCGGCAAACTGCGCTTCATCAGGCACGGGCGGCGCGCCGACCGGCTCGAAAGGCCCGCGCGGATTGCTTTCGTCGCGCTGGGCCTCCCAGACCTCCATCGGATTGGTGAATTCCTCATCGATGCGCAGCAGGCACAGCGCATGGCGGCCGGGAGCAAGCCCGCCGACCTCAAGCCGCACGGCGGTCCGGCCCGAGCGGTTGATGGCATCGACGCTGTGGATGAGGCTGATCGAAACGCCGCCGCCCGGCAACCGTGTCGGCAGGATCGCCAAGCCATCCTGATCGGGCGCGAGCGGCGGCTCGGCCGTCACCTTGCAGACGGTGTCACCGAGCGTCGCCAGCAGCTCCATCGATGTGAGACCAGGCTTCTTGATGATGTCGAAGGGCGGCGCCCTGTCGATGTCGGTCACCAGCCGGTCCAGATCGGTCTTGTGCTCCCACTGCGCCTTGGTGAAATTGCGCGAGCCGAAATAGGCGAAGATCGTGCGCTGGCTCCAGCCGCCGATAAAGGCGTGGTCATTGCTGAGGAAGGTGAAATTCGCCGCCTTCGGCGCGATGATGCGCCGGTCGTGCTGCTCGATGATACGGGCGATGATGCCGGCGTAGTAGGCCTTGCCGTGCCAGCTGTGATGATCGCTCCAACCGAGCTGCGGGTCGCATTCGTCGTTTATGATCGGCAGACCCACCAGCCGCGGATGATGCTCCTTGAGATAATCGACGACGAGCAGCGTGCGGTCGACGATGGCGCTGGTTTTCGGGGTGAGGTCGTCCTTGCTGCCGTTGACGCCCTTTTCGTGGATCGAGATGTAGTCGAGGCGTGGCGGGCCCTCGCCAGTCAGGCAGCTCGTGCCGCTGTCGCAATGGGCGATCAGGGCGCGAAAGATCGGCGAGAGCGTACGGGCGGTGCCGGGGCCGCCCATCGGCAGGCTGGGATCGACCGCATCGAGCCCTGCGACGCAGGCGTCGTAATAGTTGGTGTAGCCCTTTATGCCATAGGTCCACCAGCCGGAATCGGCCTCGTTCGTCGTTTCGAAGCACCATGTCCGCAATTCGTCCATGCCGCAGCGCGCGCCGTAGCGATCGGCCGTTGCCGTCACCAGGTCCCGCCAGCGCCTGACCTGATCCATGTCCTCATAGTCAGTGAAGAGGCCCGAGGGATTGCCCATCAGCTCGAAGAAGGGCTTCAGGCGGTGCTCGATCATTACGTCGAGCGCCCGGTCGAGCAGTGACCAGTCGTAGCCGCCAAGACCACCGGTCGAGCGCAGCAGATTGTAGAGATAATGGACGCGCAGGAACCGGATGCCCTCGTTCGGCAGGCCGCCCATATAGGCGAGCATCTGGCGCATTTCGGGTTCGAGCAGCAGCTCGGCGGGCGAAAAGCCGGTGCCGCGCCAGAACCGGTTGAAAGGGCGCACGGCTTGGCCGGCATCAACGTTTATTCGCGTACGCTCACGCATGGTTCATCTCTCCCAAGACGGAAATCTGGCGATGCCGACCGAGCCGGCGCAGGCTATCTGAACTTTTCGCGCATCGCATCGATGCCGGGGATGGTTTTGGTCAGATGCTGATGCGCCGGATCAAAGCGCTGGATCAGGCCCCGGCGATGCTTGCCAACGAGGATGGTGAAGATGTAACCGCGGTGGCCAGGCGAGGTGACGGTCGGATGGTAACCCCGATCGACCAGGACAGTATCGCCGTTGCGGGTCATCAGGATCTTGACCGGGCCGTTGTCGTCATAGGTGATCTGGCTGCCGAAGCCCGTCTCGGGCTGGAAACGATAGTGATAGAGCTCCTCGTGCAACGTCTCGGCATCGCCGTCTTCCGTATCGTGCTTATGGGGAGGATAGCCCGACCAGCAGCCTTCGCCGGCATAGAGCTCGCTCACCAGCAGATTGCCGCAGCGCCCGTTCTGCCGCTGGCCGAGCAGGTGGGCGATCCGCCGCTGGCTATGCGTATCCGGCGAGCCGACATTGACCGCATCGACCTCGTCGGGGGTCACCCGGAACGGCGCATATCGCGTGTCGCACAGGCCGCCGGCGATGGCGACTTCCGCCGGACCGCCACGGGCCGATATCCGGACATCGGCGTCGACCGGCGCGTAAACCGAATCCGCATTGCCTCCCCAGATATCGGCCCGCCGGCCCACCGCTTCGAACGGGACCTCATCCACCGCAATATCCACCTGCCCCGACAGCACGACGTAGAGGCTTTCGTGCAAGGGCAGCCGCCGCGTGTCCCGGCCGTCGGCCGGAAGCGTGACGAGGTCGAAGTAAATGAGATCGAGCGTCCTGGAGGAGGTATCCACGATGGGACGCTGCTCGGAGCGGGGAATGAATTCGGGCATCAATTGAACTCCGCAACGGTACGGTCGGCAAAAGGATTGAGGGTCAGGGATTCGGCATAATGGCAGGCCGCCGCGTGGCCATCAGCCGTGACGGTGCGCAGGGCCGGCACCTCCTGGCTGCAAAGCTCGGTGGCGTAGCGGCAGCGCGGATGAAATGCGCAGCCGGGCGGCGGATGCGCGGGGTCGGCGACCTCGCCACCCAACCGGATGCGCTTGCCGTGGCGGCGCAGCCTGGGATCGGCGATGGGCACGGCCGACAGCAGCGCCTCGGTGTAGGGATGGAGCGGGCGCGAAAAGATCTGCTCCGTCGGCGCCTTTTCGACCACCCGGCCGACATACATGACGGCAATGTTATCCGAGATGTGCCGAACAACCGAAAGATCGTGGGCGACGAAGAGATAGGTTAGGCCGAATTGTTCCTGCAGATCCTGCAAGAGGTTGATGGTCTGGGCCTGCACGCTGACATCGAGCGCCGAGACGGCCTCGTCGGCGATGACGAGCCGCGGGTTGGACGCCAGCGCCCGGGCAATCCCGATGCGCTGGCGTTCGCCGCCGGAGAAGGCATGCGGATAACGGCGCATATATTCGGGCCGCAGGCCCACACTCTGCATGAGCTCGGCGACCCGGTGCTCCAGTTCCCGGCCCTTGGCGATGCCGTTGACACCAAGCACTTCGCCGATGATGTCGATGACGGGAAGGCGCGGATTGAGCGAGGATTGCGGGTCCTGAAAGACGATGCGCAGGTCGCGATGGATTTCCTTGAGGGCGGGGCCTGAGAGGGCCGCGAGGTCGACCGTGCCGCCGCTCCGGTCGCGGTAGCGGATCTCGCCGCTCGTCGGCTGGTAGATGCGCAGCACCGTGCGGGCGAGCGTCGACTTGCCGCAGCCGGATTCGCCGACAATGCCGAGCGTCTCGCCGTCCTCGACGCGAAGCGAAACGCCGTCGACCGCCTTGACATGCCCGACGACCCGTCGGAACGCGCCCTTGCGGATGGGGAAGTGCATTTTGAGATCGTTGAGTTCCAGCAGCGGGCTTGGCTGCGTCATGGGATCGGCCATCATTGTCTTCCTTCGTAAAGCAGGCAGCTGGCGACGTGCCCGTCGCCGATAACAGCGGACCCAGGATCTTCTTGATCGCAGAGCCCTGCCCTCGCCTCTCTGCACCGGGGATGAAAGCTGCAGCCCTTCGGCCGCTCGAAACGCGAGGGCACCATGCCATCGATGGTGGCGAGCCGTTCGCTCGGCTGCCCGTGCATGCGCGGCACCGATTGCAGCAGGGCCTTGGTGTAGGGATGAACGGGCGCGTGGAAGATCGTGTCGACATCACCCGCTTCCACCACCCGGCCGACATACATGACGACGACCTCGTCGGCGATCTCGGCCACCACGCCGAGATCATGGGTGACGAACAGCACCGAGAGCCCGAACTCTGCCTGCAGCGAGGCGAGGAGATCGAGGATATTGGCCTGAGTGGTCACATCGAGCGCCGTGGTCGGTTCGTCGGCGATCAGCAGTTTCGGACGGCAGGCGAGCGCCAGCGCGATGCAGACGCGCTGACGCATGCCGCCGGAAAACTGGAAGGCATAACTTTCCATGCGCTCGGCCGGCCTGGGAATACCGACGAGAGCCAGGGTCTCGATGGCATGTTCGCGCGCTTCCTTGCGGCCCATCTTGAGATGCAGGCGGATCACCTCCACCATCTGGTTGCCGATCGTATGGACGGGTGAGAGCGCCGCCATCGGCTCCTGGCTGATCAGGCCGATCTGGGCGCCGCGGATCGCCCGCATGTCGCGGCCGCGCGGATCGAGCGCCGCGAGATCGATGGCGGGTGCGGCCGGATCGGGCCGATAGCGAATCGCGCCCGACACGATCCGCCCGCCGCGCGGCACCTGGTTGAGAATCGAGCGACCGGTGATGCTCTTGCCCGACCCGGATTCACCGACAACGCAAACCGTCTTGCCGCGCGGGATGGAAAAGGAGACGCCATCGACCGCCCTCACCGTGCCCGCGCCGCCGAAGAAATGGGTCCTGAGGCCATCGACCTCGATCAGCGCGTCGCGATGCGGGCTCCGGCCGCCGCCAGCAGCGAAATTGACGTCAGTATTCATAGGGATCTGCAGCATCGCGTAGTCCATCACCAAGGAAATTGAGGGCGAGCACCGTGACGATCACCGCCAGGCCCGGAAGAAACAGCCAGGGCGCGCTCGAGACCGCGAGAATGTTCTGGGCCTCCTGGAGCAGCACGCCCCAGCTGACCACCGGCGGCCGCAGGCCAATGCCGAGGAAGGAGAGCGCGGTTTCGGCGAGAATCATCGTCGGAATGGCGAGCGTGACCGAGGCGATGATGTGGCTCATGAAGGACGGCACCATGTGCCGCCAGATGATGCGCATCCGCGAACAGCCATCGAGATGGGCGGCGATGACGAAGTCCTCGGTCTTCAGCGACAGGAAGCGTCCGCGCACCACGCGCGCCAGATCGGTCCAGCCGATCAGCGACAGGATGATCGTGATCCAGAGATAGACGAGGATCGGATCGGCGCTGATCGGAACGGCAGCCGCAAGGCCCATCCATAGCGGGATGGTCGGGATCGAGTTGATGAGCTCGATCGAACGCTGGATGACATCGTCCACCCAACCGCCGTAAAGACCGGAGATGCCGCCGAGGATGATCCCGAGGAGGAGGCTGATCGCCACACCGATCAGCCCGACGGACATTGAGACACGCGTGCCGTGCACTGTTCGGCTGAAGACGTCGCGGCCGAGGCGATCGGCGCCGAAGAGGTAGAAGGGTTTGCCCGCTTCGACCGGGCCGATCAGGTGACGGTCGAAATCGAACAGTCCCCAGAACCGATAGGGCTCGCCTTTGACGAAGAACCCGACGGGAATGACGACGGCGGGATCAGGCAAATAGGTGCGGCTGAGCGCGATCGGATCGACCTTCATCGAATAGCCGTTGACATAGAGCGGATGAAACTGCCCCGCTGCGTCGTAGCCGGCGACTTTGAGCCGCTGGGGCGGCGCGTAGGTGTAGCGGGAATCGTAGGTCTGCGATGAAACCGGAGCGATGACCTCGGCAAACAGGGCGACCAGGTAAATCAGCAGGATGACGACGCCCGCCCCAAGCGCCAGCCGGTGGCGGCGGAAGCGGCGCCAGATCAGTTTCCACTGGCCGGCGACCGCATCGGAATTGCGAACGGCTTCAGGCACCAGCGCGATAGCGTGATCGGTCATATCTGTCCTCCTTCAGCCGTTGCGGATGCGGGGATCGAGCCAGGCGAGCAGCAGATCGGAGATCAGCGTGCCGATCAGCGTCAGCATGCTCATCAGCAGGATGAAGGTGCCGGCGAGATACATGTCCTGGGCAAACAGGGCGTTGAGCAGCAGCGGTCCTGTGATCGGCAGGCTGAGGACGATGGAGACCACCACCGAACCCGAGACGAGGTGCGGCAGCACCCAGCCGACCGTCGAGACGAAGGGGTTGAGCGCGACGCGCACCGGATATTTCAGCAGCAGCCGGATTTCGCTCAGGCCCCGGGCCCGCGCCATGTCGACATAGGGTTTGTTGAGTTCGTCGAGCAGATTGGCGCGCATGATGCGGATCAGCGCCGCCGTCGCACCGGTGCCGAGCACGACGACCGGGATCCACATGTGCGAAATGAGATCGCCGAGCTTGGCCCAGCTCCAGGCGGCGTTGATATAGAGGGGCGAAAACAGGCCGCCGACGCTTTGGCCGAAATACTGCGCGGACACGAACATCAGCACCAGCGCCAGCAGGAAGTTCGGAATGGCAAGCCCGAGAAAGCCGAAGAAGGTGGCGAAATAATCGCCGACCGAATATTGCC
This sequence comes from Rhizobium sp. N324, assembly GCF_001664485.1. Lineage (NCBI taxonomy): Bacteria > Pseudomonadati > Pseudomonadota > Alphaproteobacteria > Hyphomicrobiales > Rhizobiaceae > Rhizobium > Rhizobium sp. N324. Next base: position 46,799 of record NZ_CP013631.1, on the reverse strand, counting down.
GCACCGCCGAATAGATGCCGATCGGAAAGGCCACCGCCCAGACGAAGAGCAGTGTGGTGACCGAGACCACCATGGTCAGGCCCATGCGCGCCCAGATCAGCTCGCTGACCGGCTTGTTCCAATCGAGGGACTGGCCGAAATCGCCGCGCAGCAGGATGCCGCTGATCCATTTCCAATATTGCACCGCCCAGGGCTGATCGAGGCCGTAGCGCTCGCGCAGGCCGGCGATGACGCCGGGATCGATGGTCTCGTTCTGCGAAGCAAGACGCGCCGTCATCGCGGTCAGGAAATCGCCCGGCGGCAGCTGGATGATGATGAAGGTCACGACCGAGATCGCGAACATCATCGGGATCATGTAGAGCAGACGTCTGATGATGAAGCCGGCCATGTTCAAGCTCCTTCGACCGGCAAGTCGCCGATCGCATTGGGTGATGGGGCGAGGCTGTGCTTTGGGAATGGCGCCGAGGGACGCCATTCCGCCGATCGGAGTGTCTTTACTGCTGGTAGTAGAAGGTCTCGGGCTTCGCTGGTCCCGGCGTCATATAGAAGGACGTGCTGGGGATGACCTTCGGAACGTTGTGCATATTGGTCTTGACGATGCCGACGCGATCCGGCTCGAGATTGGTGCCGATGACGTAGAATTCGTCTCGGGTGATCGCCAGCAGTTCCTTCATGGCTTCAAGCTGTTTTTCCAACGTCGGGGCTTCCTGCACCTGCCGGTAGAGATCCATCTGCTTCTTGGCGGCCGGGCTCGGTTCCTGAGCATTCGGATCCTTGGGGTTCTGGTAATAGAGACCCCATGCCGTCGCGAAGCTCGACTCGTATTCGTGCGGGAAATACCATTTGGGATCGAGCAGGCCGAGGAAGTCGTAGCCGCCGCCGCCGACCCATCCCAGGCCGTCATTGTCGTTGTTCTGCAGGCGGGAGAAGATCAGCGAACGTTCAGCCGGGCGGGGCTGCATGTCGATGCCGACCGCCCGCCAATAGCGCTGGATCATTTCCAGCGCGTCGACCTGGATCGGGCTGCCAGTCAGCGCATCGATCGCGAAAGTGATGCGCTTGCCGTCCTGACCGAGGCGAAAACCCTCGGCGTCCTTTTTGGTCAGACCCGCCTTGTCGAGATATTGATTGGCGAGGTCGACATTATATTCGAGATACTGCGTCGCCATCTTCTCGTCGTAGAGCGCGGTGCCTTCGCGGGGTGCCGCCTGATAGGGCTTGGCTTGCCCGGCATAGATCAGCTGGTTGAGCTCCTCGCGGTTGATGGCGTAGCTGAGCCCGATGCGGAAATCCTTGTTGGAGAAGACCGCCCGCAAGGCCGGGTTCTTGTGGGTCTGGTTCAGGGTGATCAGCAGCGCGTTCGACCAAGCCGGCCGGGCAATGAACAGGCCGTAACCGGCCTTCTCCTGATTCTGCACGATGACGGTGCGGGCGTCCGTCGTCTCGATGAAGCGGTTCTGCATGTCGATTTCGCCGCTGATCGCCTTCAGGATGATCGCCTGCGTATCCTGCATCACGTCGATGGTGATGCGATCGAAGTAAGGCAGCTGATTTCCCGCGGTATCCACCTTGGCATAGTAGGGATTGCGTTCGGCGACGACCTGGGTCGTGCCGTTATAGGGCGCGGTCAGCACCCAGGCATCGAGCGTCGGCCGGCCGAGATCGCGCCAGCGGCCGGGAAAGCCGATCTTGTTGTTGAAGAGCTGGACCCAATCGGTCGCGCCGGCCGCCTTCACCAGGGCGTCGATGCCGTCGGGATTGAAATCCTTGTGAAACTGTTTGAGGTAGTGCGCGGGTGCCGCCGCCAGGATATCGGAGCCGCGCACGGTCGCCATGTTCATCAGGAACAGGCCGTTCGGCGCGGCAAATTTGAAGACGACCTTGTCGTCGGCTAGCTTTTCGACCTTGACGGTCGCTCCGCCCGCGGTCAGCCAGTCGGGCGTAGCAGGGGTTATCTTGGTGTTGCGCAGCACATTCTCGTTCCACCACACCAGGTCGCCGGCGGTGAAGGGCTCGCCGTCCGACCAACGCGTGCCTTCCCGCAGCGTGAAGGTATATTCGGTGGCATTGTCGTTGACCTCGACACTCCTGGCGATGTCGGGGATCACCTCGGTCCATTCCGGATTCCAGCGGACGAGCCTCGTATAGCCGATCGAACGCTCGATCTCGCTGTCGCCGCCGCCGAAGGTGGCGGTGCGCCAAGTGCCGCCATAGGTGCCGACCGATTCAAGTGGCGTGAGCACCAGTGGCTCCTTGGGCAGCCGCTTGTCCACCGGCGGCAGCTTGCCGGCATCGACCAGCGCCGTGAGTTCGGGCGCCTCCTGAAAACCGAGCGCGGCGCCGGCCCAGCCGGCCCCGATGAAGATGGCCGCGGCAACTGTGGAAACAACCTGCCGTCGTAGAATCCTGACGTGCTGCATTCTCTCCTCCCTATGCTCTAATTACGTTATCGTTAACGTAGTCTCCTCAATTCCGAACGTTAACGTTATCGTTCAATCTTGTCAAAAAGATTCGCATCGGCATGAAGAAACCCCGCAAAGACTTGGCTTTCGCCGAAACTATGTTAGTTATCGTTATCGTAACTTCTTGCCCTCTCAGAGACAGCCCTTGAGCGACCCCAAAGAACCAGATTCCAAAATAACCATCGCCGATGTCGCCCATGCCGCAGGCGTGTCGCCGATGACGGTCTCGCGCGTGCTCAACGGCCGGGGCGGCGCCAGCGCCGAAACCAGTCAGCGCATTCTCGCTGCGGCGAACGAACTCAATTATCGTCCCAATCCTTTTGCGCGCGGATTGCGGTCCGACCGATCGAAGACCATCGGCCTTCTTGTGCCCGACATCACCAACCCGTTCTTTCCCGAGGTCATCCGGGGCGCCGAGGATGCGGCGAGTGCGGCCGGCTACAACCTGCTGCTGTCCAACGTCGTCGAAAACAGCAAGCGGGAAGAGGAGCTCATCGAAGCGCTGCTCAGGCATCGCGTCGACGGGATCATCGTCTGCAGCGCCCGGCTGCCGGATGCCGCGCTTCATAGGGCTCTGGCGCCGCACCGCGCCGTCGTGCTCATCAACCGCGAGGCTCCGAACGAGATCGCCGGAACCATCGTCACGGACTACGAGACCGGCGCGTCGCGGGCGATCGACCATCTGGTCGAACGCGGCCGCCGCAATATCGCGATCATTGCCGGGCCGCGCAGCTCCTTCGGTGGCAAGAGCCGCCTCGTCGGCTTCCGCAAGACGCTGACAGCCCATGGGCTGAAGGCGCATGGCATCGTCTACTGCGACCCCACCGCTGCCGGCGGCCAGACGGCGGCGGCGCAATTGCTGGCGGAAACGCCCGATATCGATGCCCTCATCTGCTACAACGACCTCAATGCGATCGGCGCCATGAAGGCCTGCCGGGCGGCCGGCATTGCGATCCCCGCGCAGATCGCCCTCATCGGTTTCGACGACATCCCGACGGCCGAACTTCTGTCTCCGGCGCTCACCACCCTGCGGGTGCAGAAACGGGAGATGGGAGAGGAAGCCGTGCGCCTGCTGCTCAGCCGCATTGCCACCAAGAACCGTCAGCATGGCATCGTCATCGTGCCCGAACTCATCGTCCGCGAAACGACATGATCCGACGATCAACAGGAGGAATATCCCATGGATGCCGGCAATCTGCAGTCATTGGCCCTGCCCGAAGAGAAGAAAGCCTGGTTCGTTCACGACCGGTTCGGCATGTTCGTGCACTGGGGGCTCTATGCCCTGCCGGCGCGGCATGAATGGGTCAAAAGCCGCGAAGAGCTTGATGACGCCGACTATCAGAAATATTTCGATCATTTCGACCCCGATCTCTACGATCCCCGTGAATGGGCGAGGCGCGCCAAGGCCGCGGGCATGAAATATGTGGTGTTGACGACCAAGCACCATGAAGGCTTCTGCCTCTGGGACACCAAGGCCACCGACTTCAAGGTGACCAACACGCCCTATGGCAAGGATCTGCTGCGCCCCTTCGTCGACGCCTTCCGCGCCGAGGGCCTGCGGATCGGCTTCTACTATTCGCTGATCGATTGGCATCACCCCGACTTCACCGTCGATCCGCGCCACCCGCAGCGCAATCATCCCGATGCAGCGAAACTCAACGAAGGCCGGGATATGCAGCGCTATGCCGCCTTCATGCGCGAGCAGGTGCGCGAGCTGCTGACCGAATTCGGCCGGATCGACATCCTGTGGTTCGATTTCAGCTATCCGCAGTGGAAGCTCGGGGAGCTTGTCGGAAAGGGCCATCGGGATTGGGAAAGCGAAAAACTCGTGCGCCTGGTGCGCGAGCTTGCCCCCGATATCATCATCAACAACCGGCTCGACCTCGCCGGTCTGCAGCCCGACATCGTCACGCCGGAGCAATACATGCCGCGCGCCTGGCCGAAACGCGACGGCCGGCGCGTCGTCTGGGAAGCCTGCCAGACGCTCAGCGGTTCCTGGGGCTATCACCGCGACGAGGACACCTGGAAAAGCACGGAGCAGCTGGTGCAGATGCTGGTCGGCACCGTCGCGATCGGCGGCAATCTCTTGATGAATGTCGGGCCGACGGCGCGCGGCACGCTCGATGACCGGGCGATATCGGCGCTCGCCGCCTATGAGGAGTGGATGGCGCTGCATGAGCGCAGCATCGTCGGCTGCACCCAGTCCGACTTCACCGCCCCGCCCGATTGCCGCCTGACCCAGAACGGCGACCGGCTCTATATCCACCTGTTCAACTGGCCCTATAAGCATCTGCATTTCGATGCGCTGGCCGGAAAGATCGAATACGCTCAGTTCCTGCATGATGCCAGCGAAGTCACCTGGCTGCGCCCGTCCGCCAATACGCTCTGGACGAACACCCAGTTCCCCGTCGCCGACGACGAATTGACCTTCGTCCTGCCGGTGCGCCGCCCCAAGGTGGTCGTCCCGGTCATCGAGGTCAAGCTCAAGGCGGGGAGTGCGGGCGGCGTTCGGAACTAGGGCGCAGTGCTTTGAGCGGACACGACATGGTGCCCGCTCAGCAGAACGGCTCGGTCGGCCTGGCCACCGACCTCAGCCCTGCTTCGTGTCGTCCGACTCGCTCAGACTGTTGCGGCTGACGAGCGACGGTATCTGGAGAATATGCTCGGAGGCGGTGCGGCCTTCTATTCTGGAAATGAGGGTCCGGGTCGCGACCTGGCCAAGCTCCCTGCCCGACTGATCGATGCTTGCCAGATTGACGAGGCCGAGGGCTGCAGTCGACGAGTTGTCATATCCGACGACGGCGAGGTCCTCGGGCACCCGCACGCCCATTTCCATCGCCAGGCTCAGAAGCGTGATGGCGTCGAGATCGCTCCAGCAGAACACGGCGCGCGGCCTGTCCTTTCTCGCGAGGAATTTTCGCATCGCGGCTTCCCGCTTTGGCGGGGCGATCGGAATTTTGCCGATCGGCGCGGAGGGGCCGAGCCCGCCGCGCTGCATCGCCCGGCGGAAGCCGATCTCACGCTGGCGCACGACGGACACCGCATGCCCTTCGCGCTCACCGAGACTGAGCATTTCGATGTCGCGATAGCCGCAGGCAAGCAGCGCTTCCACCGCGATCTCCGCGCCGCGCTGATCGTCGGCATTGACGGTATCGAAGGCCGTCGCGCCGGCATCGTGGTAGCCGACCGCGACGATCGGGATCTGCGCCGCGAATTTGGCGAGGATTTCCGAGGGCAGGCGCGGCGCCACGAGAACGAGCCCGTCCATCTTGTAGTCGATCATCGACTCGATCAGTGACGTTTCCAACTGCACGCGCGCATCGCTGACGCCGATCATCGCCTGATAATGCGAAGGCGCCAGCACGCCGTTGACGCCGGCAATCACCTCGGGAAGGAAGGGATTGCGGATGTCGATCAACAGCACGCCGATGGTGAAACTGCGGCCGCGCAGGCCCCTTGCTGCCCGCGAGGGGCGATAGCCGAGCGCCTCGATGGCATCCGTCACCCTGGCGCGCAGCGCCTCGCTGACGCCGTAGGCGTTTCGCATCACCTTGGAAACCGCCGCGACCGAGACGCCTGCATGCGTTGCCACCGTCCGGATCGTCACGCGATCGTTTCGCTGCGGCTTCTGTTTGTCTTCGACTGGCATGGACTCTCTGGCTTGGGTTCTCTGGCTTGCGGCTGCGGGCCGCCAACAATTGCCCGGGGAACCACCATGGCAGACTGGCGATGAAATTTCTATTGCGCTTCCGAAGAAAATGTAGAACGTTATATGGAGAACGTTCTACATTTCATCGGGAGGATGTGATGAACCTTCAGCCGGCAGCCATCAGCGGCAATCTCGTTTCGCGCGCTTGGTCGGGAGAGATGATCGCGCCGCTGTCGGATGGCGGTCAGGGAACGCCGGCAAGCTTCGTCTCCCAGACCTTCGAACATGAGGGCGCCGGGCGTCCGGTCGAACTGTTCATCTCCGCCCTCGGCCTTTACCGCTGTTTCATCAACGGCGCCCGCGTCGGCGACGAGCTGCTGACGCCAGGCTGGACGAATTACGACGATCGCATCGCCTACCAGCGATACGATGTCTCGAACCTGCTCAAGCCGGGCATCAACCGCATCGAGATCTGGCTTGCCGACGGATGGTACCGGTCGCCCCTGATGTGGGGCGCCAAGCCGATCCCCAACTGCTGGGGCAACAGGATCGGCGTCATCGCCGATCTGATCGGGCCAGGCGGCCCCCTGCTTTCCACCGACACGACATGGCGCAGCGGTCTGCTGCCGATCCTAAGGTCTGGGATCTATTTCGGCGAGGTCTACGATGCCCGCGCGGAAAACCGCGTCGAGACGCATGGCACCGAGAGATTGCCGTTCGACAGGGGGCTGCTCGTCGCGCATGAAACCGCGGCGGTGCGGGAATTGCAGCCGCTTGCTCCCGTCGAAAGCTGGATCGACGATGACGGCAGGACAGTCTACGATTTCGGCCAGAATGCCGGCGGCTATGTCAGATATACGGTTCGTGGCGTGGCCGGCGCCGAAGTGCGGGTAGAGCATTCGGAGGTGCTCGGCCCCGACCGCCATTTCGACAATCGCAATTATCGCACCGCCGCGGCGCACACGCTCTACACGCTGCGCGGAGACGACGAGGAAACCTACGCGCCACATTTCACCTTTCACGGCTTTCGTTATGCCAGGGTGACGATCAAGGGCGACGCAAAGATTCTTGCGATCGCCTCCATCCCGATCTCGTCGGTGCCGGAACCGGCCGGCGGTTTCACCTCGGGCAACCCGCTCGTCAACCGCCTCGTCCAGAATACCATCTGGTCGCAGCGCGCCAATTTCGTCGAAGTACCCACAGATTGCCCGCAGCGCGACGAACGCCTGGGTTGGACAGGCGATGCCCAGGTCTTTGCCGCAACCGCCTGCTGGCTGAGCGACAGCCAGTCCTTCCTCAGGAAATATCTGCGCGATGTGATGGCCGATCAGCGCGAGGACGGCGCCGTCTCGCATTTTTCGCCGGACCCGACGCGCCTGCACCCCGCCAATTTCCCGGGTTATGCCGGCTCGACCGGCTGGGGCGATGCGATCGTTGTGATCCCCTGGGTGCTTTATACCCATTACGGCGACCGGGCGGTTCTGGCGGAATGCCTCGCCTCAATGGTGCGCTGGGTCGATTTCGTCTGGTCGATTTCGGATGGTCCGATCGTGCGTCCGCCGTCGCATTGGGGCGCACGCGGCTTTACCTTCGGCGACTGGCTGCAGCCGGTCGGCGACAACCGCAAGCCGCGCCCGACGATCGCCGACGACTGCGCGGCCACACTCTATCACTTCATCTCCACCAACCTTCTGGCAAGGATCGCCGCCGTGCTCGGTGAGCAAAAACTCGAAGCTGAGATGAAGCGGCGCGCCGGCGAGATCCGGCGGGCTTTCGCCGACGAGTTCATCACCCCGGCGGGGCGGCTCGCGCACAACGACCAGACATCCTATGCGCTGGCCTTCCTGCACGACCTGATGCCGACGGAGCATCATGAGGCTGCCAGGCGGCATTTCCGGCAGGTGGTCATCGACGCCGACTACAGGATCGGCACCGGCTTCATCGGCACCCCTGCCCTTTTGCCGGCGCTGACGAAGCTGGGGATGGACGATCTCGCCGAAAAGGTCTTCCTGCAGGAGGATGTGCCGGGCTGGCTCTACCAGGTCTCGAAGGGGGCAACGACGATCTGGGAGCGCTGGGACTCTATCGCGCCTGACGGCACGATCTACGAACCCGACATGAACAGCTACAATCACTACGCCTATGGCGCCGTCTGCCAGTGGCTGTTCGAATGCGTCGCCGGAATTTCGCCGAGCCCGAGCGCACCCGGCTTTGCCGAAGTGATCGTCGATCCGGCGCCAATTCCGTCCCTTTCACCGGTTGCGGCCCATCATGACGTCAGCCAGGGACGCATCGAAGCCGGCTGGCATTGCAACGGCAGCGAGGTCACCTATGTGCTGACGCTTCCGCAAGGCTGCATCGGCCGCTTCCGGCCCGGAAAACGGCACCAGAACGCGTCCATCAACGGAGAACCTGTCGTCGAGGAGGTCGCTTTGCCCTCGGGAACGCACCGGCTGGTTTTTTCACTACCCGATAATTGAGGAGCATACACGTCACACCGTTCAGAGGAGGAACGTCATGACACATCGGATAAAGCGCATTCTCGCGGGCGCATCCGCGCTTTTGGCCTTGGCCGTGGCCGGCCCGTCGCAGGCGGAAACCACGCTGTCTTTCCTGATCGACAACAACCCGGACACGGTCGCTGCAGCCGAGGCCCTGGTTGCCGCCTATCAGACCAAGGCGCCTGATGTGACGATCGAAATCGAGCAGCGGCCGGGCGGCGGCGAAGGCGACAACATCATCAAAACGCGCCTGGCGACCGGGGAAATGTCCGATGTGTTTCTCTATAACTCAGGTTCGCTCTTGCAGGCGCTGAAGCCCGCGCAGACACTGGTCGATCTCACCGGGCTGCCGTCGCAAGCGAAGGTGGATAAGAGCTTCAAGGCGGTCGTCAGCGCCGACGGCAAGCTCTACGGCGTTCCCTTCGGCACGGCAATGGCCGGCGGCATCCTCTACAACAGGAAGATCTACCAGGATCTCGGCCTCCCCGTTCCGAAGACATGGGCGGATTTCATGGCGAACAACGCCAAGGTCAAGGCGTCAGGCAAGGTCGCGGTCGCGCAGACCTATCGCGACACCTGGACCTCGCAGCTGTTCGTTCTGGCCGATTATTACAACCTGCATGCCGCCGTGCCGAACTTCGCTGCCGATTATACCGCCAATAAGGCGAAATATGCCGAAACGCCGGCGGCGATGAAGGGCTTCGAACGGCTGAAGGACGTTCACGACGCCGGCCTGATGAACGAAGACTTCGGCGCGGCAAGCTACGACGACGGCTTGAGAATGGTGTCGACCGGCGAGGCCGCGCATTATCCGATGCTGAGCTTCGCCGTCAGTGCGCTCAAACAGAATTACCCCGAAAACCTTGGCGATGTCGGCTTTTTCGCCCAGCCGAGCGACGATGCGGCAACGAACGGCCTGACGGTCTGGATGCCGCCGGGCCTGTATATTCCCTTGGCCAGCCAGCATGCCGAGGAAGCGCGGAAATTCGTCGATTTCGCCGGAAGCGTCGAAGGCTGCAAGATCATGGTGGAAACCAACGCCGTTCAGGGCCCCTCCCTGGTCGACGGCTGCGATCTGCCGGCCGATGTCCCGCCTGCAATCAAGGACATGCTTCCTTATTTCGAGGCCGAGGGAAAGACGACTCCCGCCTTGGAATTCGTGTCGCCGGTCAAGGGACCGGCGCTCGAGCAGATCACCGTCGAGGTCGGCTCCGGCATCCGCCAGCCCGCCGAGGCAGCGAAACTTTATGACGACGACGTGCGCAAGCAGGCCAAGCAGCTCGGCCTGCCCAACTGGTAGCGGTCTTTCGGCAACCTCGCTCGCGAAGGGGCGAGGTTGCACCGATCGAAGAGATTGATATGACCGAGACACGCCCCCGCTCGCGCAAATCGCCTTATCCACTGTGGTTTTTCATTCCCGCCGCAATCATCTACGGCGTGCTGTTTCTCGTCCCCACGGTATCGTCTCTCTGGTTCAGCCTGACACGCTGGGATCTTTCGACGGCCGAATTCATCGGGTTCGAAAATTTTCAGCAGTTCTTTTCCGAGCCCTTCCTGGTCAAGGGGCTCGTCAACACGCTGATCTACGCCGTGACGACGTCGGGCCTGAAGACGGTCTGCGGTCTGCTGCTGGCGGTGCTGCTGACCAGCAATGTCTTCGCCCGCGGCTTCCTGCGCACGCTGGTCTTCTTTCCCGTGCTGGTGTCGACGATCGGCATCGGCATCACCTTCACGGTGATGATGCATCCGACCAGGGGCATCATCAATGTCACGCTCGAAGCGCTCGGCATTCCGGGGCCGGGATGGCTCACCAATCCGGCGCTGGCGCTTTTCTCAGTCGCCCTGGTCGATGTCTGGAAAGGGGTCGGCCTCGCCACCCTGATCTTCATCGCCGGCCTGGCTGCGATCAGCCCCGATTATTACGAAGCGGCGAGAATCGACGGCGCGACACGGCTTCAGCAATTTTTCCGGATCACCCTGCCGCTCGTGCGTCCCGCCACCGTTGTCGTGGTGACATTGTCGCTCATCGGTGGGCTTCGGTCGTTTGATCTGATATGGGCGATGACCCGCGGCGGCCCCGGCTTCTCCTCGGATGTAATCGCCTCGGTCATCTACAAGCAGTACCAGGCCGGTTTTTATGGGCTGTCGACCGCCGGAAACGTCATCCTTTTTGCCCTGATCGCCGTGATCATCCTGCCCATCAGTTTGTGGTTCAACCGGCGCGAGGTCGAGGAATGAGAAGCGTTCGCCCTTACGTGACCGGCGCGATCGCCCTTGCCGTCGCGGCCGTGATCTTCGTGATGCCCTTTGTTTTCGTCGCTCTTCAGGCGGTCAAATCGAAATCCGAAGCCTCCCGCCTCGATTTCGAATTGCCCGGGCAATGGCTGTTCTGGGACAATCTGGTCGCCGTCTTCCAGGCCCGCGACTACCAACTCGTGCTCGCCTATTTCAACTCCACCCTGATCACCGTCGTCTCCGTCACCATCCTGCTCCTGCTGTCGGCGATGGTGGGCTATGTGATGCAGCGCCGCAGAACCGTCTGGAATAAAGTGGCTTCGGTTGCGCTTTTCATGGGTCTGATGATGCCGCCGGCGGTCGTGCCGACCATCGGGCTCCTGCAGGAAATCGGCCTCTTCAAGACCATGACCGGAATGATCCTGATCCAGGTCGCCTATAATCTCTCCTTTTCGATCTTGCTCTACCGGTCGTTCATCTCGACCATCCCGCGCGATCTCGACGAAGCGGCGCTGATCGACGGCGCCAAACCCCGGCAGATCTTCTTCAGGGTCATCCTGCCGCTTTTGAAACCGGTGACGGTGACCAATATCGTCGTGCAGTCGATCGCGATCTTCAACGATTTCACCAACCCGCTTTATTATCTTCCCGGTAAGGAGAACGTCACGGTGCAGCTGACGCTCTATAATTTCCAGAGCATGTATACGAGCCAGTACAATCTGCTCTTCATGAATATCCTGCTCGTCACGATCCCGCCGCTGATTGTCTTCATCTTCTTCAACCGGCAGATCGTCGCGGGCATGACATCAGGCGCGGTCAAAGGGTAACAAATGGCTGAACTGACGCTGAAACAGGTCCGCAAGAGCTTCGGCGCCCTTGAGGTCATCAAGGGCATCGATCTGGAAGTTGCCTCCGGCGAGTTCGTCGTTTTCGTCGGCCCGTCGGGCTGTGGGAAATCGACGCTGCTGCGCATCATCGCCGGGCTGGAGGAGACGACATCGGGAACGCTGACGATCGGCGGCAAGGACGTCACCCATGCCGAACCCTCCGAGCGCGGCATCGCCATGGTGTTCCAGAGCTATGCGCTATACCCGCATATGACGGTTGCCGAAAATATCGGCTTCGGACTGTCGCTCGCCCGCCGTCCGAAGGCGGAAATAACGGCCAGAGTCAACGCGGCCGCCGAAACGCTCCAGCTCACCCATCTGTTGCAGAGAAAACCGAAAGCGCTCTCCGGCGGCCAGAGGCAGCGCGTCGCCATCGGCCGCGCGATCGTCCGCGATCCCAAGGTCTTCCTGTTCGACGAGCCGCTTTCCAATCTCGACGCGTCGCTCAGAGCCCAGATGCGCCTGGAGATCGCCGATCTCCACGCCCGGCTGAAATCGACGATGATCTATGTGACGCACGATCAGGTCGAGGCGATGACGATGGCCGACAAGATCGTCGTCTTGAACGGCGGAGCGGTCGAGCAGATCGGCAGCCCGATGGAGCTCTACCGCAATCCCGCCACACCCTTCGTCGCCGGCTTCATCGGCAGTCCGAAGATGAACCTCTACGGCGGCGAAATCGCACGGCTGATGAACTGCACGACCTATGGCATCCGTCCTGAACATATCAGGCTTTCCGAAGACGCCGGACAGTGGCACGGCACGATCCGGCACGTGGAACGGCTCGGCGCCGATGCGATCCTCTATCTCGATATCGCGGATCTCGGCGAGATGGTCGTGCGCACCGAGGGCGAGACACTGTTTGCGCCTGGGATGACGGTCTGGGCAAGTCCGGTTGAAGGCGCGGAACACAGGTTCTGAAAGGGCAAAGAACGCCAGCGGATCGACCCGCATCGGCGCGTTCGTGGCGTTTAGCACCGTACCAACCCCGCTACTCGTATCTTGAAAATCTGCAATCAATGATTAATATGCAATCATTGATGAACGGAGGCCGGCATGGCAAGCATGACCATCCGCAACCTGGACGATGGGTTGAAGCAGCGCTTGCGCATGCGCGCGGCGACACATGGCCGCTCCATGGAGGATGAAGCGCGGGATATTTTGCGCACGGCGCTTGCAACCAACGAACCAGTCGCTCGCAATCTCGCAGATGCCATCCGCACGCGCCTGCTCTCAGTCGGCGGCATCGAACTCGACATCCCGCCTCGAGAGCCAATTCGTGAGCCGCCGGATTTCGCCGCGTGATCGTTCTCGATACCAATGTCATTTCGGAGCTGCTGACCGCCGCCCCGAATGCGGCCGTCATAGATTGGCTCGCAAGGCAGCATCCTTCTTCCGTCTTCACGACTGCGGTCACGGAGGCGGAAATCCTCTATGGACTGCGCCTCCTTCCCGAGGGACGTCGCCGACGCGATCTGGAGGCGGCGATTTTGCCGATCTTCAGCGATGATTTCGGCGGACGCGTCCTGCCATTTGATCGCGACGCTTCAAACGTCTATGCGACGATCGCTACCGACCGCCGCAAGGCGGGCCGGCCAATCAGTCAATTCGATGCCCAGATCGCCGCCATCGCCATCTCGCGGGGCGCTTCGCTCGCAACACGCAATGTCTCCGATTTCACGGAAATCAGTCTTCAGATCATCAACCCATGGAACGACGGATAGAGCGCGGAGCCACCAGCAACTCCACACGGCAATCTCCCATCAGCCCGATCTGTCTTCGAAATATGTCACAATGACGATCATGGCCAATGCCGATCGCATCGCCCATCGTCTTGCTGCAGCGGAAGCAGCCTCGGCGCCCTGGAGTCCGTTGCCTCTTCAAGCCCTCAATTGCGGCAATGCCTCGCCCGTCAAAGAGAGAAGCGACTCGTAATCGGCTTCGGAAAGCACCGCGAAATCAACGAGGCCCAGCGTGGCCCGTGTCGCCACCAGCGATGGATCCTTTACAGCGGCGGCAAGCGCACGGCGCAGGAGAAGGACTCTCTCGTCCGAGGCATCGCCTGAAGTAATGAATGGCAGGCCGGGGCCTTTCAGCGTTTCGGCGATGATGCGGACCCCTTCAAGGTGGCCGGGATCGAAGCGGCGAACGTTCTCATAGGTGACGCAATCGATCGCCGCGCTATCTGCCCTGCCCTCGGCAACAGCAGCAATGCTGCCGCCGTGGCTACCAGTTTCGATGATCCGTCCGAAGAAGCGGCCCTCGCGGGCAAGCGGAGCAACGGCAGCACGAAAGAGATTGCTGCCGGAATTGCTGTCAGGGCTGTTGATCGCGGCCGTGGTGCCGCGCAAATCCTCCAGCGAGCGAAGAGGAGACTCCGTGCGGACAATGATGAAGCTGCGCATCAGCGGACCATCGCAGCCGGGATAATCATAGACCGGCGTCGCTACCAGACGAACTTTGCCGCGAAGGCGCCTGGCAAAGGGATAACCGCAGGTCTGCGAGAGGAGCAGATCCGGCCTCAGCCAGGCTTCGTCGTAGGCTACCGTCCGATCGAGCGTCTCGGGCAAGTCCGTCAGACCGGCCTGCGAAAGGTAGCGCCGGAGGAACGACCAGAGCTCGGCCGTCGCATCCGCGAGCGGCTTCGATGTGACATACATGGCGATGCTGGCGAGAGGCATTCCGGTCTTTCGTTGCGGCGAAGCGCAAGCATCGACCAAGTCAGGCAATGCCGCCCAGGCATACATATTTGAGTTCTGTATACTCGTCCAACCCGTGCCTGGAGCCTTCGCGGCCGAGACCCGACATCTTGACGCCGCCGAACGGCGCCTCGGCGGTGGAGACCAGGCCGGTATTGACCCCGACCATTCCATATTCGAGCGCTTCGGCCACGCGGAAAACCCGCGACAGATCGCGCGCGTAAAAATACGAGGCAAGCCCGAATTCGGTGTCGTTTGCCTGTGCGATGACGTCCTCTTCGTCGCGGAAACGAAAGAGCGGCGCAAGAGGCCCGAAGGTTTCCTCACGGGCGACCTGCATGCCGGCCGCGACATCGCGCAGAATGGTCGGTTCGAAGAAAAGCCCGCCGAGTGCGTGGCGCTTGCCGCCTGAAACGATCGCCGCACCCCTTGCGACGGCATCGTCGATATGGGCTTCGACCTTGGCGACGGCGTTGTCGTCGATGAGCGGGCCAAGCACGACATCCCTGTCGAGGCCGTTGCCGACCTTCAGGGCCGCAACGGCGGTTGCGAGCTTGGCGGCAAAGGCCTCGTAGACGCCGTCCTGGACATAAAGCCGGTTGGCACAGACGCAGGTCTGGCCATTGTTGCGGAATTTGGCGATGATCGCGCCTTCGACGGCCGCGTCGAGATCGGCATCGTCGAAGACGATGAAGGGTGCATTCCCGCCAAGCTCGAGCCCGAGCTTTTTGATCGTCGGCGCGCATTGCCGGTAAAGCAGCTCGCCCGTCCGGGTGGAACCGGTGAAAGTCAGGACCCGGATATCACGGCTTGCCGTCAGCGTCCCGCCGATTGCGGCAGCGTCACCGGTGACGATGTTGAGCAGCCCGGGCGGCAGGCCGGCGCGCTCGGCGAGAACGGCGATGGCGATTGCCGAGAACGGCGTCTGCGGCGCCGGCTTCAGAACGACGGCACAGCCGGCGGCAAGTGCGGGGCCGACCTTGCGGGTGATCATCGCGTTTGGAAAGTTCCAGGGCGTGATCGCGGCCACCACTCCTGCCGGCTGGCGCAGGACGAGGATGCGCTTGTCCGGTTGGTGTCCCGGTATGGTCTCGCCGTTGATGCGCCTTGCCTCTTCGGCAAACCATTCGATGAAGCTCGCGCCATAGGTGATCTCCCCCATGGCTTCAGCGAGCGGTTTTCCCTGTTCCAGCGTCAAGATCATCGCCAGATCGTCGCGGTTCTCGATCATCAGGCGGTGCCATGCCTTGAGAACGGCGGCGCGCTCGCCGGCAGTCTTCTTCGCCCAAAGCTTCTGGGCAGTGACGGCGGCGGCGATGGCCTCCTCCGTTTCGGCGGAACCGAGATCGGGGACCGCACCGAGCGGCTCGCCCGTCGCCGGATTGCGCACCATCGTCGCGAGGCGGCCTCCCGCCTCGATCCAGCGGCCGGCGACCGGACATGCCTGACGGAACAGCGAGGGATCACTGAGCTTCATAGGACGACCTTCAACAGAACACGTGAGCCGCACCCGGATCGAAATCCAGATGCACCGTGTCTCCACGGCTGAGCCCGGTGATCGCCTCATGACCGAACGGCAGGCGAACCGCCAGCGCTTCGCCCTTCGCGGTTTCTGTGGACACGTGGATATTGTTGCCGAGGAAAGTAATGTCGCTGACGGTGGCGGCGAGACCCGCGCCGGCTTGGGCGCGTGACAGCCGAATGCGCTCCGGCCTCAGCATCAGGGCTGCTTTTGTGCCTGAGGCGCCTTTCCCATGCACCGGAATGCTGTTGAAGACGGTTCCGCCGCCGAGCGAAATGGTGGCCTGTCCGTCTGATGACGAAAGCAGGTCGCAGGAAATGAAGTCGCTGTCGCCGATGAATTCGGCAACGAAGCGGGTCTTCGGGTTGGCGTAGAGTTCGGGGCCCGTGCCGATCTGGTCGATGACGCCCTTGGAAAAGACGGCGATGCGGTCGGAGAGCCGCAGCGCCTCTTCCTGGTCGTGCGTGACGTAAAGGATCGTCACTTCGGTCTGCTGATGGATGCGGCGGATCTCATGCTGGATTTCCTCGCGCAGCTTCTTGTCGAGCGCCGACAGCGGTTCGTCCATCAGAAGCACCGGCGGATCATAGGCAAGGGCTCTGGCCAGCGCCACACGCTGCTGCTGGCCGCCGGACATTTGCGCCGGCTTGCGATCCTCGAAGCCTTCGAGCCGGACGAGGCGCAGCATTTCCTTCACCTTGCTGTCGATCTCGGCCTTCGATTTGCGCCGGACCTTCAGCGGAAAGGCGATGTTTTCGCCCACCGTCAGATGCGGAAACAGGGTATAGCGCTGGAACACCATGCCAATATTGCGCTTGTGCGACGGCGTGGCGAGCAAGGTCTTGCCCTCCAGCGTAATGTCGCCTTTCGTCGGATTGTCAAATCCGGCCAGAATGTAGAGCGTCGTGCTCTTGCCGGATCCGGATGGCCCGAGAAAGGTCAGGAACTCCCCGCGCCGAACGTCGAGAGTGACATCGTGCACGGCGACGACTGCGCCGTATTCCTTGCGTATGCCGCGGATCTGAAGGAATGGTTCGTTCATTGTTTCAGTACCTTACGCACGACGGCAACCAGGGCCATCAAGATGATCGTCAAAAGGATGAGAAGGGTCGACGCCGCTGCGACAATAGGCGTCAGGTCTTGCCGCAGCGTCGCCCATACTTTCACGGGCAGCGTCTGCAAGGTCGGACTGGACATGAAGATCGCCACCACCACCTCGTCCCAGGATGTGAGGAACGAGAAGACGGCCGCCGAAAACAGCCCATGGCTGATTGCCGGAAGGGTGACCCTGATCTTTGCCTCAAGGGGCGAGGCGCCGCAGAGCACCGCCGCATCCTCGATCGACTTGTCGAAACCTTCAAGCGCACTCGATATCGACAGGATCGAGAAGGGCAGCGCCAGCACCAGGTGCGAAATGACAAAACCCGTCAAGGTTCCCCCAAGGCCAATCCTGAGAAAGAAGGCGTAGAGGGCAACGGCGAGAACCACGACCGGAAGGATCATCGGCGTCAGAAACAGCGCTTTCAGCGCATCGCGGAACATGAATGAACCACGCACCAGTCCGAAGGATGTCACGAGCCCGAGCAGTACCGACAGAACCGTGACGATGACGGCGATCTTGAAGCTCGTCAAAGCCGATTCCAGCCAGCGAGGGTCGGCAAAGAGCTGGCTGTACCATTGAAACGTCCAGCCCGGCGGCGGAAAGATCAGCCATTGCGAGGAGCCGAAGGACAGCGCCGCGATGAAGACGATCGGCAGCAGCAGGAAGGCTGCGGTCAAAAGCGTTATGCCGAGAAGGAGGTATTTCCACCAGCCAAGACGGTCGAAATTGAGCAACATATCAACGCCCTCCCGGGTTCTGGTTGCCGAAAAAACGCAGCTGCACGGCATAAAGCGAGAGCGTCACCACCAGGAGCACCAGCGCCGCCGCGCCGCCCATGCCCCAGTTGACCAGCGACTGCACGAACTGCGCGATCAGCTCTGCAAGCATCATGTTGGCAGTGCCGCCGAGAAGCGAGGGCGTGACGAAATAACCGAGCGACATGACGAAGACCATCAGGGCGCCGGCCGCCATGCCGGGCATCGCCAGCGGCAGCAGGACCCGCGTCAGGCATTGCCAACGGTTGGCACCGCAAAGGGCGGCCGCCTGCAGGGTCGATGGGTCGATCTTCTTAATCACGCCATAGAGCGGCAGGATGATAAAAGGCAGCATGATATAGGTCATGCCGATCGTGACACCGGTCAGATTGTTGACGAGCGCCAGCGGCTGGTCGATCAGGCCCATTCCCATCAGCATCTTGTTGATGAGCCCCGTCCTCTGCAGGAGCACCATCCAGGCATAGGTGCGGGCCAGGAGGTTGGTCCACATCGACAGCAGCAGGATCGCAAAGATCACCGAAGTCAGCCGTCCGGGCATGATTGCCAGCGCCCAGGCGACGGGAAAACCGATCGCGAGCGAAATCACCGTGACGAGACCCGAGACGATGAAGGTGTTGGCGAAAATCTTCAGATAGGTCGAAGACCCGATCAGTTGCGCATAGTTTCCCAAACCCGGCACGGGTTCCAGCACGCTGCGCAACAGCAGTATCGCCACCGGCACGACGAAAAAGATACCGACGAAGGCGAAAGCCGGAACGACCCCGCTGAAACCTGTTGGCCTGCGTATCTTCGGCAAGGGCGCAATTACGCCGGAGGCATCGCTAAACGTCGACATGACAGTCCTTCCCACCCGTCAATTTCCGCGAGGCGCATAGGTGCAACCGATTGGCACTGGCGCTGCGGGGGCACGGCGACCTTCGCCGTGCCCGTTGATCTCAAGCTTCAGCTTATTTCGCCTGCCAAGCGTACCACTTCTCGCCGATGGCATCGCGATTATCAGCCCAGTAGTTCATATCGGCATTGACCTGGCTTGCGGTCTGCTGGTCCGGCAGGGTCTTGGCCGTTTCCGGGTCCATCAGCTTGGCCGAGTCGATATTGATCGGCGCATATCCGGTGGCCTTTGCCAGGGCGGCCTGCGGTTCGGCCGAGGTCGCCAGTGCAATGAACTTCATCGCAGCTTCGACATTCGGCGAGCCCTTCGGCACGACGAGCGCATCGGCAGCGGTGATGTTCTGTTCCCAGGAGGTTTCAACCTTGATGCCGGTCGCAGCAAGCGCCGTCATGCGGCCGTTCCAGACGCTGCCGAAGGGCGCTTCAGCTGAGGCCAGCAGTTGCTGCGACTGGGCGCCGCCCGACCACCAGATGATATCCGACTTGATCGTATCGAGCTTCTTGAAGGCGCGGTCGAGATCGAGCGGATAAAGCTTGTCGGCCGGCACGCCGTCGGCAAGAAGCGCCGCTTCGATCACGCCGGGAGCCGACCACTTGTAGAATGTGCGCTTGCCGGGGAACTTCGCCGTGTCGAACAGGTCGGCCCATGTCTTCGGGCAGGCTTTGACGGCATCGGCATTGCAGCCGATGACGAAGGAATAATAGAAGCTGCCGACCGAATAGTCGGTGACAAAGCGCGGATCGAGCTTGGATTTGTCGATGACGGAGAAGTCGAGCTTTTCGAGCTGGCCGCTCTTGCCGGCCTGGGCGGCATAGTCGCCCTCGACGTCGACGACGTCCCAGGTGACTTCGCCGGCTTCGACCATGGCCTTCAGCTTGCCGTAGTCGGTCGGGCCGTCCTGCACGACGGTAATGCCGGTCTTCTCGGTGAACGGGCTTGCCCATGCCGCCTTCTGGGCATCCTGGGTCGTTCCGCCCCAGCTCGAGAAGACCATGTTGTCGGCGTGCGCCGGCGCGGAGACCGCGACGAATGCGGCAACCGCCGCGAAAGCAAATGTCGTTTTCATGTTCCCTTATCCCTGTTCTGGTTTGTCCTGCGGGTTATGCCTTATGTCGTCAGTGCGCCTCGCTCCCGGGAGAGAAACTTGCTGGCTTCATAATCTTGTTTTCCGCCACCTCGATGAGGTCGCGAATCTTGGGCAGGAAGGCCTGCCACCGGGGATCGGCTATCAGCCGCTGGCGTCTTGCCTCCCTGTCATCTAGGCTCGCAAAGGCCCAGATGTGGACGATCTCGTTGATGGTGCCGATCTCCGAGAAGAAGTAGCCGACCAGCGTGCCGAGATGGCTCTTCTGGATCTCGATGCCCTCTTCTTCGACGACCTTGAGATATTGCGGGATCGTGCCGTTCTTCAGCCGATAGGTGCGGATTTCGTAAAACATCGGCGTCACCTCATCACGAAAGGATCGGGGATCGGATCGTCGGAGGTTCGGAGCCAGATCGTCTTGGTGCGGGTGTAGTCGAGCGCCGCGGCCATGCCGCCTTCCCTGCCGTGGCCCGACAGGCCGCAGCCGCCGAAAGGCGCGATCGGCGAGACGGCGCGGTAGGTGTTGACCCAGACGATGCCGGCACGGATGCCCTTCATCAGCCGGTGCGCCCGGGTGAGGTTCTGGGTGAAGATGCCGGAGGCCAGGCCATAGCGGGTGTCGTTGGCAAGCCGCAGCGCCTCAGCCTCGGTCTCGAAGGAGACGACGGAGAGGACTGGCCCGAAGAACTCCTCGGTGAGCGAGGGCGAAGCGACATCGTCGCAATCGAGGATCGTCGGCGGGAAATAATAACCTTCGCCATCGATCTTGCGCCCGCCGGTGACGAGCCGGGCGCCGCTTTCGATCGACTTCTCGACGAGAGCGCCGATATTGTCCTGCTGGCGCTTGGTAGCAAGCGGGCCGACTTCGGTCGCCATGTCGAGCGGCGCGCCGATGCGGATCGCTTCCGCCTTCTCGCGCAGCAGCGCGACAAACCTATCCTTGACGTTGCGCTCGACGATCAGGCGCGAGCCGGCAACGCAGCTCTGCCCCGTCGCCGCGAAAATGCCCGCGACCTGGGCGTTGGCGGCACTTTCGAGGTCGGCGTCGGCAAAGACGATGAAGGGCGACTTGCCGCCGAGTTCAAGCGAGGTTGAGGCGAGGTTTTCGGCCGAGTTGCGCACGACGTGCCGGGCGGTTTCCGGGCCGCCGGTGAAGGCGACATGGGCGACCTTCGGGTGACGGCCAAGCGCCGCACCGCAGGAGGGGCCGAAACCGGTGATGATGTTGACGACGCCGGCGGGAAAACCTGCCTCATGCACTAGGCGGGCAAATTCGAGCAGCGGCGCCGGACCGTCTTCCGAGGCCTTGACCACCATCGTGCAGCCGGCCGCAAGCGCCGGGCCGATCTTCACCGCCGACAGGAAGAGCTGGCTGTTCCACGGCACGACCATCGCAACGACGCCGATCGGCTCGCGGCGAAGCCAGACGTCCATGTCGGGCTTGTCGATCGGCAGGTAGGAGCCTTCGATCTTGTCCGATATGCCGGCATAGTAACGATAATATTCGGCGACATAGGCGATCTGCGCGGAGGTCTCGCGGATGATCTTGCCGGTGTCGCGCGTCTCCAGTTCCGCCAGAATCGGCGCGTTGGCGGCAACGAGATCGGCGAGCTTGTAAAGCAGCTTGCCGCGTTGGGTGGCCGTCATCTTCGCCCAGGGGCCTTCATAAAGCGCCCGTTCGGCAGCGTTCACTGCCCGATCGACATCCGCTTCGCGGGCTTCGGGCATCTCAGCCCAGACCGCGCCGGTCGCCGGATCGATGCTCGGATAAGAAGCCTCGCCATCCGAGAATTCACCGTCGATATAGTGCTGGAAACGCCGCATGGCTTTACTCCTGAAATGCCGGCATGACCTCGGTGATGAAGCGCTCAAGCGACGCCTTCTTGCGCTCGAAACTCATGCCGGTGTCGATCCAGAAAGAATATTCGTCATAGCCGAGCGCTTCATAGGCCTTGAGCCGGTCGATCACGGTCTGCACGTCACCAACGACATTGTTGGTGCGCATGACCTCGTCCGAGAGCATCGCGTTTGCGCGGATCTGCTCGTCCGGGATCCGCTCGATCAGGCCTTGGGTAACCGGCTTCTCATTCTTGAACCAGGCGAAGAAGTAGTTGTAGTAGACGCTGAGTTCATAGGCCGCCTGGGCGACGTCCTCTTCCGACGAGCCGACGTAGGTGTGGCGCAGCAGCATGATCTTCGGCCGCTCGATACCAGGGTTCTTGGCGCAGGCATCGTTGAAGCGGTCCATCAGCGACTGGACCTCGTCATCGCCCTGCCAGAGCGGCGTCACCTGAACATTACAGCCGTTGGCGACGGCAAATTCGTGCGAGTTCGGATCGCGCGCGGCGACCCAGATCGGCGGGTTCGGCTGCTGCAGCGGCTTCGGCGCAGAAGTGGTGGCAGGAAACTTGAAGAACTCGCCGTCATGGGCATAGTCGCCCTTCCAGATGCCCTTGACCGCCGGGATGAGCTCGCGCATGCGCTGGCCGGCGCCCCAGGCGTCGAGGCCGGGCAGCAGACGCTCGTATTCGAAGGAATAGGCGCCGCGGGCAATGCCGATGTCGAGCCTTCCGTCGCAGATGATGTCGGTCATCGCCGCTTCGCCGGCAAGCTTGATCGGATGCCAGAAGGGGGCGATCACCGTCCCCGTCCCGAGCCTTGCCCGCGATGTGCGGCGCGCGAGATCGGCAATGGTCACGAAGGGGTTGGGGGCAATGGTGAAATCCATGCCATGGTGTTCGCCCGTCCAGATCGCATGCATGCCGCCTTTGTCGGCGATCTCGCAGAGCGCGACGAATTCCTCATAGAGGCTCTTATGGCTCTGGTTGGCGTCGAGCCGTTCCATATGGACGAAGAGGGAGAACTTCATGCTTTTGCGCCCTTGGCTGGAATGGGATGAATGGTGCCGCCGGTCTCGTCACCGAAATAGACGCCGAAATTGCCGATCGAGCTTTCCATCGCGAAGCGGTTGACGATATCGGCGGTCGAGCTGGTCTTGAATTTTGCCGCAGCCAGGGCGTCAGGTTTTACGAACCTGCCGCCGGCGGGCTCACCGTCTCCGGCAACGGCGTGATAGACGATGTGCTGCTTCCCATCGCTCTTGCCCTCATAGACTGAATAGAGAAAGCCGATGCTGACCTTCAGCCCGGTGAGCGTCTCCAGATATTCCTGCAGCGCCTCGGTCGGGTTGCCGTCATGAGCGTCGACGCTCGGCAGGGAGAGCACATCGTCGCCGAGCAGAAGAACTTCTCCGCGGCGCTCGACGACGGCTGCAAGTTCGATATTGCCTTCGCTTGCCGCGGAAACCGCCTTGCTTGCGAGCGTCGGCGTGAAATAGCCGCCGCGCGCATAGCCGAGACCGTTGCGGCCGCTATTGTCGAAGGATTCGATACGCCCCATCAGGATGACATGGTCGCCGGCCTCGACGACCTCTTCCATGGCGCATTCGAACCAGGCGGCCACATTCGAGAAGATCGGGCAGCCCGCCGATCCCTTGGCCCATTCGACTGCCGCAAATCTGTCTTCGACCGGCCGCGCAAAGGTGTTCGACACGTCCTTCTGCGTTTCCGACAGCACGTTGATCGCGAAATGCGGCGTACCGGTCATGGTGGCGAAATTGCGCGACGTCTTGGCAAGGCAGACGAGGAGCAAGGGCGGATTGAGCGAGACCGATGTGAAGGAGTTCGCGGTGAAGCCGATCGGATTTCCATCTCCGTCGCAGGCGGTGACGACGGTCACGCCTGTGGGAAAAGCGCCGAATGCATCTCGCAATGCCCTTGGGTCGACAGTCTGGATTGTCATCGTTCACCCTCCCCGAACGACAGCCACTCGGCGAGCAGCGAATTGACGATATCAGGCGCGGTCAGGTTCACCATATGACGATGGCCTTCGACGATGCGGGCCCAGCCCTTCGGCGCAAGCGCCGCCATCTGCTGCGCCATCAGAGGTGTCGAATTCGGATCATCGGACCCCGTCAGGAACAGGGCCGGCCCAGCCACGTTTTTCCAGTGATCGGCATAGGTCTCGTCGCCGCCGGCGAAGGCGGCGTAAGCGACAGCATAACCCTCCGGATCGACGAGGTTGAGCCATTTGCGCGTCAATTCCCGCGCAACAACGCTGTCTGCGTCATCGCCGAACCAGCGCGCCAAGGGACCTTCCTTGTCCACACCCGTCACCGGAATGGCCGCGGCCCGTGCGAGCACGGCAGCCTTTGCTTGCGGATCGCGCCTGTAAACGCCGTTAAGGTACGCGACACGGCTGATCCGTTCGCCGAACGTCGCCGCCGCTCCTCCGGATACCAACGCACCCATGGAGTGGCCGGCAACATTCACCCTATCGATTGCCATCTCGTCGAGAAAACGCCCGAACCAGGCGACAAACTCATTGAGGCGGCTGCCCGCCGGCAATTTTGCGCTCTCGCCATGTCCCGGCATGTCGACGGCGATGACACGATGGCCGGCCGACAGAAAGGTGATCTGCGGCGCCCAAGCTTCGAGCCGCATGCCGACGCCATGAATGAGAACCAGCGGCTCACCGCTGCCGGCCTCGTGATAGGCCGTTCCGCTTGCCGTCTTCTTGCGGGGCAAGCCACCGGCGGCGCTCTTTGCTGCAGCGACGCCTGAGATCGATCCGGCTGTCAGCATCTCGGAGCCCCTTTCAAACGCCCGCAGGATTGGCGACGTCCTGCCCAAGATCTTTCAGATCCTGGTAGCGGTCGCCGATGCGGTGATGAGGACGCCCCCCCACCGACGCGCCAAGAGCCACGACAATCTCGTCGGCGGCCGGCGCGTCGGGGATCGAGGTCTGGATGGTCAGGTAATGCGAGCGGCGGCCTTCGTCGTTCTTGTCCATCAGCGGGATCATGATCGGCGCATTGGCAGGACCGCGCGTATTGCAGAAGGCGAGATAGGATTTGGCGCCGACGGCATGGCGATAAAAATTGCCGAAGCGCAGCGTGTGGATGAGCGCGGAGGCATGCTCGATCTCACCGTCCAGGCCGACCACGGCGGCCTTGCCATAGCCTTCGACCGCATCGCCGGACCCGACCGCATCGATGATCATCTTGGTCAGCAATTCACCGAGAACCGGAGCGCCCGCATGGATTTCAGGCTTGAGGTCTTCGACGAAGCCGCGGCCCGCCCAGGGATTCTTCACGACCGCGAAAGCGGTAAACAGCTTCAGCGGCACCGCTGCGGCCTTGCCGCCTTCGATCAGCGTCGTTTCGATCTGCAGTCCCGTCTTGCGAATTTGAATGGCCATGGATCACCTCGTCTCTCTATTTGGTATTATGGTATACCATAATATATGAGTGTCAAGTTGGTTTCTGCGAGGACTTGGTCGACCCTTGAAATCTCCGATTTTCCGGCCGTCCCCGAAACGCTCGGAAGCGTTACTTTTATTCTGCTGTCAGGACCCTTGCAGCGGATCGGCAGGCCAAATCCCAGTTCATATGATACCGCCTTATATATTATTGAATATGGCATACCATCACATCGAGCAAAGACGGGTGTCAAGCTCGGAGTGTAGACGTTTCGGGGAACGTGATTGCGTATGCGCAGAGGCATCGACAAATGTCGATGCGACACCGCCTTGTCGGCGGTCTACATACGACGAGTTTTAAGGAATTATTCCGCAGGCTTCTGAGCGGACAACACCGCCTCGGCAATGGCACTCGCCGCCGCGACATGATCCATCGCCGCGCGCTGGGCGCCCTCGCCGTCGCCGCGGCGGATGGCATCGACGATCTTCGACATCTGCAGCGGCCCTTCGATACCGCGCCGTTCCGTCTTGATCGTCATCGAGCGCAGATGGTTGATGCGCACAGTGAGGAGGTTGACGACGCCCCAGGCGACATGCCTGTCGACCTTGGTGAACAGCGTCTGGTAAAAGGAAGAGGTATTGGCCAGCACGCCGGCCATATCGCTATCGCGGTAGCTGTTGCGGATTGCGGTCAGGGATTCCTCGAGCGCGGCGACGATCTCGGGGCTGCCGCGCTCTGCGCAGAGCCGTGCCGCCATGCCTTCGAGCGCACCGCGGATCTCATAGATCTGTTTGGCTTCCTCGATATCCAGCTGGGCGACGATTGGTCCCTTGTTCGGCAGATTGGCGACCAGCCCTTCCGATTCCAGATGTCTCAGAACCTCGCGCACCACCGTCCGGCTGACGCCGAGCTGGGCGCAGAGGTCGCGCTCGACAAGCCTGTCTCCGGGACGGAAATATCCGTTGACGATGGCCTCGCGGACCTTGTCGAGCGCTAGCTCCCGCAAGGTTTTCGCAGGACGCTCGACCCTGATTGCTGCGTCCTTCGGAGCACCGCTCATACTGTACCTCAGTGTTGGATTGACTTCGCAGGCTCAAGTTTTGCTGCGGCAGCCGAATTCAGGAATCGTATTATGGCCTACCAAATACTGTAGCTGTCGGCGGCCGGCAATTCAACAGCAGCGCGCCGATCCCGAGATTGTCAGCCTATGCACCGGAATTGGGCCTTGCCCGGACGATCTCTTCGGCCACGGCCTTCGCCTGCAGCCGGATGTCGGGGACGGCGGTGATCTCCCAGAATTGACCCGCCGTCAAGGCGCCGACGGCAAACAGCCGGGCCGGCGAAATTCGAGATGGCGCCGTCACCTCGGAAGCCGCATCCACCTGGATGCCAAGACCGAGAGGATCGGGGACGATCAACTGAAACCGGCTCATTTCCTTCAGAAGCGGCGAATGGCTGATCCCGGCGCGCTCCATGCCCGTGCAGTTGACCAGCCAGTCCGCCTTGATCTCGGCGATCTCACGCTTGGCTCTGACCCTATATCCGGCAACGAGCCTGCCTTCCCTGGCCTCGAGCGATTTCAGGAATCCGGCGTGAAAGCGAACGGTTCCGTCCGCGACCAGTTTCTCGAAGCCGGCGAACACCTCGGGCGCGACCCGGTGGCGGTGGATGTTCCACCAGGGAAGCGCATGCCTGAGGAAACGCGCCCGCTCCTCGTTCGAAAGCCTTTGCCAGAGAGCCTGCGTGACCGGCCTTAGGCCGTCCATCACGGCCCGCCAGTCGGCGACCGACCTGCTCTTTTCCCGCAAGGTCTTCAAGATACCGCTGATCGTGCCGGGAAGTGTGTGAACGTCGACCGGCAGAGGCGCCGGCGGCGTCTTCGCATGGCCGAGCGGCGCCAGGCCGCGCCGCGAAAGCACGTCGATCCTGCCTCTGTGGCCGTGGGCGCGAAGTGCCAGAACCTGATCGATCATCGTCAGGCCGGAGCCGAGGATAGAGACCGTATCGGACGGCGCGACACGCCGCAGCCAGGAAAGCCGCCACGGGTTCTCGACGATCCGCGATCGCAGCGAAGACGGGACGCCAGACGGATCGACCGGAAGGTCGGCATTTCCGACGCCAAGGCAAAGCACCACATTCTTCCCGGCGATCTCGTCGCCATTGCCGAGGTGGAAGGCGAGCCTGCTGGTGTAGCGCTCCACACATCCGGCCGCCTTGGCCTTGATGAAATCGACCCGGCAGCGGCCATCCCGCTTGCGCAGCAGCCGCGCAAGCGTATCCCTGACATAGAGGCCGTAATCGCTGCGCGAGGCGAAATCGCCCGCCTGCAGCTGGCGTCCATGAGTTTTCAGCCAATCGACGAAATCGTCGGGATGATGGGGCAGCAGGCTCATGCGGCCGGCCGGCACATTGAGGCGATGGAGATAGAGCTCCGTCCGATATGCGGTCCCGCGCCCGAAACCGGGATCGTCGCCGACGACGGCGATCGTCGCCGTAGCGGGAAGCTGCTCGATGAGATTGCAGGTCACAGCGATCGCTGAAAAACCGGAACCGACCACGATCACATCGTATATCAACACATTCTCCCCGAAGCTCCGTAATGCCGGTTC
This sequence comes from Rhizobium sp. N324, assembly GCF_001664485.1. Lineage (NCBI taxonomy): Bacteria > Pseudomonadati > Pseudomonadota > Alphaproteobacteria > Hyphomicrobiales > Rhizobiaceae > Rhizobium > Rhizobium sp. N324. The sequence goes on along the minus strand of NZ_CP013631.1, from coordinate 19,121 downwards.
TTGTCGCTCACCCGCCTCGGGATCACTCAAGCGGCAGAATCACGAAAACAATTATCTCTATAGTCTATAAATATAGTTTGTTATTCCTCCCGCCAGCCCCTTCTCGACGATTACCCTTTGAAGGTGAGATCAAGGGGCCGGGTGGCCCTGGGAACAAAGGGGCTCAAGATGAATTTCAAAAAACTGATTGCCGCGATTGCCTTGGGCGTCGGCACGCTTGCAACAGCGATCGTCGCCGAGGCGGCGGACAAGAAGGTCGTCGTCGGCTATCAAACCGATGCCTTGCCGTCTTCCGTGGCGATCGCCAACGGCGAATTCGCCAAGGACACGGGATACGACATCGACTTCCGCAGATTCAATTCCGGCGCCGAAATCTTTGCGGCCATTGCCTCGGGCGACGTTCAGGTCGGCTATGTCGGCTCCAGCCCGTTTGCGGCTGCGGTCTCGCGCGGGCTCGAGGTCAAGGCCTTCTACCTTGCCTCCATCTCCGGCATCGACGAGGCCCTCGTCGTCCGCAACGGCTCGGGCATCGAAAGCCTGAACGATCTGAAGGGCAAGAAGCTTGCCGCCGCACCCGTTTCCACCGACCATTATCAGCTCCTGGCGCTGATCAAATCGCTTGGCCTGACCGAGAAGGACGTTCAGGTCTTCGCAATCCCGCAGCCGGAGATCGTGGCGAGCTATAACCGCGGCGATATCGACGGCGGCTTCGTCTGGGATCCGGCGCTGACCGAACTCAAGAAGAACGGAAAGGTTCTGGTGACTTCCAAGGACGTGGCGGACAAGGGTGCGCCGACATTCTCCGCCTGGGTCGCCACCTCGACGTTTGCCACCGAGAACCCGGAATTCCTGAAGGGCTTCGCCTCGGTCATCAACAAATACTACGCCTCCTTCGCGTCGGATAAGGCCGCCTGGGGGCCCGACAGCGACAACGCCAAGTCGCTCGCCAAGCTTCTCGGCGGAACGGCCGAGCAACAGGCCTCGGCTCTGAAGAACCTGACGCTGCTCACCCCCGAGGTCCAGGCATCGGAGGCTTGGCTGGGCGGTGGCGAAAAGGCGGGTGCCGGCAAGATCCTCAAGGACACGGCATCGTTCCTGAAAGAACAAGGCAAGGTGTCCGACGTGCTGGCAAATTACGGCGCCTTCGTCACCGCAGACGCGCTTACCAGCGTCAGCAACTGATCCTCCCCGACGCCGGCGCAACACTTGCGCGCCGGCGTCGAACCTTGCGAGCGGACCATGCTTAAAGTCGATCACGCCAGCGTTTTCTTTGCAGCCCGGGACGGGCGGACCGTCCATGCGCTCGATCGCGTTTCCTTCGATATCCCCGAACGGGGTTTCGTGGTCGCGCTCGGCGCCTCGGGATGCGGCAAATCAACCCTTCTCAACGCGATTGCCGGTTTCCTTCCACTGTCGGATGGCCGGATCACGCTTGATGGCCGCGCGGTCGAACGCCCAGGCGCCGATCGCGGCGTCGTCTTTCAGAAAGATGCGCTGCTGCCCTGGAAATCGGTAGCCGACAATGTCGCGCTCGGCCTGAAATTTGCCGGCGTCAACCGCAAGGAGCGACAGGTGCGCGCGTTCGAGCTGCTCCGGCTCGTCGGCCTCGACGAATTCGCCAGTGCCTTTCCCTACGAGCTGTCGGGCGGCATGCGCCAGCGGGTCGGCATCGCCCGCGCGCTCGCTACAAATCCCGACATCCTGCTGATGGACGAGCCGTTCGGGGCGCTCGACAGCCTGACGCGCGAGCAGATGCAGGAACTGCTGGTTTCCGTCTGGAACAAGACGGCAAAGAAGATTTTCTTCATTACCCACTCGATCGAGGAGGCCCTGTTCCTCGGTACGCAGGTCCTCGTCATGTCGCCTCGGCCGGGGCGCGTCGTCGCCCGCTTCGATCTAGATTTCATCAGACGCTTCGCCGAGACCGGCGATGCACGATCGATCAAGGCCTCGCCGCAATTTGCCGAGCTGCGCGAGGAGATCCGCGCCATTCTCCACAGCAGCGAAGATTTGAGGAGTGCGGCATGAGTGATATCGTCCAGTCTCCGTCGATTGCGGCGCATAGAGCGGACCGGCAGGTCAAGCTGGTGAAGATGGCAAGTTTCGGCGCCGGCGAGAAATCCACGGTGGCGATCAGTGTTGCCACCGCCTTGGCGATCCTGCTGCTGTGGTGGCTCGTCTCCGCGCTCGGCCTCGTGCCGCATCTTTTCCTGCCGCGTCCGGACGAGGTGCTGACGCAGATCGGCCTCGTCTATCGCGACGGTTATGCCGGCGCATCGCTTTCCGAGCATATCCTTGCGAGCCTGTTCCGCATCGTCGTCGCAGCGCTGATCGCCATCTCCGCCGGCATTCCGCTCGGACTGCTCATGGGCCTGAACCGCTGGGCCAAAGGGGTGTTCGATGCGCCGATCGAATTCTACTGGCCGCTCCCGCCCCTCTCCTACCTGCCGCTGATGATCATCTGGCTCGGTATCGGCGAAACGTCGAAAATCACGCTCCTGGTGCTGGCGATGTTCGCGCCGATCTGCCTCTCGGCCCAGGCAGGCGTCCGATCGCTGCCGATCGAGCGCGTCAATGCCGCCCGTTCGCTCGGCGCGAGCCGGCTGCAGCTGTTCATCGATATCGTCCTGCCCTCCGCCCTGCCCGAGATCCTCACCGGCATCCGCATTGCACTCGGCGTCGGCTGGGGCACGCTGGTCGCCGCCGAATTGATCGCCTCGACGCGCGGGATCGGCTTCATGATCATGTCGGCATCGCAGTTCCTGGCAACCGACGTCGTCTTCGTCGGCATCGGCATCATCGCGGTCTGCGCCTTCACCTTCTCGGCCGCCATCCGTTTCCTGGAGACCTACCTTGTGCCTTGGAAAGGCAAGCTCTGAGGGAATGCAGGTAATTCAAAACGTCAAAGCGCCGCGGGTCTGAAAAGACGCGCGGCGCTTAACGTCTTTGCGTAACCTCGTTCAGACCATGGATCGATTGGAGTTCGGCGGCGACGAGCTCCTGGAGGCGCCATAAATTGCGATCGTGGATGCCGCGTTCTTCCAGATGCTTCACCGTCAGATAGAGATATTCGGCGCAGGAGCCCATATGTCCGCAGGCCCTGGCAAGCACGCGCGCCACCGTCTCCAACGGCAATCTGCGGGAAACGCGCTCCCCCTTCGGGCCGGCCCAAAAGACCAGGGCGCGCACCAAGCCATGTGCGGTCTCGACAGAAATCCAGCGAACCGTCGCCGCATCGTCGATCGTGCCGACCTCACGGCGGATCAACCGCCGAATTTGGCCGAGGCGATCGTCATCGGCAAGCCTGTAGAGGATGCCGTTGCAGCGTCCGCCGCGATCAAGCGCCATCATGAGGCCGGGCTGCGCCCGGCTTCCCCGCCAGCGGGTCATCTTCAGGCAGAAGGACCGATGCCAACCCCTTGCTGCGCCGCGCTGCCACTCGACGGCATCGAAGTCCGGCTTCCATATCAATGATCCATAGGCGAAGACCCAGAGCGGCGCGCCGTCGGATTCCTGGAGCAGCCGCCTGGCGAACATCTCCGTCTCCATCTCGGTCAGCGGTATCCGGTGCGGCTCGGGGCCGGGATCGAGCTCGGGGCGAAGGCTGAGCGACACGAGCTCGTCCGTAAGAGCCATGCTGGTTGCGCCGAGCATCCGAACCTCGCTTCGCCGCATCCCGGGCTGCTTATACTCGATGATGCCGGTCACGTTTCAATGCACCGTAAATCTGGCCGCGTCGGCCCGGCGCCGCTGAAGGCTGCAGATCAGCATCGCGGCCTCCCTGACGATCGCCGCAAATGTCGTATCGTCGGCCTCGGCGATCCTGCCCGTCATGTCGCGGATGATTGTCGTCAGATGGATGATCGAATGGCGATGTTGCACTTCGTCCGGCCCAATTTCGGCATCTGCCATGGCAAGCAGCGTCTCTACCAAACGCTCCATGGTTTGCCGGCGCCGGCTCCTCGGGTCGGCATTCGGATCATCGCTGAGGCGCAGGAGATCGTCGATGATATCGGACATTCGGCTTCCATTCACATCGCGAAAGCCGGCCGCGCGAAAACGTTGCGCCTTCGATCGCCGGCGCGCATCTTCAAGGCGTCCAGCAGCCGGTAGCCGGTTCGCCAGCGGCCAAAACCGCTGGCGATATTGATGTGGCCGGCAAGGCCGATATTCCTGGTCTCGGCCTTCCACAGGCGACCAAACAAGGTCAGCCGATCGACCGTCATGTAGGCATCGTTCATGCTGCCGACGACGATGCTCGGAAATGGCAGAGGCGCCGTCGGCATGCCGCCGAACGAGATGTGCCCGGGATGCAGAATGTCCGTGGCCGGCAGATCGCAGGGAGCAACGAGCAATGCTCCCTTCACCCGACGGGCAACACTTCGCCCGGCCAGCCGGGCGGCGAGCAGGCATCCGAGACTATGGGCAACCAGATAGGCCTCACCGGCCTCTTCGAGCGCGCTTTCCAGGCGCGGCAGCCAGCTGTCGAGGTCAGGATGGCTCCAATCGTCCTGGACAACATAACGGCTGCCCGGTTGATCCTGCAGCCAGTGCTGCTGCCAATGCCCCTCTCCCGAGCCGAACAATCCGGGAAGAATGAGGACGTCGCTCATTGGATCAGCCCGATCACCAGCGCGAACAGGAAGGTGAAGGAACCGACGACCGTGCAGAACCCGGCCGCATGCCTGAACTGCGACATGACGCTTGCCGTCGCTCTTTTCGTTTTGTGCCGGCGGAAGCCGGTCTCAACGACGATCGCCATCCCGCATCCTCCTCAATACCAAAGTCCGGGCATCGCGCCCCAATAATGGAGTTCGTATTCGCGCGCCGACCGGTCCCGCTCTTCGTCGCGGAGAAGCCGTCCGTTTACAGGCTGCAGCCCAGCCGGGCTTTTCGGATCGAGAAAACGGCCGATCGCGCGTTTCAGCCGGAAATAGAAATCAAGCTTCATGCGAACCTCCTGTCAGGAAGCGATGGTTAGGAAATCAGGCAATGACGTCGGGCATTGGCAAGGAGATCGCGAAGCGATGCGGTCGGGCCGTAAAGCATCAGCAAGCGGTTCTCTTCCCGTTTGGCGAGGCGATATCGTCGCGCGAATTCGAAGACGCTCCACAATTGTTCGCCCGGCCGCCCCGAGCCTTCCGCACCGTCTGCCGTTGTGTCCTGAGATAGAACCATGGCGATGTTCCTATTCGGCCGCCGCTATTGCCGGGCCTGCTCCGGGAAAGAAGGCCGCCAATTCGCCGACCACTTCGCTGATGCGGTTCGAAAGCTGATCGGATGAGACCGCGTAGTCCGTGAAATCGCGATCGGACGCATAAACGGCCGTCGGCAGCGTGTGCGCCATGAAAAAACCGAACAGCGGCCGAAGCTGATGCTCGACCATCAGCGCATGCCGATCGCCGCCGCCCGTTGCCGTAATGATGATCGGCTTCGCCCGCAGTTCCTGCGGGTCGATCAGATCGATGAGATGCTTGAAATGGCCGGGATAGGATCCCTTGTAGGTCGGCGAACCGACCACCAGCACGTCGGCGCCCACGATCTCGTCGACGACACGCCGGGCCTGGTCGTCGAGGTCCTTGCGCCACAAGGCGCTGCCCAGCGACGGACCGACATCGTGCAAATCGTAGGTCTTGCTCGTAAATCCGTATCGGATGCTTGCGCGTTCGGCGACGTGGCGGACCAGCGCCAATGTCTTCGATGGACGGTTGAAGCTGCCAGCTATGCCGACGAGTTTGAAACCTGACATGGTTTTTCCTCTCTATGGTTGCTTCAAATATTGTCTATAAAATTACTGGATTAAAGGAATGTGTGTCTCTCCTTCCGCACTCGGTTGAAAAAAACATTCATCTCAGCGTCCGCACGCATAGGCTGCGGCGATCGTCAATCGCCCAGTTGCGGGCTTGGTCTCCGGATGGCAGACGTCTTTGGGCGTATGAAATCCGGCGACAAATGGCTTTGCCGTAAGCCCGCGTATTTTTGGTATAAGATTTCCGGTTCGGCCGGACGATTGGATGACGCGCCCTGCCTTTTCCGCCGGAGAAAATATAGCTTTCTTATAGATTTTAGCGGGAGCTTTTCATGCCAATGCAAACGGCTGATGTCATCGACCTTCAGGCTTACCGGCAAGCGCGTAGCAAGCATGCGCCTGACGCGGCGAAGGTTGCCGCGTCGGTATCGTTTGCGATGCAGCCGGTTCTGATGTGGGTGCCCTATTGGGGCTTCGTTCCGGTCATGGCAATGGGCATTGCGGGACATGGCGTCTGATCAAGCGCTTCGTTCCGACGTCGAAGCGAAGGATGCCGCCGACGAGATTACGGTTCAGACGGGACAGAACTTGCGGCGTATCCGCACCCGCCGCGGCTATTCCCTGGACAGGCTGGCAAAGATCGCCGGCGTCAGCCGGGCGATGCTCGGCCAGATCGAAACGGGCAAGAGCAGCCCGACGTTAAGCATCCTGTCGAAGATCGCGCTTGCTCTCGGCATTCCCTGCGCCGCGTTGATCGCCGAACGCGGCGAAACTCCGATCATTGCCGTGCCGAGGGCACGATCGAAAATCCTCGCGTCTTCCGAGGGGCGCTTCCAGACACGCGCACTCTTTCCCTTCGAGGGCGAGAGGAAGGTGGAATTCTACGAGCTCCGGATCGCTCCGCACCATACCGAAAACGCCGACGCCCATCAGCATGGAACGGTCGAAAATCTGGTCGTTGCTCAAGGCACCGTCGAAATCATCGCCGGCAAACAGCCGCTGCATATCCTGGGTGAAGGCGATGCCATCGTCTTCGAGGCGGACGTTCCCCACGTCTATCGAAACATGACAGGCACGGAGGCGATCCTCTACCTCGTGACGACCTATCTTGAGGACATCAGGGTCTGATGCAAGAAAGCCTCCGTCTCCGGAGGCTTTGTCGTCTCTTTCGGGATGTGAAAGGCTCAGGCGGCCATCGTGCAGCACATCATCATGCCGCCGCACATCATCATCATCGGCATGCCGCCCGACATCATCGACATCATGCGCTTGCAGCATTCCATGAACATGTCCTTGTCCATGCCTTCCATCGGCTTCATTTCGCAGACCATGCCGTCGGCCGTCATGCTGCACTTCATCGAGCCCATCATCATCATCATCATCGGCATAGAGGCCATCATCGGCATCATCGCGCCGTTCATCATGGGCATGCCGCCCATCATCGGCATCATTCCACCACCCATCATCGGGTTCATCATGGCGGGCATCATGTTGTTCATCATCGGCATCATGTTCATGGCGGGGTTCATCGTCTTTCTCCGATCAATGCTGCGCGTTTCGCGTTTTGATGAAACAGGAGATAAAAGAACCAATCGAAGCAAACAATGTAAAAAAATCTTCCCTTATCTTTTCCTCCAATAGAATGGAACGGTTTCGATGGGAATGTGCAAAACCGTCAGGATAACGGAATTTCCTCCGCTATAGCAGGTCGGACGCCGCTGGCTCCGAGCCAGTGACCTGCAGGCGCGGCTGTCGCCGCCGTCACGAATGACGGGGATGCGTCGGATCGTCGTGCGGCTTCAGGAAAAACCGGCGTGCGACATCCCAATAACCGTCATAGACGAGCCCGCCGTTCGAACGGACCAGCATCTCGCGATTGTGGCGATAGACGGTGGACAGACGATACCAGGAGATGCCGGGACGGCGATGGTGGAGAACATGCAGATTGTTGTAGAGAAACAGCAGGCCGAAGAGATGGCTGTTTTCGACGATGGCGGTGCGCTCCTCATGGCTTTCCGCATATCGGTGCTCGGCATAGGATCTAAGCCGCGTCATTGCCGCACCGATATAGACGAAGGCGAAGAGATAGAGCCATAGCGGCATGCCTGAGATGACCGTCACCCAGAAAAGGACGAGGGAGACACCGATGCTATGGACCGCCCATATCCGCTGTCTTCCCGGCTCGTTCGCCCACACCAGCCGCCATTCCTGCCCGAGGAAACTCAGGAGCATCACGGCAGGGCCGATCGTCAACCGGCCGAAAAGGGTCGTGTTCCACCGCGCCAGCAGCCTGCCTGCAGGGCCGAGCCGCTCCCAGGCGGCCCGGGTGACGTAGGAGGATTCCGGATCTTCGATCGGGTCGGTCAGATATTCGTCTCGATGGTGCTCCAGATGGCTTTCCCTGTAGATCGGGTAAGGCAGCCACAGCGACAGGGGCACCGATCCGATCACATCGTTCACCCACCGTCTTCCTGTCGGATGGCCGTGAATGACCTCATGCTGAAGCGACCCGTGCCAGGCAATCAGCCAGCCTCCGACGATCACGACCACGATCGTCGGCAATGATTGCCACCACCAGGTCAGCGCCAGAAACCCGCCATGGATGACGATCGCGAGAATAACGGTCGGCCATTCCGTCGGATGCGGCGGAATGGTGGCGTCCTCAGATGTCCTGTCGAGCATGCGTGCGATTTCCCCTTCAATCACAGCAATCTAGCGAACGGCGTCAAAGGCAAGGAATTATGTCTATCTATTTTATAGACTTATTTGGAAAAATCCGTCTCAACCGAGGTGCCACTCGGCTTAAGGCCTGTCGCCGCCAAGATGGCGCTCCAGGAAAGGCAGATTGTCCTGTCCCCAGTAAATCTCGCCGTCATGGACATAGGTGGGGAAGCCGAAGACACCGCTGTCGCGCGCATGCGTGCGGTCTGCCGACCATTTGTTCTGGACATCCTCATCGGCTTGCCGCCGGAGCAGTGCTGCACCATCAAAGCCTGCGGCGGTAACAATCGCCTCACGGACGTCGGGCTTGCCGATATCCCTCGCCTCGGCCCAGAAGGCATGCTGCAGGGTTCGGGCGACACCGATCCAGTCCTGTCCGTCGAGATAGGCGGCAATGACGAAGAGGGAGGCCGGCGTCGGATCGGTGAGCTCAGGGCGATGTTCGAGCCGCAATTCCTTGCCCCGCACGCGCGCCCAGCGTTTGAGGTCCCGCGTCCAGTAAGCACGCCGGATTTCGGGCCGGTTGCGCGAGAAGATCCCGCCATTTTCCTCGACCACCGTCGTCAGATAGGGCGCGACGACGACGTCGTTCTTCGCCGCCAGTTCGATGAAGGCGTCGAAACCGATGTAGGACCAGGGCGATCCAATCGAAAAGAAGTATTCTACCGTTCTCGTCACTGGTGATTGTTCCTCGTGAATGATTGTTCTGACGTCGAATGAGGGCTTGACCGGCGCGGCCTGCCTCAGGAAGCGCCCCGAATTTCGGGCTGCGCTTTCCATCCGAGCTGCGGCGCGATCCTTGTCACGAAGTCGTGCAGGATCTGACGGTATTCCTCGTGCTCGAACTCGTAAGGAAGCTCCAGCCGCAGCTCGCCGACCTCAGGCAGGATCGGATCGGAAAAAAGCTGCTCCAAGATCTCCTCCGACGTGCCGACGATATCGCGGGCAAACAGGGTCCGCCGCTCGCCCTGGGGCGAAAGCGTCCGCTGATGGCGGCCAGCGGCATAATCGCGATAGCGGCGGCGTGTCGCCGCATCGGCGCTGTCGAAAGGCACGATGACGCGGCCGAGCGCGACGCGGCGCTGAGGTCCGGCGCCACGGTAGGTTTCGATCAACCTGGATTGGGCGACGAAGAAGTCGTCGGTCCCCTCCCCCGTTATCACGTTGCCGGTCAGGAGATTGAAGCCGTTGCGCCCGGCCCACTCGGCCGAGCGCTGAGACCCGCCGCCATACCAGATCCGATCGATCAGGCCTTTGGCATAAGGTTGCAGCCGCGGCCGCTGCGGGCCGAAGGGCGTCTTGATCAAGGTCTCATCGTCGCCGAGATAGGCACCGCGCAGATTGTCGGCGAAGCGCAGCACGCGGTCATGCGAGAAATCGTAGCGCGTCCAGTCGCCGTCGAAGGCGAGCGGGGCAATCAACTCGGCATGCGGCGGCCGGCCGGCGCTGACGCCGATATTCAGCCGTCCGCGTGAGAGGACATCGACCGTGGCGAGGTCTTCGGCCAGCCGGTAGGGGTTTTCATAGCCGATCGGAATGACCGCCGTTCCGAGCTGGATCCGGCTGGTCCGTTGCGTCGCCGCCGCCAGAAAGGCGCTCGCGGAAGAAATCCCGGGCTCCACGTGCCGCTGGCGGACCCAGGCGCTGTCGAAACCCAGCTCTTCGCCATATTGCAGTTGCTGGAGCGTCTGCTCCAATCCTGACAGGGGATCGTCGTCGCGATAGTTGCCGGGGGTGAGGAAACCGATATGGCTGATGGATATAATGCCGCTGCTCATGTCACGCCTTCTGCAGATCAGTATTTCGGCAGGCCGGGCGGATTGGTCTCGGATGCCGGCAAGGCCTCCTCGGAAAGGTGCCAGTGGTCGAGGATTTTGCCGTAGGTGCCGTCCTTGATCAGGCCGTTGGTGGCGACGGTCAGCGCATCGGCAAGCCCTCCTCCCTTGCGGGTGGCGATCGCAACGTCGGAACGATCAGGCCAGCCGGCGCTGAGCGTGCCGACGCGCTTGATGTTCTTGTCGCGCGCAGCGATGAAGACCAGCTGCGCATGCGGCTGGACGATGACATCGGCCCTGCCCGACTGCAGCGCGAGGAGGCTTGCCGCCTCGTCGTCGTAATATTGCAGCTCGATCGGTTTCAGGCCCGCGGCGACATCCTCGTCGCTCCACTTCACCAGGATGCGCTCCTGATTGGTTCCAGCCCCGACGATGATCCTCAGACCCGCCGCATCCTTCGGCTGTTTGATCGAGGTGACCGGGCTGTCGGACTTCACGAAGATGCCGTGCAGGCCCTGACGGTAGGTGGAGAAATCGAACTTCTCCTTGCGCTGCTCGGTGACCCCGACATTGGAAATGACGGCATCATACTTGCCCGAGGCCAGGCCGAGCGGCCAGTCGATCCAGGCGACGGGCACGATCTCCAGCGTCAGGCCGAGACTGTCGGCGATGGCACAGGCATAATCGGGATCCGCCCCGACCACGGTCTTGGCGTCGGTGGCATAGGTGGAAAGCGGCGGCCCGCCCGGACTGACGGCGATGGTGAACTTGCCTGGCGTGACGAACTTGAATCCCTTGGGGATCGCCGCGATCGCCGCATCGTTTTTGGCGGCATGCAGCCTGCCCGGCTGCTGCGGGCTCAGGTCGAAATCGTCGGCCGCACGGGTTGCGCCGAAGGAAAGGCCGGACGCCATGGCGGCGATCAGCAGGGTCCGCAATGCCGGAAAGGCAATCATCGTCTTCAATCTCCGAAATGTCAGGCAGGAATGGCCGGCAGCATACTGCCGGCCGGATAGGATCAGGAGCCGCTCTTCGGCAGGCCGGGCGGGTTGGTCTGCGCCTTGTCGATCGCCTCCGGACCGAGATTCCACGTATCGAGGATCTTCTTATAGGCGCCGCTGGCGATCAGGTCGTTGACGACGTCGGTCAGGGGAGCCGCCAGACCGCTGCCCTTGCGGGTGGTGACCGCAATCTCGGCGGTGATCGGCCAGCCGCCGCTGACAGTGCCGACGAGCTTGGTCTTGCCGTTTATCCCTGCCGAATAGGCCTGCGTCGCATTGACACTGAAGACGGCGTCGGCTCTGCCGGACTGCACGGCGAGATCCTTGACCGCGTCGTCGTCATAATATTGCACCTCGATCGGCTTCAAGCCGGCGGCGACATTCTCGCGGTCCCATTCCAGCAGGATCTTCTCCTGGTTGGTGCCGGCATCGGTGATGACCTTCAGGCCGGCAATATCCTTCGGCTGCTTGAGCGCTGCGATCGGGCTTTCGGCCTTGACGTAGAAACCAAGTTCATCCTTGCGGTAGGTCGAGAAATCGAACTTCTCCTTGCGCTCTTCCGTGACGGTCACGTTCGAGATCACCGCGTCGAATTTGCCGGAGGTCAGCCCCAGCGGCCAATCGGCCCAGGCGACGGAGACGAGGTTGAGCTTCAGGCCGAGGCTGTCGGCAATGGCCTGCGCCAGATCGACGTCGTAACCGATGACTGTCTTGGAATCGGAGGCATAGTCATGCAGCGGCAGATTGCCGCTTGAGCTGATGCCGACGGTGAAGGCGCCGTTTTCGACGAACTTGAAGTCCTTGATTTCAGCGATGCGTTTCTCGTTCTTTTCCACCCGCAGCCGGTTCGGCTGTTCGGGGCTGAGATCGAATTTCTGCTGCGCCTGAGCGGAACCGAAACCGATTGCGCCGATGGTGACGGCTCCCGCTATGAGAAGCCTTACTCTATCTGCAAATGCCATGCCCCTTCTCCATTTCATCTTCGGGTTGTGGTTATTGTCGTTCGACCGGAGCAGCCCGTCGCGGCCCGGCATTTCACCAGCGCCGATCGGCGCTAGAGAACCTTGGCAAGGAATTCGCGGGTTCGGGGATGCTCCGCCTGTGTGAAAATCCGGGCCGGCGGACCAACCTCCAGAATACGGCCGCTTTCCATGAAGACGACCGTGTCGGCGACTTCGCGGGCAAAGCCGACCTCATGGGTGACGATGACGAGCGTCGTGCCGGTGCGGGCGAGGTCCTTGATGAGGTCCAGCACTTCGCCGACAAGCTCCGGATCAAGTGCAGAGGTCGGCTCGTCGAAGAGCAGCACCTTGGGACGGAGCGCTAAGGCCCGGGCGATCGCCACACGCTGCTGCTGGCCGCCGGAGAGCTGGCGCGGATAGGCATTGATCTTGTCGCTGAGGCCGATACGGGCCAACAGCTCCTGCGCCAGTTGCACGGCTTCCTCGCGGCCGAGCCCACGAACCTGGATCGGCGCCTCGATGAGATTTTCGAGCACGGTCAGATGCGGGAACAGATTGAAGCTCTGGAAGACCATGCCGATATCGGCGCGGCGCTTGAGGATCTCTTTTTCCTTGAGCTCGTAGAGCGTGTCGCCCTTCCTGCTGTAGCCGACGAAATCGCCGTCGACGGAGATGAAACCCTCATCGACACGCTCCAGATGGTTGATCGCGCGCAGAAGCGTCGATTTACCGGAGCCGGACGGACCAAGGATGGCGGTCACGCTGCCCGAGGGCAGGCTGAGCTCGACCTTGTCGAGCACCTTCAGCGAGCCGAAACTCTTCGAGATCGTTTGCACGCGCACCGCCCCGCCCGTAGCCCGCAGTGAGGCCGCATCCCGGAAGCCGATCTTGCGCACGGGCTCGACCGTCGTATCGAAGGCAGGAAGCGAGCGACGGAAACGCTCGAAGAATGCCTGAAAGGGCAGCGGCGTCGGATTGCGCACGGCGCCCTTGGAGAAATAGCGCTCGATATAATGCTGGGCGACCGACAGCACCGTCATGATGATCAGGTACCAAACGGTGGCGACCATCAGCAGCGGAATGACTTCGAGATTGCGGCGGTAGATCACCTGCACCGTGTAGAACAGTTCCGGCAGCGCCAGCACATAGACCATGGACGTGCTTTTCGCCAATCCGATGAGTTCGTTGAAACCGGTCGGCAGGATCGAGCGCATCGCCTGCGGCAGCACGATGCGGAAAGCCTGGCGCCGGCGCGGCAGGCCGAGGGCGGCGGCGGCCTCCAGCTGGCCATGATCCACCGAAAGGATACCGCCGCGGACGATCTCGGCGAAGAAGGCCGACTGGTTGAGTGTCAGGCCGAGGAAGGCGGCGGCAAACGGCGTCAGCAACTGCACCGTGGGATAATCGATGAAGACCGTGTTGGTGAAGGGGATGCCGATCCTGATCGTTTCGTAGAGATAGCCGAGATTGTTCAGGATCAGCAGCAGCACGATCATCGGGATCGAGCGCAACAGCCAGATATAACCCCAGGAAAGGCCTGACAGCAGCGGCGACTTGGAGACCCGGGCGAGCGCCAGGGCCGTCCCGAGAATGGAACCGGAAACGGCGGCAAGCGCGGTCAGCAGCAACGTCCTGCCGAGGCCAACGAGCACCGGCTCGGCAAAGAACCATTCGGCAAAGACGTTCCAACCCCAGCGCGGATTGGTGAAGGTCGAATAGAGCACGGCGACGATGACGACGGCGGCGAAGATCGTGCCGGCCAGACGACCGGGATGGCGTGCCGGCACGATGCGGTAACGGGAATGATCCGGCTTCGATTCCACCGTCCTGCTGCCGGGCGCGATGCCGGCGAAATCCGTCGTCAGTGCCATTCTTGCTTCCCTTTTATGATTGTCGGTCTTTGCCGTTTTCAGTGATTTGCGCCGGCCACGCGCAGGCGTGGTTCGGCCTCATCGAGAACCGATTGCGCGAGATGGGTGATGTCCTTCTCGAAGGGCAGGCTCTTGTAGATTTCGGGATCGGCTGATGTGTCGAAGAGAGCCGTATAGCCGTCATTCAGATAGAGGCCGACGGCCTCGGGCTGGCGGAAACCGGTCGTCAGGTAAATGCGGCTATAACCCTGACGGCCGGCCTGGGCCTCCAGCTCCACCAGCACCTTGCGGGCAAGACCCTGGCGGCGCAGGTCGGAACGCGTCCAGATGCGTTTGAATTCGGCGGTGCGCTCGTCATAATGTTTGAAGGCGCCGCCGCCGATGGTTTCGCCATTGCGGAGCAGCAGCAGAAAATTGCCGTGAGGCGGCGCAAAGGCTTCGGGAGGATAGCGGTTGAGCTCTGCCGCAGCACCTTCGGCATTGAAATAGGTGCCGTAGCGGCTGTCATATTCATGGATCAACTCATCGATCAGCGGCTTGGCGCGGGGGTCGAGAGGGCTCGTATAGAGAAACGTGTCGCTCATATCGTTCGTCACCCATTGTCATCCGTGAGGAAGGTTTCGGCGAGCCGCACCCAGTAGCGGGCGGCCGGTGCAATGATCGCGTCGTTGAAATCGTAGTGGGCGCTGTGCAGAGGCGCGCTGTCGCCATTGCCGACGAAGAGATAGCTGCCGGGATTGGCCTGCAGCATGAAGGCAAAATCCTCGCTCGCGGTGCGCGGCCGGAAATCCTTTTCGATCGCCGCAAGACCAAGCGCATCATAGGCGACATCCCGGGCAAATGCGGTTTCCTTGGCGTGGTTGACCAGCGCCGGAAAACCGAGCCGGTAATTCACCTCCGCCACCGCGCCGAAGCTTTCGGCCTGGGCGCGGGCAAGGGCTGGAATGCGCTCCTGCAGCAGCTGACGCACCGTCTCGCTGAAGGCCCGCATGGTCAGCTTCATCTCCACACTCTCGGGGATGACATTCGAGGCGGAGCCGGCATGGATCGAGCCGACAGTGGCGACCGCCATGTCTTGCGGATCGACATTGCGAGAGACGACACTTTGCAGGGCGGTGATGAAGGATGCGGACGCCAGCACCGGATCGACGGCGCGGTGCGGCTCGGCGCCGTGGCCGCCCTTGCCGACAATCTTGACGACCGCCTGATCGACCGAGGCCATGGCCGGGCCGGCGACAAAACCGAACTGGCCCGCCGGCACACCCGGCCAGTTGTGCAGGCCGAAGACCGCATCGACGGGAAACCGTTCGAACAGGCCTTCCGAGATCATCTTGCGGGCGCCCGCACCAATTTCCTCGGCGGGCTGAAAGATCAGCCTCAACGTGCCGCTGAAATTGCCGCTCTCTGCGAGATAGCGCGCAGCCGCCAGCAGGATCGAGGTATGGCCGTCATGACCACAGGCGTGCATGACGCCCGGATTGCTGCTCGCATAGGCAAGACCGGTCGCTTCCTCGATCGGCAGCCCATCCATATCGGCGCGAATACCGATCCGTTTCCTGCCTTCGCCGCGTCTCAAGGTGGCGACGATGCCGGTGCCGGCAATGCCCGTCGTCACCTCGTAGCCCCAGGAGGACAGGCGGGAGGCCACGAGCTTGCTGGTCCTGAGCTCCTGGAAGGCAAGCTCGGGATATTGGTGCAGATCGTGGCGAAGTGCGATGATCTCGTCGAGATAGGCGGCGATGCCCTTCTCGACCGGATCGTTGCTGCGCGGGTTCCGAGCGATAGTGTCCATGGCGGTTCGCCGGCGCCTCAGGCGCCGACAGCCCTTCCCTGCTCGAGCTGATCGGCGCCGGCCGCATAGCGGCTTTCCCGGAAGGGCAGGCCCAGATGATCGCGCAGCGTCTCGCCCTTCAGGACCGGATCGAAATAGCCGCGCTCGGTCAGGATCGGCAGGACGTATTCGGCGAAGTCATCGAAGCCTTCGGCGATGACGGGAAAACCGAGGATGAAGCCGTCGGCGGCGCCATGATCCACCCAGCGGATGATCTCGTCGGCGATATGTTCCGCCGTACCGATGAAGGCCGTGCGGGGTGTGGCGACGTCGAGCGCGGTTTCGCGCAGCGTCAGCCCTTTTTCGCGTGCCGTGCGCTTGATGCGGTCGGTGGTTGCCCGGAAGCTGTTCTTGCCGATATCGCCAAGATCCGGGAAGGCCTCGTCGAGCGGATAGATGCTGAAATCGTGATGATCGAAGAAGCGGCCGAGATAGGCGAGCGCTTCCTCGATGGTGACGAGATTGCGGATCGCCTGATATTTGGCTTCCGCTTCCTCGGCCGTCTTCCCGACGATCGGGCCGATGCCGGGGTAAATGCCGGCTTCGGCTGCCGGGCGTCCATGGGCGACGACGCTGTCCTTCAGCTGCCGATAGAAGGCCTGGGCTTCCTCGAACGGGCCGCCATTGGTGAAGACGGCATCGGCATGTTTGCCGGCGAGTCTGATGCCGGAGTCCGAGGCGCCGGCCTGGAAGATCACCGGTTGCCCCTGCTTCGAACGGCCAATGTTGAGCGGCCCCTCGATGCGGAAGAAGCGGCCCTTGTGGTTAAGGCGGTGCATCCTGGTCTTGTCGGCATAGACGCCGGTTTCGCGATCGCGCACGAAGGCGTCGTCATCCCAGGAATCCCACAAGCCTTTAATCGCATCGATATAGTCTTCGGCGATCTCGTAGCGCAGCTCGTGCTCGGGATGTTGGCGACTGTAGTTGCGCCCGGAGCCTTCAAGCGGCGAGGTCACCGCATTCCACCCTGCCCTGCCGCCGCTGATAAGATCTACCGAAGCAAACTGACGGGCGATGGTGAAGGGATCGCTGTAGGAGGTCGAGACCGTACCGACGAGGCCGATTTTCGAGGTCGAGGCCGCCAGCGCCGAAAGAATGGCGATCGGCTCGAAGCGGTTGAGGAAATGCGGGATCGACTGCTCGTTGATATAGAGCCCGTCGGCTACGAAGGCGAAGGCGATGCCGGCGGCCTCTGCCTTCCGCGCCGTCTTGACGAAGAAGTCGAAATTGACGCTGGCATCCACCGGTCCGCTTGGATGCTTCCAGGCATTCATGTGACCGCCGGGACCCTGCAGCATGATGCCGAACGTGACGTGTTTCTGAGGCATGGGATCGATCTCCTTGAAAACGGTCAGGCGACGAGGGAAAGCCGCTCTTCGGCGAGCAACTCGATGGAGGCAAGGCGCTCGGCGACCGACAGCGCCGGCGTGTCGAGCACGAATTCCTTGACGCCGTAGCGGCGGTGAAGCTCGTCCAATTCCTTGCGGATCTGCTTTGCCGTGCCGTGCAGTACGCTCGGCACCTTCTCCTCGATGCGGTAATCGGTGACGCCGGCCTGGCGGGCAAATTCGGCCGCCTGCTCCTCGCTGCCGACATTGGCGGTCTGGCCATTCGGCAGGAACAGCTTGACGATGCGCAGATTGCCGATCCTCTCGCGGGCATAGTCATCGCTTTCGGCGGCAAAAGCTGCGAGCGCCAGGATCGGCCGCTTGCCGCCGGACGCCCGCTCATAAGCCTCGAAGGTCCTGCGCAGATTGTCGGGATCGCCGTTCAGGTGACCGGCAAAGACCAGTTCCCAGCCCTTCTCGGCCGCCAGTTCGGCGCTTTCGACGCTGGCGCCGAGCAGGAAACGATCGGGCGCCGTCGGCGGGAAAGGGGTTGCCTGCGCACCGTCATAGTTCGGATTGGCAGCAAGATAGGTGTTGAGATCGGAAAGCTGGCTTGCAAAATCCGGCTTCCTGGACGGATCGACGGCAAGCTGCAGGGCGCGCGTCGACAGCGGAAAACCGCCCGGCGCCTTGCCGACACCGAGATCGACACGGCCGGGCGCAAGCGATGCCAGCAAATTGAACGTCTCGGCAACCTTATAGGCGCTGTAATGCTGCAGCATGACGCCGCCGGAGCCGATACGGATCTTCGAGGTTCTGGCGAGGAGATAGGCGATCAGCACCTCCGGCGCGGAGCTTGCCAGATTGGACATGTTATGATGCTCGGCCACCCAGAAGCGGTGATAACCGAGTTCCTCGGCGCGCGCGGCAATCTTGACCGTTGCCCGCAACGCATCCGCGGCGGTGAAACCCTGTTCGATCGGGCTTTTGTCGAGAAGGCTGAGGAGATAGGTCATGACATCACGATCCGATCGCTGGTTGCAAAGTATAATCTATAAAATCAGTAGACAAACTTCGTTATAAGAAATGGCTTTCTCTTTCGCGGAGGTTGCGTGAAAAAAAGCGGTGGTGCCTGAAATGGAAAATCGGAGGCTCGGGTCGGGCCGCCGCCGTGCAAAAGGCGTCTTTCAATCGACCATTTGATGATCTATATTTTGGTCGAAAAGGAGCAACAGCATGAGGCTGTCAGATCAAGTCAAGCCGATCAGCTATCTCAAAACGCATGCGCCCGAGATCATCCGGACACTGAAAGACAATCCGCAGCCGGTTGTCATTACCCTTCACGGCGAAGCGAAAGCCATTTTGCAGGATGTCGGCCAATATGAAGAGACACAGGAGACCTTGGCGCTCCTGAAGGTGCTGGCGCTGACCAATCGGCAAGTCGAGGAAGGCAAGCTGCGCCCCGCTGCCGAGACCTTCGCGCGCATTCGCAAGCGTTTGTCCAACAGCCAATCCTGATGCCTTATCGTGTTCGTTTCGCCGAGGAAGCGGAACGCGACATCGAAGATCTCTACCGTTTCATCGCCGGCCGCGACGGCATCGAGACGGCTGAGCGCATCCTGACGGAAATCGAGAGTGCCTGCGCCGATCTCGAAGAATTCCCGGCCAGGGGAAATATCCCGAAAGAGCTCACCGCTATCGGACTCACCGAATATCGCGAACGGCACCATAAGCCCTGGCGCATGATCTATCGCATCATCGGCAGCGACGGCGCCCGTCTACTGTGTCGTAGACGGGCGCCATGACATGCAGACCTTCCTGGAGCGAAGGCTGATCCGCTGACCCGGGCATATCGACTTCAGCGGTCGCACAACCCTCGAACC